>CAMBSS010000075.1 GCA_945870465.1 Bordetella parapertussis | reverse complement strand
GCGGACACATACCAAGCCCCTTTGGCGTCGACGCTCGCACTTTTCCAGTAGTCCTTTTCCATCTGGTGGGTGCCCGACTCGTCGCCGCGTGAAATGAACTTGGCGCCGCTCGCATTTATTTTTTTCATCGCGGCGATAACGTCTTTCATCCCGCGCACACCGGCCGGATCGCTGACGGGACCGACGATGATGAAGTCGTTGTACATCACGTCCTTGCGTAGCGAACCGAAACCCGCTGCCATGAATTTATCTTCAAGTTCGCGCGCGTGCACAAGCACCACATCGGCATCGCCGTTCTCGCCCAGCTTCAACGCGGCGCCCGTGCCAACCGACACCACCCTCACCTTGCCGCCGTATTTCGCCTCGAACATCGGCAGTATCACTTTCAGCAGGCCGGAATTCTCGGTGCTTGTCGTAGTAGCCAGGCGTATGTCTTCCGCCGCCCATGCGGTTGCAGCGCAACACAACGCCAGACCGATGCACGCGAAAGTAGGTGCATGGAAAAAACGAGTTCGTAACACCACTTTTCTCCTGATCCCGCGTCACACACGACAACTTTCACGAATAATAACCCCTAACCATGCGTGCACCCATATTGCGGCTGCACTGCGTGGCGCCGGATTCCGGTAGAATTTGCCACCGCCAGTGAAAACCTGTAAAGCACCCATGAACAATTCTGTTGACTCCATCCGCGCCGCCAGTTGCGCCGACGACTACGATCCCAACTCGATGCCGGTCGCCAAGGCACGCGAGTTCATCGCGCGCTTTCTGTCGCCCGTGGCGGTCGTCGAACGCGTGCATATCCGTGCAGGGCTGGGCCGCGTGCTCGCCGAAGACGTCGTGTCTCCGCTCGACGTGCCGTCGCACGATAATTCCGCGATGGACGGTTATGCCGTCCGTTTCGCCGACCTCAAGGCCGATGGCGACGTCACGCTCAAGGTGGCCGGGAGTTCATTCGCGGGCGTACCGTTCCAGGGCGAACCCAAAGCCGGCACGTGCGTGCGCATCATGACGGGCGGCGTCATGCCCGCAAGCTGCGACACCATAGTCATGCAGGAGCACGTAAAAACTGCGGGCGATAACGTAATTATCGGCGGCGGCCATCGCCTCAATCAGAACCTGCGCCGCGCCGGCGAAGACCTGAAAACCGGGCAAGTCGCGCTCAAACGCGGCGAATTGCTGCGGCCGGCTGAAATCGGCCTCATTGCGTCGCTCGGCATTGGTGAAATTTCCGTGTACCGAAAATTGCGCGTCGCATTCTTCTCGACTGGCGACGAATTGCGCTCGATTGGCAGCACGCTGGGCGCAGGACAAATCTACGACAGCAATCGTTACACCATACACGGCATGCTGACCCGGCTGGGCTGTGAAGTCATCGACATGGGCGTCATCGGCGACGACCCGAAACTGCTGGAGCAGGCATTCAACGAAGCCGCCCAATGCGCCGACGTGGTCATCACCAGCGGCGGTGTGTCGGTCGGCGAAGCGGATTTCGTGAAAGAACTGCTCGAGCGTCTGGGCGAAGTCGTGTTCTGGAAAATCGCGATGAAGCCCGGGCGTCCGCTCGCCTACGGCCGCATCGGCGGCGCGCATTTCTTCGGCCTGCCGGGCAACCCGGTGTCGGTGATGGTGACTTTTTATCAATTCGTCCGCGATGCGCTGCTGAAACTCTCAGGCCGCGACCCGCTGCCGCCGCTGCCGACTTTCAAAGTGCCGTGCACTAGCAATCTAAAAAAAGCACCCGGCCGCACTGAATTCCAGCGCGGCATTCTGACGCAGGACGCCGCGGGCGCCTGGAGCGTGCGCGTCACCGGCGAGCAGGGCTCCGGCATCCTGCGCTCAATGACAGAAGCCAATTGTTTCATCATCCTGGCGACCGACCAGGGCAATGTCGCGGCCGGCACGCTAGTTGAGGTCCAGGTCATGGAAGGCGCAGTTTGACGCGCGTTCAGGCGGTGTGAAGCTTGCTCAGCTTTAATTCCCTGGCCTGCGAGCGCGGCGAGCGCCGTCTATTCACCGGTCTCAACTGCGAACTTGCCGCCAGCACCCTGCTTGAAGTACGCGGCGCCAACGGCAGCGGCAAAACCAGTCTGCTGCGAATGTTGTGCGGACTGCTTGATCCGGCAGCCGGCACCATACTCTGGCGAGGCGAGGAAATTCATGCGCTGGGCGAGCAATATCGCGGCCAGCTCGCTTACCTCGGCCATGCCGGCGGCGTGAAGGACGAATTGACGGCCGCCGAAAATCTGCGGTTCTCCGCGTCGCTCGCGTCGATCGTTATTGATATGACAAGTGAGGCGGCAGCCTTGGCGTGGTTTGGGCTCGGAAATCATGCTCACCTGCCTTGCAAGACGTTGTCTCAGGGCCAGCGCAGGCGGGTAGCGCTCGCCCGCCTGCGCCTCTCGACAGCGCGTCCGCTGTGGATACTCGACGAGCCGTTTACGGCCCTCGACGCGCACGCCGTGCAGTTGACGCAATCTCTGATCGAATCCCATCTGGAGCAAGGCGGCATCGTCGTGCTGACGACGCACCAAGACGTCGCGATCAAGGCACCGACGGTGCAACGCATAGAGCTTGCGGCATGAGCGAATTATCTCTATCCGGCACTCTGCACAGCCTCGCGCAACGCGATCTCATGATTGCATTCAGGCGCCGCGCGGACGTGCTGACGACAGTGTTCTTTTTCGTGATCGTTGCGAGCTTGTTTCCGCTTGGCGTGGGCCCCGAAGCTGCGCTCCTGCGCAGCATGGCGGCCGGCGTCCTATGGGTGGCGGCCCTGCTCGCTTCCATGCTCGCGCTGCATCGCCTGTTCGCGGCGGACCACGCAGACGGCACGCTGGAACAGATGCTGCTGGCGCCGCAACCTTTGAGCCTGCTGGTTCTCGCCAAAATCGCCGCGCACTGGCTCACCACCGGCCTGCCGCTGGTGCTCGTCGCGCCGTTGATCGGTCTCCAGTTCGGCCTCAATACCGCGGAGTTTCCCGTTTTACTCGCCGCGCTGCTGCTGGGCACACCCACGTTAAGCCTGATCGGCGCGATCGGCGCAGCGTTGACGCTGGGGCTGCGCGGCAGCGGACTCATCGCGTTGCTCGTGTTGCCATTGTATGTGCCGGTACTGGTATTCGGCGCCGGCGCAATCGAGGCGAGCGCGGCGGGCCTGGGTGCGGCCGCGCACTTGTCGGTACTCGGCGCGCTGTTATTGTTCACCCTCGTCTTCGCGCCGTGGGCGACCGCGGCCGCGCTGCGAATTGCTGTAGAGTAGGCTTATGAACTGGTTCAAATATTCGTCGCCGCAGACCTTTTACCCGCTCGCCGGCAGGCTGGTACCGCTCTTTTATGTCACCGCGGCCCTGCTCGCGGCAGCGGGAATTTACATTGGTTTCTTCGTGGCACCGACCGACGCCCAGCAGGGTGAGGCCTACCGCATCATTTTCATCCATGTGCCGGCGGCGTGGATGTCGATGTTCATTTATGTCGTGATGGCGATGTGGGCGGGCATCGGACTCGCCTTCAACACGCGCCTGTCGTCGATGATGGCCTCGGCCCTCGCCCCGACCGGCGCGCTGATGACCTTCATCGCATTGTGGACGGGCGCGTTGTGGGGCAAACCGATGTGGGGCACGTGGTGGGTGTGGGACGCACGCCTGACCTCGGAACTGATTCTGCTCTTTCTCTATATTGGCTTCATGTCCCTGCAGGCGTCGATCGACGATCCGCGCCGCGCCGATAAAGCAGGCGCGGTCATCGCGCTGGTCGGCGTCATCAACGTGCCGATCATTTATTTTTCGGTCAAATGGTGGAACACGCTGCACCAGGGCGCATCAGTGAGCTTGACGCGCAGCCCTAGCATGGCGACCACCATGCTCACCGGCATGCTCATCATGGTATTCGCATTCTGGTTTTACAGCATAGCCGCCGCGCTCATGCGCGTGCGCTGCATCATCCTCGAGCGCGAACGCAACAGCGACTGGGTCAAGCAGATGAACGGGCCGCGCACATGAACTGGGGCAGCGTCGGCGAGTTTTTGGCCATGGGCGGCTACGCCGGCTACGTCTGGTGGTCTTACGGCATGGCCGCCGCGTGCATAGCGCTCGAAATCACCGCGCTCATTGCGCGCGGACGGCAGGCGCGCCGGGAATCGGAAAATACCGCCGGCGGCTAGGGCACGACCTGGTCGATGACGATTTTGATGTTGTCGGCGCCTATCTGCACCGTCGCGCTCAAACCCTGTAAATCACCGCTCTGCGGCGTAGCACTGCCGCTTTTGGAAATGCGTGCGCCGACGATGACGTCGCGGAATTTTGAGAGATTCATTTCCGGCGCCATCGCCTGACTGTCGTCGAGCGTGAAAGTAAACGGCAGATCCTTTACCTGACGGCGCACGACCGCGAGCGGCATGCGTGGGCCCGCCGCGGCACGCGCGAAGATAAACAGGGAATCCGTCGGCGCGACCTTGCCCGCCAGCGCCGGACTCAAGCTGACCGTGCCGCGCACGCTGGCTGCCGCTGATGATGCAGCAGGCTTGGCGGCGGATTTCGTCCCATCGGGCGCAGACGGCGTTGCGGCCTTGGCCAAAGGCTTGATTCCCTCCGGCACCGGCGACATTGTGGGTTTGCCGGAGGCTTTAATCCCGCCGAGTTGCTGCGCTTCGGCGATATTTTCGGCGACGATGCGGCCCAACTCGGAAGTGGGCTCGGTGCGCGCCTGCAAACGCTGCCAGAAGACGACGGCGTTCTTGTAATCCTGACGGTCAAATGCAGCGGATCCCGCGATGGCGAGCGCCTTCCATTGCTGAGGGTCGATACGCAGAGCCGCGTCGACGATTTGCATGACCTTGGCGTCGATGCGCCGGTTTTGCGTCATCGCCACGGAGTCCGCAAAATCCGCGAGCAAGTCCGCGTCATCCTTGATCAGCGCCACCGCGCGCGCATACGCGGTTGCCGATTCCTGATAACGCTGCATGATGAAGTACGAACGTCCGAGCAGCGCCCAGCCGTTGCCATCCTGCGGGTTCTTCTCCAGCTTTTGCGCCAATTGCCCGACCATGGCTTCGACCTGGGGGCTCTTTGCATTTCCGCCGGACGTCGACGCCGCGTTAAATGTCACCGCGCCGGGGGTGCCAAGCTGCCAGTAAAGCCCCGCCGCGCACAGCGGAATGACTATGGCGAGCGCCACCCCCGTCCGGCGCGTATGCGCAGACTGTGCGTGCGGAGTCGCCGCAGTCGCACGTCCTTCTTCCAGCACCCGCCGTTCGAGATCCTGGCGCGCCGACAGGTATTGCTGGGCCGGCAGCGTGCCATTGCGCAAATCGCGCTCGAGTTCGGTCAGCCCGTCCTGCAGAATCGCCAGATTGGAAGCTTCCGCGGAAGCGGTCGTCTCCCCTTTTTGCCGGCCCAACAAGGGCGGCAATATACACGCCAAAGCGATGGCGATGAAAATCGCCGCAACCAGCAAAAACGTCGTCATCGCTGCTTTCCTTCATCGCCGACCAGCAGCGACTGCGCAGCGCGCTGTTCCGCGTCGGTCAAAGGTCCTTGCTCAATGCGCGTACGGCGAGTACGCACGTAGCGAAGCAGCAGGACGATGCCGAGCACGAGCAACAACGGCGGCCCGAACCACAACAGCCAGGTGGCGGTCCTCATCGGCGGGCGATACAGCACGAACTCGCCATACCGCTCGACCATGAAATCGACGACCGCCGAATCGGATTTACCCTGCGCGATCTGCTCGCGTATCTGGCGCCGCAGGTCGACCGCGAGCTCGGCATGCGAATCCGCCAGCGACTGGTTCTGGCACACGAGGCAGCGCAATTGCTCTGCCAGTTGCACCGCGCGCTTATTGGTTACCGGATCGTCGGGCGTGGGTTGCGCGGTCTGCGCGAGAACGGGGAGCGGCAGCACTAAAAGTAAAATGAGCATCAGTATTGTTGTTTTCATGACTGCTGCAGTTGCCGCACCAGCGGCAGGATCTTGTCTTTGAGCGCCTGCGGCGTGACCGGCCCGATATGCTTGTAACGAATGACGCCCGTCTTATCGATCACAAATGTTTCCGGCACGCCGTACACGCCGTAGTCGATGCCGACGCGCCCGTTGCTGTCGCTGATGCTCAGGTTGTACGGATCGCCGAATTGTTTCAGCCACGCGAGCGCATCGTCGCGCTTGTCCTTGTAATTCAGGCCCTGGATGGTCACCACGTTGTGCTTGGCGAGTTCGAGCAGCAGCGGATGCTCCTCGCGGCACGACACGCACCATGACGCCCATACATTGAGCAGCCACACCTTGCCCTGCATGTCCTTTTGCGTGAACGTCAGCTCCGGACGCTGCAACTGCGCGAGCTGGAATGCGGGCGCCGGCTTGCCGATGAGCGGCGACGGCACTTCGCGCGGATTGAGCCCCAGGCCGATGCCGAGAAAAACGACCAGCGCGACGAATAGCGCGAACGGAATCAGGTAGCGCGTCATACGGCGACTTTGCCGCCGACGGGCACTGTTTCCGCTGCACGCTGAGCGCTTTTCCGGTAGCGCCGGTCCGTCAGCGCCACTAGTCCGCCGAGCGCCATGATCAGGCAGCCGCCCCAGATCCACGTCACGAACGGCTTGTGATAGACGCGCACGCTCCACGCGCCGTTGTCGACCGGCTCGCCGAGTGAAACGTAGATATCGCCGAACAGACCCGACGAAATTGCCGCTTCCGTCATCGACATCTGCTGCGCGTTATACGTGCGCTTCTCGGGATGCATGACCTTCAGCACCGCGTCGCCACGGCTTACGGTGACATTGCCGCGCGCGGCGCGATAATTCGGGCCCGTCACCGGCTCGGCACCGTCGAAACGGAACGTATATCCGCCAACGGTGACAGTATCGCCGACCTCCATGCGCAAATCGCGTTCAGTCTCGTAACCTTTGACCAGCGTTACGCCGATGATGAATATGGCAACGCCGCAATGCGCAATCAACATGCCGTAATAGCCGCGGGGCTGGTTTGCCAGTCCCGCCAGCCAGCCGCCGGCCGACAAAGCCAGCCGTTCGCGCAAATTGAAAGCGGCCGTGACCAGTATCCACACTGCGAGCAGCAAGCCGAAACTCACCAGCGGCGTCCAGTTGCCGATGGCGAAAGGCAGCAGCAGCGCCGTAACCACGCTGACGCCGAACGCCCATTTCAGGCGCACCATTAGTTCCGGCATGTCGCCCTCTTTCCAGCGCACCAGCGGACCGATCCCCATCAGGAACAACGCCGGCGTCATCAGCGGTACGAACACGCTGTCGAAATACGGCGGGCCGACCGAAATCTTGCCCAGGTTCAGCGCGTCGAGAAACAGCGGATACAGCGTGCCGAGCAAAACGGAGCCCGTGGCGACCAGCAGCAGCACATTGTTGGTGAGCAGCATCGATTCGCGCGAGATGATGTTAAAGCTGCCGCCGAGACCGACGCGCGGCGCGCGCCATGCGAAGAGGACCAGCGAGCCGCCGATCACGATGGCCAGAAACGCGAGTATAAAAATGCCGCGCTTCGGATCGGTAGCGAACGCGTGCACCGATGTGAGAACTCCCGAGCGCACCAGAAAAGTCCCGAGCAGGCTCAGGCTGAAAGCACAGATCGCGAGCAGCACTGTCCAGCTTTTGAAGCCGCCGCGCTTTTCTGTCACTGCCAGCGAATGCATCAGCGCGGTGCCGACCAGCCACGGCATGAACGAGGCGTTCTCGACCGGGTCCCAGAACCACCAGCCGCCCCACCCGAGTTCGTAATACGCCCACCAGCTGCCAAGCATGATGCCGACGGTCAGAAAGCACCACGCCGCGGTGGTCCACGGCCGCGACCAGCGCGCCCACGTCGCGTCGAGCCGGCCGCCCAGCAAGGCTGCGATCGCGAACGCAAAAGCGACGGAAAAGCCTACGTAGCCCATATAGAGCATGGGCGGATGGATGACCATACCGGGATCCTGCAGCAGCGGATTCAAGTCGCGGCCGTCCGGCGCCGGTGGCAGCAGGCGATCGAAAGGATTGGAAGTCAACAGCATAAACAGCACGAAACCGATGGACACCAGCCCCATCACGCCCACCACGCGCGCGACCAGCGGCGCCGGCAGGTGGCGGCTGAATACGGTCACCGCGACAGTCCACACATTGAGCATCAGCACCCACAACAGCAGCGAGCCTTCGTGCGAGCCCCACGTGGCCGCAAAGCGGTAAAGCACCGGCAATTGGGAGTTGGAGTTGGTGGCGACGTTGAGCACCGAGAAATCGTTTTGCACGAACGACCATGCGAGGCACGCAAACGCTATCGCTACGAACGTGAACTGGCCTTGCGCCGCGGGACGCGCTACCGCCATCCAGGCCGCATTGCCGCGCGCCGCGCCGGCGATGGGCAACACGCCCTGGATCAGCGCGAGCAACAGCGCGAGTATCAGTGCAAACTGGCCAATTTCGGGAATCATGTACGCCTTCTTATTTGGTAATTACGCTTTTTTGCGCTTTTTGCGCCTGCTCGATCGCGTGCTTGGCGTCGGGCGGCATGTAATTCTCATCGTGCTTGGCTAGTACTTCGGTTGCCTGGAATACGCCGTCGTTGCCAAGACGGCCCTGTGCAACCACGCCTTTACCCTCTTTGAACAAGTCGGGCAGGATGCCGGTATAGACGACGTCGATCGTTTGCACAGTGTCCGTCACGCGGAATCTTACCGTAAGCCCATCGCTTCCGCGCTTGAGACTCGCCTGCTCGACCATCCCGCCGATACGAAACACCTTGCTGCGCGGCGCCTCGTTGGCGAGGACTTGGCTCGGGCTGAAGAAAAACACCAGGTTGCTCTGAAACGCACTGAGCACCAGCGCGCTCGCCGCGCCCAGTGCGGCAAGGCCTGTCGCGATCATCGCAATGCGTTTATGGCGGGGTTTCATCGGTAGGAGTCAGGTCGGTCAAGAATCGAAAGGCAATCGCGGCTGGCCGGCAACCACACCGTCACGCAGGTTCCTGACGAAGCGGCGTATTTTAGCGGATTGAGCCAGAGATATCCAAAAAAAACCCGGCCGCAGCCGGGTTCGCGATGCGGGTGGATTGCTGCAATTATTTCTTGGCTGGTGCTGGTGCTGGCGCCGGTGTTGGTGCCGCCGGAGCGGCGGCGGGCTTGGCCGCGGGCGCGGGAGCGGCAGGTGCGGCCGCCACCGCGATCGGCGTAGGCTTGACCGTAACGCCTTTGGCCTTTTGCGCCTTGACATAGCCGGCGGCAACGCGGTCCTGCGATTTGCTCAGCGCTTCAGCATCCTTTTTGGCTGCTTCGGCCGCCTTGGCTTTGGTTTCTTCCGCCTTGGCTTTCTGCTCATCGGTCAACTGTGGCGCCGGCAATTTTGCGTAAACCGCACCGGCGACAGCCCAGCACAGTGCTGCTATAAAAATGGCTTTTTTGGATTGCATCGTTTTCTCCCGCGTATGTCCGCTCAGGCCTTGATCGCTTCGGCGATCTGGGTTTTAACTTCCACTGGCGCGTTGTCCGCAAAACCCTGGCGCGCCTTGCCGGCTTTGACTTCCTCATACCAGACTTGGTGGTGCTCTTTCGCCCAGGTCTCGTCCACATAGCCTGTCCGCATGGCCTCGTAGGCGCCCTTCATGCCTACAGTGCCGAGATATATATGGCCGAGGGAAGCCGCGACAAAAATCACCGCGGCAACGGCGTGTATCACGTTGGCCTGCTGCATGATTTCTCGCGTTTGTGCGAAATTCGGAAAATTCAGCACCAAGCCGGTCGCGCCGACGACTATTCCAAGCAAGGTGACACCAAACCAGAACCACGTTTTTTCGCCGCCATTGAAGCGTCCTGAAGGTACCTCGTGCCCGCCCAGGAGGCCGCCCGCCTTCGCCAGCCACGCAAAATCCATGGCCCGCCAGATGTTGTCGCGAACGAAGGTGACGAACATCACCAGCGTGCAGAACACGAACAGCGGACCCACAAAGTTGTGCAGGTTCTTGCTGAGGATGGCGAGCCACGAAAATGCCGTGTAACCGAACACCGGCAGCATCACGTGCTTGCCGAACAGTATGATCACACCGCTGACCGCCAGCACCACGAAGCTAATCGCTGTTGCCCAGTGCACCATCCGCTCCCAATCGCTGAAGCGCTCGATCATGCGCCCGGTCGGTTTGTCGTGCAGCGACAGCGGCCCTTTCCAGCGGAAAAAAGCGAATATCAGCAGCGGTACGACGATCAGGATCAACCCGCCATACAGGGTAATCGGGCCGTTACGCAGTTCGCGCCAGGTCTGGCCGCCGGACTGCACCAGGATATTGGTTTCGACGCCGCGCACCTGGGTCGTCTGATACGGATTTGCGCCTTCACGCACATCCCGCCACATGGGCGCATTATTGCCGGGCTGGGTAAGCTGCCGCTGCGCCTGCTCCTTCGCACCACTGTCCTCCGCACTCCAGGCGGCGACTGGAACGAGCAATATGCCCCCCAGAATTGCCAGCAATGGCCACATACGCATGCAGACCGACAATCTTGTCATGGCTGTTCCTGTTATTTGGCGCTCGCGACGGCGCGAGTGTATTCGTCCTGGCCCTGGTTGCGCGCCTTGACCGCTTTTTCCCACTCAACCTGGTTGCCGTTGAACTGGCCGTTGTTCCAGGGTTTCGCATCTTCCTTGCCCTGATATTCGCCCTGCTTGTACACCTTGGGCCGTTCGCCGCCGCACCCCGCCAGCAACAGCGCCAACGCGCAGGCCCCCGCCATCGACAAAATCTGGCGCGCCGTCATGATTTCGCTCCGGGCGCCGCGGCCGGCGCCGGCTTGGCCTCGGGCTGGCCGTAGGCGGTTCCCCAACCCCAGACTTCCGAGCCCTTGCCGCGTCTCAACACGCGATTGCGGTAGATATCCGAAATAACATCCGCATCGCCGCCCAGCAGCGCTTTGGTCGAGCACATTTCTGCGCACGCCGGCAATTTGCCTTCGGCCAGCCGGTTGCGGCCGTATTTTTTGTATTCTGCCGCAGAGTTATCCGCTTCCGGTCCGCCGGCGCAAAACGTGCATTTATCCATCTTGCCGCGCAATCCGAACGCGCCGTCCTGCGGGAACTGCGGCGCGCCGAACGGGCACGCGTAGAAGCAGTAGCCGCAACCGATGCACAGATCCTTGTCGTGCAACACCACGCCTTCGGAAGTCTTGTAAAAGCAATCGACCGGGCACACTGCCATGCACGGCGCGTCCGAACAGTGCATGCACGCAACGGAAATCGATTTTTCCCCGGGCACGCCATCATTCAGCGTCACCACGCGGCGGCGGTTCACGCCCCACGGAATATCGTGCTCGCTCTTGCAGGCGGTAACGCAACCATTGCACTCGATGCAGCGCTCGGCGTCGCACAGGAATTTCATTCTTGCCATGTCGGTACTCCTCGGCTCTGGTTGTCGTTATGCCGCTTTGCTGATCTGGCACAGCGTCGTTTTCGTTTCCTGCATCATGGTCACGATGTCGTAACCGTAGGTCGTGGCGGTATTCACCGCTTCGCCGCGCACAATGGGTGCCGCGCCCTCCGGATACTTGTCGAGCAGGTCCTTGCCCATGAACCACCCTGAGAAGTGGAACGGCAGGAACACAGTGCCCGACGCCACGCGCTCGGTCACCTGGGTCTTGACCTTCAGACGCGCCTTGGTTGGCGTCTCTACCCATACGTATTCGTCGTGCTTCAGTCCGCGGTCGTTGGCGTCCTTCGGATTGATTTCGACGAACATTTCCTGCTGCAGTTCGGCGAGCCACGGATTGGAACGCGTCTCCTCGCCGCCGCCTTCGTACTCGACCAGGCGTCCGCTCGTCATGATCAGCGGATACTGCTTGCTGGCGTCCTTGTTGGCCTGCTGCACGGTCTTGAACAGCACCGGCATGCGCCAGCGGCTCTTCTGGTCGTCGTGCGTCGGATATTTGTCGACGAGGTCAGGCCGCGGACTGAACAGCGGTTCGCGATGCAGCGGCACGGCATCCGGGAAATTCCACACCACGGCGCGCGCCTTGGCGTTGCCGAACGGATGGCAGCCATGAACCTTCATCGCCACGCGTATGATGCCGCCCGACGAATCGGTCTTCCAGTTCTTGCCTTCGGCTGCTTTCTTTTCATCGTCGGTGAGTTCTTCCCACCAGCCGAGTTTCTTCAGCAGCACGTGATCGAACTCCGGATAACCGGTCGCAAGATCGGCGCCGAGGGAACACGAACCGTCTTCGGCCAGCAGGTTGACGCCTTCGCGTTCGACGCCGAAGTTCGCGCGGAAATTGCCGCCGCCGTCCATCATGTTCAGCGAAGTGTTGTAGAGCACCGGGGAGCCAGGATGCTTGAGTTCCGGCGTGCCGTAGCACGGCCACGGCAGCCCAAAATAATCGCCGTCCAGCACGTAACCGGTTTTGGCGTCCTTGCCGCCTTTCGCGCGCAGCGTCTTCACATCGAATACATGCATGTTGCGCATGTGCGCCTGCAGTCGCTCCGGCGAGTGCCCGGTATAGCCTATCGTCCACACGCTGCGGTTGATTTCACGCAGTATGTCTTCGACGTCGGGCTCTTCCATGCCGCCCTTGCCTTTGACCAGCTTGATTTTCGTTTTGCCATCGGCCTGCTTGCCGATCAGTTGATCGGCAAACCCGAGCTTCTGCGCGAGTTGATACATCAGCATATGATCGGTGCGCGACTCGAACATCGGTTCGATCACTTTTTCGCGCCACTGTATCGAGCGGTTGGACGCCGTCACCGAGCCCGCGCATTCAAGCTGCGTCGCGGCCGGCAACAGGTACGCGCCGTCCTTGCGCGCCATCGCCATCATCGCCGCGGTGGCCGACGGATACGGGTCGATAACGACCAGCAGATCAAGCTTTTTCATGGCCTCTATCATTTCGGCGCCACGCGTCTGGCTGTTCGGCGCGTGCCCCCAGTAGACCACCGCGCGCAGGTTCGAATCCTGGTCGAGACTTTCGTTTTTTTCCAGCACCGCGTCGATCCAGCGCGATACGGTGATGCCCGGCTTTTCCATCATCGCCGGCGAGGGAAACTGTTTCTTGATCCAGTCGAGATCAACACCCCATGCGCGCGCGAAGTGCGCCCACGATCCAGGCGCCAGACCGTAATACCCCGGCAACGAATCCGGATTGGGCCCGACGTCGGTGGCGCCCTGCACGTTGTCATGGCCGCGGTAAATATTGCAGCCGCCGCCGGCCACGCCGACGTTGCCGAGCGCGAGTTGCAGTATGCAGCTTGCGCGCACGATCGCATTGCCGTTGGTGTGCTGGGTCTGGCCCATCGCCCAGACGATGGTGCTCGGGCGGTTCTTTGCCATCGACTCGGCGACGTCGCGCACTTCCGCTTCTTTCATGCCGGTCACTTCCTCGACCTTGTCCGGCGTCCATTTGGCGGCTTCGTCTTTCACCTTCTCCATGCCGTAGACGCGCGCCTTGATGTAATCCTTGTCTTCCCAGCCGTTCTTGAAGATGTGATGCAGCATGCCCATCAGGAAAGCGACGTCCGCACCCGACCTGATGCGGTAGTACTTGTCGGCTTTGGCCGCCGTGCGCGTGAACCGCGGATCGACGCAGATCACCTTGGCGCCGTTTTCCTTCGCGTGCAACGTGTGCATCATCGAAACCGGGTGCGCTTCCGCCGCGTTACTGCCGAAGAACAGTATGCATTTCGAATTCTGCTCGTCGTTGTAGGAGTTGGTCATCGCGCCATAGCCCCAAGTGTTCGCCACTCCCGCGACCGTCGTTGAGTGGCAGATGCGCGCCTGGTGGTCCATGTTGTTGGTGCCGAAGAACGACACGAACTTGCGCAGCAGGTAGGCCTGCTCGTTATTATGTTTGCTCGAGCCGATCCAGAAAGTCGCATCTGGCCCGCTTTCCTTCCTGATCGCCAGCAGCTTGTCGCTGACTTCTTTCAGCGCATCGTCCCAGCCGATCTTCTTCCACTTGCCGTCGACGAGCTTCATCGGGTACTTCAGGCGGTGTTCGCCGTGCCCGTGCTCGCGGATCGATGCGCCTTTGGCGCAATGCGCGCCGAGGTTGATAGGCGAATCGAACACCGGTTCCTGGCGTATCCATACGCCGTTCTGTACCACGGCGTCGATTGCACAGCCGACCGAACAATGCGTGCATACGGTGCGCTTGACCTCGATCTTGCCGCCTTCGGCCTGCTCGGCCGCTTTGGCCTTGCCCATCATCGAGAACGGCAACTGACTCACCGCCGCACCCGCGCCGACCGCCAGACCGGAACGCTTGAGGAAAGCCCTGCGGTCTATCGTTTTGCCGAGATAACCCGCGACGTTGCGGCTCAGTCGGCTGGATGGTGCCGCGGCAGTGCTCGCTTTTCTGGTCAATAGCATGATGGCGTCTCCGGCGAATTAAACTTTGGTGGTACGGTAGTAATTGCGCACGTGTTCCGTAAGCTGGTAGCCCTTGCCCTGCGGCGGCGTGGCCGCGGCCGCGCGCTCCGGCTCTGCGCCCTGCCGCGTGAGCGCGACGGTGGCGGCGGCAGCGCCGCCGACGCCGAGCGTGGCGAGAAACTTTCTGCGGCTGGAACTGGGTTTGATCGTCATGGCGTGCTCCTCGGTGACATCAGCCCATGTCGAAGGCTGTATTTTCGACGGCAAAAAATTCGCGCAATAGCTGCGCGACGTGCTTGTAGAAATCGGTTTGATTGGCGCTGATGACGGCGGCGCTGAGCTGCGCGTGCCAGGGCTGAAGGTGCCGGTGAAAAAAATCGCGCTGTAAATCAAGCGCCGCGGGTGCCGTATCGGCATCGCCCGCTATCAGAAAACGCATCACGTCGCACAGCGCTGACACATGATCCTCCGATTCGTGACGATCGCCGCGCCGCGCCAGTCCCATCTTGGTGAGATCATCGCGCAAATACGCCAGCGGCTTCTCGTGTAGGAACCCTGCTACATAAAACGAGCCATACAACATCACCGGTTGCCGTCCCGTCCCGATAAATGCCGCATCGAACTCGTCCTTCACCGCTTCTGCATCCGCTTGCGCGGCGGCTTGTTGCAATGCACGCCATGCGAGGCAAAAGTCGGAAACTGGTTCATCATTGCATATGACGGAAGCGGTTGCAATAACGTGGAGCAATTCTTTCGTCGGTGCCTGATAAAAAAGGCTGCTGAGCAGCGCATATACCTCGGCGCGCGCGCTTTCCCCGGCTTCCACCACTTCGTTCACGGGTGTAATTTTGTGCGACGCATCATTGTTGGCCATCATTTGAGATCGTGAATAGACCCGTGCGGGGCGCTGTGCATGAGGTCGATCACCCGGCAGTCAGCGCACATCTTCAGCCGTTCGAGCGCACCGGGTGCGCTGAACATGGAGTGAGCACCCAGCCGGCCCAGCATGTTGTCTATCATCTGCCTGGTGGCGAACGGCTTGCCGCACTTGGTGCACGCGAATACTTCCGCCTCGTTCAACACCACTTCGGTCTTGGCCGCAGGCGTCAGCAACAACCTGCTCGCCAGACTGATGGCTTCTTCCGGACAGGTTTTTTCGCATAAACCGCATTGCACGCAATTGCGCTCGATAAACCTCAACTGCGGCAGCTCTTTGGAATCGAGCAACGCGCCTTCCGGGCAGGCGCCGACGCAGGCCATGCACAAAGTGCACTTCTGCTTATCAACCGCCACCGCGCCGAAAGGCGCGCCCGCAGGCAAGCCGATTTCTTGTTGCGGCAATGGCGCATATTTGAGCAGGTGCTCGAAAATGAAGTCGAGTGTCGTGCGCTTTTCGTTCGACAGATTGAAAGTTGCGGCGGATGGCGCCGCGGGCGCCGCCGGCAAGCCCCAAATCGCGGCTTCGAGCGCCGCGCTGTCGCGAGCTTCGATCAGCTCGAAATGCCGCTTGCCATAACCGAGCGCCGTCAGAATTTTTTGCGCGTAACCCATCTCGCGTTTTAGCGCTGACAAATAATCCGGCGCCTCAGTTCCGGCACTGACTATCACGACCTGCGCCGCGCCATACGCGATCGCGCCGAGCAGAGTATCTATGCCCAACGACGCGATATGAAATGCTTCGAACGGGATCACCCGGGCCGGCAGCCCTTTGCCGCGCCGGCCGAGCCGCATGATGAGTTCGCGGCCATCGGTCGCGTTGTGAAAGAGCACGCACGCCTGCTTGCCGCCGGCCTTGGCGTAGGTGCCCAGCAGCGTTTTCAGGCGCATACCGGCATCGGCCACGCGCGGATAAGCATAGGTCATCGCACCGGAGGGGCAGACGCTCGCACACGCGCCGCAGCCCATGCACAGATGCGGCTCGACTTTGACGTGATCGCCGTCGGCGCTGATCGCTGCGGTCGAGCAGATATCGATGCATTGCGTGCAGCCGGCGATCTCGGATCTGCTGTGGGCGCAGATTTTTTCGCGGTAAACGAAAAATTTCGGCTTTTCGAATTCGCCGGTCATGGTGGCCAGTTCGCGCGCCGCCTGCGCCTGCTTGAGCGGATCGCTGCCCGGCGCGAAATAACCCTGCGGCGGTTGATGCAATTTGATCAGTGGCTTGGCAGACAAATCGAGCACGAGATCGCAACGCTCGTTGCGCGCAGGTTCGTTGCGTTCGAAATCAATGGCGCGCACGTCGCCGCACGCTTTCACGCACTGCCGGTGCGCCTTGCATTTATCCAGATCGATCTGATAGCTATAGTCGATCGCATGCTCGGGACACGCGGTAATACAGGCGTTGCAACGTGTACAGGCTTCGAGATCGATCGGATTGCCCTGCTCCCATGCGACGTCGAATGCGCCCAGATACCCGGCGACTTTGAAGTCGCGCCCGGAATACACCGGGTAGCGGCGTTCCAACGGCAGTTCCGTGCGGCCGCTGCCGTCAGCGATCAGCACACTGACTTGCAGTTGCGCGGCAAGACTGTCGGCCCATTTCAACGCGGCGTCAGCCGGCCCGATGATCAGCAACTGTCCGTGCGACTGGTACGGCACCAGCGGCACCGGTTCGGGCTCCGGCAAATCCGCGACCGCCAACAGCGCTGCAATTTTCGGCGCCGCCGCGGCCGCATCGGCCGACCAGCCTGCTGTCTCGCGAATATTGGCGAAGCGGATATTGCCCACCGCCTGGAATTGCTCATGCAGTTCGGTGAAAAGCGGCGCTTCCTGCGTGCACGCCACCAGCAGGTCCTCACCACTTTTGGCGGCAGCCTCAAATGCAGCGACATGGCGGCGGCACAACTCGCTGTGGATGTGCGGTCCTGCGCTTGCCCCCAGCGCGCCCGCGACCGCTTTGCCATCGAACTGCATGGTGCGATTGCAATTGCACAACAACAGTTTATGCCGTGGCTCGGTCATGAAATGAGAGATCGAATGATGGGCGCCGTAATCAACGTGCGCAGATACTAGCTAAATCCTCTGCCCGGCGCTACGACTTCCGTTCGGCGGCCGCGTCCGCCGCCGGTTCCGCTGCAGTTGGCTGCGCATTCGCTGCCGGCACTACCTCAGGCGGCGGCGCGATTTCGTCGGCGGGCAGCGTCGATTGTTCCGTGGGCGGCAGCGCGCTGTTTTCCGCGGGCGGCGGCGCAAATCTTGCCGCGGTTTCTTCTTTGGTTTCTTTCGCCCATGCCAGGATATTCTGCGCCTGTCGCAAGCCGGCAAGCATGGCGGGCGGAATGGGATTGGGCTGCGAGTAATCGTCGATATAGGTATCGAGACCGTCCATGATATTGAAATGCGGGTCGCTGAACAGTTTTTTGAGCGCTGCGCGGCGCAGGTTGTCGTCGACCTTGGGATGCATGAAACCGCTGAAATCTGATTCCAGTGTCAGTTCGTTCACCGGCGGCAACGCGGGGACAGGTGCGTCTGCTGCAACCACGGGTTGCGCCGCCGGCGGTTGCTCGCGCGCCTCCTGCTTTCTACGCGACCAGCGCGACAGGAATTCGCTGTCACCGGATTCTTTTTCGTCGTCGCTCATGCGCTTATCCGCTGTTGCCCATGCGGCCCTTGTCCTTGCTGCTCGCGTAGCGCCTGGCCTTTTTCACTTCCGGCGTGTAATGCAGCGTGGCGAATTCGCGCATCCAAGGCACCAACTCCGGCGGCAGCGACACGCCATCCACGTTTTCATCGCTATCCATCCAGCGCACGCCTTCGTGATAGCTGACGGTCACGCGCTGTGGCCGCGCCACCTCGTCTTCCATGCGCCACAGGACGAAAACCTTGGGGTCCGGCGAGGTGATGTTCAGCAAATAGCCTTCGGCTTCGTCGCGATACAGGCGTATCTCATGTCCGGGAAATGCGATGCGGGTCAGCTGGTCGCTGCGCTCGATGACCTGCTCGGCGCTACCGGCCGGCGCCGTGTCGCGCACGACGCCTTTCGCTTCCCATTGCACGGTCTGCCAGCGGTTGCCCGCTAGAGCTTTGCAGTCCATGATGACCGTCACTGGATAGACGGTGGCGGGTCGGCTGGCGTTCATAGAACGGCGATTGTGCGCCTGCCCTACGCGGAATTCAATCGGCAGCTCAGGCCATCCGCTCAAAGCGCTGCTGCGCGGGGCCTCGCTGGTTACGGCAGCTTGACCGCCTGGATATCGGCCTTGGCGCCGATGCCGAGGGTCTTGCCAAACGACACGTGATGGCCGCGCGTCGTGATGTTGTCGTCGTGCACCGCGAAGCCGACGTTGTAGACGCCGCCCTCCTTCAGCGATTTATCGTCGTCGTTGGCGAGGCCCAGCGGCCGGATGATCACGACAGTCCACATGCCGTCCTTCCAGCTGGCGATGGCGTTGTTGTCCGCGGCCGAGCCCTTGGCGTCCTCACGGCTGAGCAGGTAGTCGGGAATCAGGTCGCCCTCTTTCCAGCCCGCGTTGGGGTCGAACGGCACCGCGTTCTGCTCGCGGACCAGGAAATGGTCGCCTTTGCGCAGATCTTTTTCCGTGATGGACTTGTAACCGACTTTCTTCTCGTCCCACATGAATTTGGGTGTATGCATTTTCGCGTCGGCATTGCCGCTGAACATGTCCTTGCCCGCATCCGACAGGCGAAACTCGAGGACGTACCCGTCATCCGCCATGCCAACGCCGTGCGAGCGGTGGCCGCGCCACTGTATGAGGTCGACGAAACCGCCGGCCGCTTTGAGCTTGTTGATCTCTTCAACCGACTTGCCGGTCTTCCAGTCCGACGGGTCCCTACGGGTGGCGGGCAAATACTTGCGCACGTCGCCTTTCTTGATCGCCGTCAGCAATGCGTTGGCCTTCACCTCGTCGCTGGTGAACTGTTTGGGCATGTCGCGCTGTCCGTCGTGGCAGGTCAGCCAGCAGCCTTGCTGCGCGAACTGCGGCACCTTGCCGTCGTCGATCATGATCGTCATTCGTGATTCGTAGATGCCCGCCTGCTTGCCCTCCTGTACCGGCTTGTCGAGCTTGGGATAACCGTAGACCTTCCATTCCTTGCCGTCGAAGCGCAAATACTGGTGCTCGGTGCCGGCATCCGGCAACTGCGTCTTCCACTGGTAACGAAGGTAGGCATTTTTGGCATCGTAGGCGGCCTGGAATTTCAGATCAACAGTGCCGGCCTTGCCTTTGACTGGCATGGGCTCCAGCGGCCCTCCCTTGACGAGTTTGTCGCCCATGGCCTTTTCCTTGCCTGTGTGGCACGTGACGCATGCGCCACCGGTCTGCACCACGCCAGAACCCGGGTGGGCGACGCTGCGCACCCACTCGTAGGATGACTGGCCGGGATAGAACAGTGTCACGTCGGTGACGGGCACCTTGCCCCAATCTATCTTGGCGGGATCGGCGACGATGGCCGGCGAGGCGGCGAATGCGAAAGCCAGTGTCAATGCGGCGGTTTTCATAGTGGTCTCCTAAGGCCGGGGCGTGTCAGTTCGAAACGGAAGGTAGCAGACGCAACCGGCAACTGTACTGATCCAGATCAAGTCACCACCCGTGGCGGGCGACGACCGGCAAATGCGTGCGGGTATAGCGTCGCGCTCCGTATAACGACTTTTAGCATTCGCGCGGTCCGGAATTCTGTGCGGCAACGTAGACTAGACGCATGTCGAGGTTATTGATTCAACCGCGCTTTTT
>CAMBSS010000074.1 GCA_945870465.1 Bordetella parapertussis | reverse complement strand
TTACGCCTGATACAGATCAACCCAGTCGCCCCTTTAACAGGGGCGCTTTTCCAATTCGTTATTGACCAGTAGCGCCGAAGTCACATTGACCAGTTTGCTAAGGTTCTGCCAATCGACTAACTAAACCCACCCCTGACGCCAGACAGATTCGTCCCGTAATTCTTGCCACTGGATACGGCGGGCCCTCTTTGAATAGACCGCTTCAATCTCGATCCACTCAACCGGTTTAATCTCCGTTTCCGGCTCGATCACCTTCGTCACGAGAAAGTGCTTTTGCTTTGCTACCGGCCTTACCGCCGTCCATTTCGTCATCAGAAGTTTTTTCGGGTGCAGAGAGGTCATTGTTTCCGCCGATTCGATATTGGGTTCTTCATCAATTTCAATGTGATTTTTCTCTCAATCCTGGAGAGTCCAGTTTTTCATAATTTTCGGAATAGACATGAAAGACACAGCGCGATATGAGCAGCTTCTTGGATTGAAGACACCCTGGTCGGTCAAGAAGGTAGACCTCTCGCTGGCGGATCAGTGTGTAGTCGTTGAAGTTGTTTTGAAGAAGGGGCAAGTGTGGGCGGACCCAACGGATGCCACCAACAGAGCGCACGTCAATGGCTGGAGCGAGCGTCAATGGCGGCACCTGGACACATGTCAGTTCGAGACCGTTATCAAGGCCCGTGTGTCCCCACTCAAATACAGCGACGGCACCGTTGAAGAACTGACCGTTCCCTGGACTGAGCGCTACAGCGATGTCACCACCTTGATGGCGGGGTTTGTCATTTGAGCAAAACTGAGCGAAGGGGCAGCCGGATGGAACCAGTTTATATAGCGGGGGTGCCGGGTGGGTGGGGGGCGAACTCAAACTTCTTGGCAAACTATGGACACATGACAAAGGCCTTAGAATGAGAACAGCTCAAACTGCGAGCCGTAAAATCCTGTCCATTTTCTGTCCAACTGAGATTGGACAAAGCGCCAGATGTGCCGTGGAGAAAAATACGGGGCGTTGCTAAGTGGTTGAATTTAGAGTGGTGTGAGATTCGAACTCACGAGGATCTTGCGACCCTGCAGGTTTTCAAGAGCGGTGCATTCAACCGCTCTGCCAACCTTCCGAATCTGGCATGCCTCCAACTGGGCCGAATAATACCATGTAGTATCAATTGCTTGCGAAAAATCGTCGCGATACCTGCCATCTTAGATTTAATTGAAACTTTGCGCCGCATTGGGTAGTCTTACCCTAGAGCCGGAACCCCGGCCAACCAAGGAGAATTACCACATGCAACCTGAACTGATTCCGAACCAAAATTCCTTTGGCGCGGCGGTGGGTAGCGAGCAGCTCGTTGTGCAACAGCAGCGGGTGCTGCGCAATACTTATCTATTACTGGCGTTATCGCTGATCCCGACCGGGATAGGCGCGCTGGTGGGCATCAACCTCAACTTCGGCTTCATGCGCGCGAGCCCGATCGTCTCGTCGCTTGTGCTGATGGCAGCAATCTACGGCATGTTTTTTGCGATCGAGAAAAACCGCGATAGCGGCCTGGGCGTCGCCCTGCTGCTGGCCCTGACATTTGGCCTCGGCGTACTGCTGGGACCCTTGCTGCAGGTCGCACTGGGACTTAGCAATGGCGGACAACTGGTCGCGCTGGCCGCCGGCGGCACAGCCGCGGTGTTCTTCGCCATGGCCGGTATCGCCACGGTTACGCGCAAGGATTTCGGTTTCTTGACCAATTTCCTGGCGGTCGGCGGCATTATCATCATGCTGGCTGTGGTCGCCAATATTTTCTTTGCGAGCCCGGTGATGCATCTGACGATCTGCGGCGCGTTCGTGCTGTTCAGCTCCGCCATGATCCTCTGGCAGGTCAGCCGGATCGTGCAAGGCGGCGAAACCAATTACGTCTCGGCGACACTGACGTTGTACATGAGCGTATACAACCTGTTCACCAGCCTGCTGCAATTGCTGATGGCATTTACGGGAAATCGGGACTGACGCAAAGTCCCAATTCTCACCAAGGGCATCTGCGGATGCCCTTTTTTATTGCCGGTCACGCGTTATCTGTTACTCATTTTTATCAAACACGGCAATCGACTCAACATGGGAAGTGTGGGGAAACATATTGACCACGCCCGCGGCAGTCAACGCATAGCCTTTGGCGTGCACCAGCACGCCGGCATCGCGCGCGAGGGTTGCAGCATTACAGGACACATAGACAATACGCTGCGGCGCGTCATCTGACAACGCGTTGATGAGCGCAGCCGCGCCGTCGCGCGGCGGGTCGATCAGCATTTTGTCAAAACGGCCAAGCTCCGCCAGGCTCGTTTGATCTATTTTGAACAAATCGGCCTGCCGGAACTCGGCCGCTGCGCTCAATCCGTTGCGTACCGCGTTCGACTGCGCCCGCTCGACCAGCGAGCGCGCGCCTTCGATACCGAGCACGCTCGCGCCGCTGCGCGCGATCGCCAGTGTAAAGTTGCCGAGGCCGCAAAACATGTCGGCAATGCGCTCGCCGGATTGCGGCGCCAGCAGCATCAGGGCGCGCCGCACCAACACCACGTTCACCGCCGCGTTGACCTGGGTGAATTCGGTCGGCGAAAAACCCAATTCGAGATCGAACTCCGGCAGCTTGTAATACAGCACGCCATCGTGCGGCGGGTAAAACGGCACTGCCGTATCGGGCCCGCGCGATTGCACGAAAAACTGCACGCGATGGTCGTCGGCGAACTGGCGGATCAACGCTTCGTCCGCGCTGCTTAACGGTTCGAGGATGCGCAGCACCAGCGCATCCGTATCGACGCCGATCGCAAGTTCGATCTGCGGCATGCGCTCCGGCCTGGACAGCCCGCCAATCAACCCGCGCAGCGGCACCAGCAGCGCCGAAATACGCTGCGGTATTACCTCACAGGTCGTCATGTCGGTGACATAGCTGCTGCGTTTCTCCCGAAACCCGATCAGCGCACCGCCCTTTTTTGGCACGTAGCGCGCCGAAAAACGCGCCCGGTGGCGGTAGCCCCAAGGCTCGCCGTAAATCGCGGGCAGTATGTTGCCGGGCGTGACTTTGCCGATATGCCGCAGATTGTCTTCGAGCACGCGCTGCTTGGCGGCGACCTGCGCGCGCGCGTCGAAATGCTGCTGGCTACAGCCGCCGCACAGGCCGAAATACGGGCAGCGCGGCGTGGCGCGCATGGGTGCAGGCTCTATAACCTGCCCGACCTGCGCGAGCTCGTAGCTGGGCTTTTTAACAAAAGACGTGTAGGTCACCAGCTCGCCGGGCAGCGCGCCCTGGATGAAGATTACCTTGCCGTCGGCATGCGCGACGCCGCGGCCTTCCTGATCAAGCGATTCAACGCGGAGCGTGTTGGACACTGTGCGTGAAGCGCCGGCTCAGGCCGGCCAAAGCTGCAGGAATTCGCGCCAGTGCTGGTCGGGCGATTTTTCGAGCGTGGTTCGCACCAGACTGATTTCCTGCTGGTACTGGTCGGACGACAGCGCGCCGCGCATCAGCTGGAAACGCAGGTAGACCAGATAGGTGTTGGCAACGTCCGCTTCGCAGTAGGCGCGAATCTGCGCGATCTTGCCGTCCTGCCACGCCTGCCACACCTGCGAACCCTCCAGCCCTATCTTGCCGGGGAAACCGAGCAGTTGCGCCAGCTGATCAAGCGGTGCGGCGCCGCGCGGCTGGTACATTGCAAGCAGATCCATCAGATCAAGATGGCGCGAGTGATAACGGCTGATGTAGTTGTTCCACTTGAACTCGCGGTCGTCCTCGCCCTGGTCCCAATAACGGTCGGCATGCACGCCGTGGACCAGGCCGCGGTAATGCAGCACCGGCAAATCGAAACCGCCGCCGTTCCAGGACACAATTTGCGGTGTGTACTTTTCGACGCCGTCGAAAAACCGCTGGATCAACTGCCCTTCGCCGTCATCCGGCTCACCGAGCGACCAGACGCGAAAGCTGTCGCGGTCGCGCAGCGCGCACGAAATCGCGACCACGCGCTGCAGGTGCAATTGCAAAAAATCGTTGCCGGTAGCCTGACGGCGTCGCTGAAATGCCATCGCTGCGACCTGCTCGTCGGCGAGGTCGGTCCCCAAGCCATAGAGCTTCCTCAGCCCGGCAACGTCGGGGACCGTCTCGATATCGAAAACCAGTACCGGTGCCACTACTTGCGCGTCCACGCCCCGGCATTGTTCTGGAAGTACCAGCCGCCCTGCGCCTTGTCGATCCAGCGTTGCGCGAAAGTCGTGCGGATTTCGTTTTCCCACTCCGGCTTGCCGTTGGCGCGCGCGATTTCCCGGTAAAGGGCGGTGCGGTCCTGGTTTTCAGCCGCCACCAGCCCGTTAACCTGCTGGCGCTGCGCCAGCGACACCGCGTTGGCGTCGCGCAAGGCGACAAAACCGTCGCGCGTCAGGCCCACTGCCCCGTTCCCGTAGAAGGCGGCCAGTTCGCCGTGGCGTTTCTGCATGCTCGACTGCAATGCCGAGATCGCCGGCGTATTCACTTCAAGATTGGCTTGCGACCAGGCGTTCACGGCCAGCAATAGTAAAAACGCCATGCAGCCACCACGCGCAATATTCAGAGTTCCCATAATGATGGTCCTTATTTGGCTTGCGGTGAATTGGGCGATACCGGAGCCGCCGATTCCGGCTTCTTGATCTGCCACACTTCATCGATGATTTTGTCGGCGGCTTTTTCGGCAGCTGCCGCCGGGAAATAAATATTGATGGTCACGCACGACTGCAGCAGCAGCAGTGCGCAACCCAGTCCAGCGATCAAGGTCAGACTTCGCATAGAATTTGTTTCCCCATCTATTTGACGATGACGTTGCCTTCCGTCACGCGCTGCAGGCGCTCGAGCAACTCGCGCCAGCCCACGCTCCGATTGTAGCCCAACACCGTGATCGCCGGTATGCCGCCGCCCTTCACGATGACATAACCTTGCGGCACGTTTTCGATGCCGCCCATCTGGCATACGCCCGACTCAAGCCTGCAGCTCCAGCCCAGCGCCGAATAACCGAATGTCTCGAAAAACCGCAGGAAACTGCGCTGGATTGCAGCCGCCGCACCCGCCCCGCCGAGCGCCGAAATGTTCTGCACCGCAGCCTGGCTGATGCGCCGTGCATATTCGCCGGCGCTGCTGGCGACGCGCGCATTGAATCGCACCGCCTCCCAGTTCACCAGTTCCAGCGCCTTGACGTCCGCATCGATGCGACCCGTGATGTTGCCGAACGAAAATGTGCGCGTCAGCAAGTCGAGGTCGAGATTGCGCATTTCGACATCGGCGTTCAGTTGCGGCACCTTGCCCAGCGGATTTTCCAGCGTCAGGTTGCGTGCCGTCACCGTGCCATCGAATACCTTGAACAACAACGCGCCATCGACTTTGAGCGTTGACCGCTGATAGCTGACGGCCGGGATCACCGCGGACAAAGTGCCGTGCATCACCGGCAGGCCCAACGCCGTCGTGAACTGCTGCATCGAAATCGGCGTGATCCCGCCGGTGAAACGCCAACGCCAGCTATCGCGCTCGCCGCTGGTGACGAAATCGTTCACTGCCAGTTTGCCATCGAGCACCGGCACCTGCACATCGTGTATGCGCACGCGCAGGCCGCGTGTTTCAAGCGGAAAATCGAAGGCGCCGAACGGCACGCGCAACGCTTCGCCGCCAGCCACCTGCAGTTTTGCGGCCTTCCACTCATCGTGATGCCACGGCAGGCTGCCGCTCAAACCAAACAACGCGAAGCGGCGACCGTTGTCCTCCACCGAAACCCGCCTGAACGCGACATCGGCCGCAGCAATCGCGCCGTCTTTGATATCGAGAGAAATATCGGCATGCCCTTCGCAACGCAGGTCGCCCAGCGCCGTGCCCTGCATGGCCGGCTTCAGCAGCTTGCCGTAAAGGGTGGCAATGTCGATATTGCTGCTTTTAATATTCGCTGCGGTCAACTTGCCGGCACCGCGATCGAACACAGCGCTGAAATCCATATTGGCAACACCCGCCAGCGCGAACTGGCCGCGCTCTATCGACAGGCGTTGCGCATCGAGTGTGCCGGCGGCGCTCAGCACATGGCCACCGCCGCCAACGAACAGCGGTTGCCAGAATACATCGCCGCTTTTCCAGTCAAGCTTGCCCTGCCACTGCCATTGCCCGCCGTGCTCCTGCGTCTGCGCCTGCAACGACAATGCCACGGCAATTTTCTCGCCGGCGTGCAGCCCGCTGTCGTCGCCGAAGCCGAAGTTGAAGAAAGTGAGTTCGGCGCTGGCGCGCGCATCGCGCTCGCCGCTGAACGTCAGCTTGCCGCTGACGACGCCGGCGCTGGGCTTGGGCCAGCCTGCGGGCCACCACGCGTTAAACCGCGTCAGCGCACCATTGCTTATCGCCAGCGTGAACGTACGCGCCGCGCCGCCTGACTCCAGCGTCAGACGCCATTCTTCGCCGGCGGCCGGCTTCAATGCCAGATCAAGGTTTTTGGTCAGCGTCGAGTAGCGGAAGCTCAGCGGAATTTTTGCGGGGGTTTCCAGCGTGCCCTGCGCGCATACCAGCTGGTCGCGCTCCTGCCGGAGGTCCGGACAGGCGAGCCGCACGTTGCGCCAGCTATGTCCTGCGATGGATACCTCGCCGACCCGCAAATCCAACGCCGTCGTCACGCCTGCGCGCAACGTGCCGGTAATCCGGCTCGCCGCGAGCGACGGTCCGTCTATGCGTTCAATTGTTATTCCGATTTGCTGCGCCAGAGCGCAAGCGGCGAACAGGATGCCGCAGATGAAGCCGGCCAGTTGCGCGAAGCGCACCGCCCGCGAATCAGGCAGGGAATATCCCCGTCGACAGATAGCGGTCGCCGCGGTCGCAAATGATGCAAACAATGACCGCGTTGCTGACTTCAGCCGAAATCTGCAAAGCCGACCACATTGAGCCGCCAGATGACACGCCGGCGAATATGCCCTCCTCACGCGCGAGACGCCGCGTCATGTCCTCCGCATCGGCCTGCGCCACCTCGATCACGCGGTCGATACGGGTCCAGTCGCAGATTTTCGGCAGGTAAGCAGCGGGCCATTTGCGTATGCCCGGAATCTGCGAACCGTCGGTCGGCTGGCAGCCGACGACCTGGATCGCGGGGTTCTTTTCCTTGAGAAAGCGCGACACCCCCATGATGGTGCCGGTAGTGCCCATGCTGGAAACGAAATGCGTGACTTTGCCCGCGGTGTCGCGCCAGATTTCCGGGCCCGTGCTTTCATAGTGGGCGAGCGGATTGTCCGGATTGGCGAACTGGTCGAGTATCACGCCCTTGCCTTCGTCGCGCATTTTCTCGGCGACGTCGCGCGCCATTTCCATGCCGCCGGTTTTCGGCGTCAGCACGATCTGCGCGCCGAACGCCGCCATCGTCTGCCGGCGCTCGATCGACAAATGCTCCGGCATCACCAGCACCATGCGGTATCCCATCATGGCAGCGGCCATCGCCAGTGCAATGCCGGTATTGCCGCTGGTCGGCTCGATCAGGCTGTCGCCCGGCTTGATGTCGCCGCGCTCCTGCGCGCGCTTGATCATCGACAGCGCCGGCCGGTCTTTCACGGAACCAGCGGGATTGTTGCCTTCGAGTTTGGCGAGCACCACGTTGCCGGTGCTGCCCGGCAGCCTTTGCAACCTGACCAGCGGGGTGTTGCCGATGAAATCTTCAAGTGTTTTATACATAGCGGTCACGCACGCGCAAAAAGGGTTTCAATGTAGCGCGCAACGCCGTCCTCGACGGTCAACAGCGGTGCTGCGTAACCTGCTGCCCGCAACGATGTGATATCGGCCTGCGTATAACTCTGGTATTTACCCGTGAGTTCCTGCGGGAACGGGATGTATTCGATCACGCCCTGCCGCTGCATGTCGGCCAAGGTAAGCGGCGCTTCGTTGCCATGCTTGCGGCACGCATTGACCGTGGCAACCGCGACGTCGTTGAAACTCTGCGCGGCGCCGGTGCCGACGTTGAAAATGCCGGATTTTTTCGGATGATCGAGGAAATACAGGTTGACGGCGACCGCGTCCTCCACCGAAACGAAATCACGGCGCTGCTCGCCGTTGCCGTAACCGCCGCTGCCCTCGAACAGCTTCACCTTGCCGTTGGCGCGATACTGGTTAAAAAAGTGAAAAGCCACCGAAGCCATGCGTCCCTTGTGCTGCTCGCGCTCTCCATACACGTTGAAATAACGCATCCCGGCCACCTGTGCCGAGCGTTCCTGCCAATTGCGGCGCACGTACTGGTCGAACTGGAACTTCGAATAACCGTAAACGTTGAGCGGCGCCTCGCACGCGCGCTCTTCGCGAAACTCGGCGCCAGCGCCATAGACCGCCGCCGATGACGCGTAAATATAGGCAATCTCCTCTTCGATGCAGTATTCGAATAATTCACGCGAATAGCGGTAGTTGTTCTGCATCATGTAACGGCCGTCGGTCTCTGTGGTGTCCGAGCACGCGCCCTGGTGCATGATGGCGGCAATCGCGCCGTCGAACGCGCCATCGCCGAGTTCGCGCAGGAAGTCCGCCTTGTCGAGATAATCGGCGATATCGCAATCGACCAGGTTGACGAACTTGTCGCTCTCCTTCAGATCGTCGACCGCGAGCACTTCATGTTCGCCGCGCTCGCTCAGCGCCTTGACGATGTTCGAGCCGATGAAGCCGGCAGCCCCGGTTACTACTACATACATGTCTTGTCTTCCTGTATACGAAAGGATGAAGGATGAAGGATGAAGGATGAAAAGTCCAAGACCTTTAATCGCAACTTTCTCCTGCACCGTAATTCATTCATCCTTCATCCTTCCCGAAGAGTTCTTCGGGATACGCCACCGCGGTGCCGAACTTGCCGACGACTATACCCGCCGCGCGGTTGGCGATGCGCACTGCCTCGTCCATTGCGTGGCCGCTGGCGAGCATCACCGCCATCGTCGCGATCACGGTATCGCCGGCGCCGCTAACGTCGGAAACTTCGCGCGCCTGCGCCGGCACATGCCAGCGGCGCGCGCGCTCGAACAACGTCATGCCGTCGCCTCCGCGCGTCACCAGCAATGCGTCAATTTTGAGCCTGCGCTGCAACTTCTGGGCACGGTCGGTCAATTCGCGCTCGTTTTTCCATGCTCCCGCAACTGCGCGGAATTCATTGAGATTCGGCGTGATCAGTGAAGCCCCCTGATAACGCGTGAAATCATTGCCTTTGGGATCGATCAGCACCGGCTTGCCGTGCCGGCGTGCGAGGCTGATCATGCGCGCGATGTGCGTCAATCCGCCCTTGCCGTAATCCGACAAAATCACCGCATCGCAGCTGGTGACCAACCGCGCGTAATCGGCCAGCTTGGAGCGCAGGATCTCACGGCTGGGCTCGGTTTCGAAATCGACCCGCAGCAATTGGTGCCGCTGAGGCCCGATCACGCGCAACTTGACCGTGGTGTCTATGGTGCGATCGTGGTGCAGGCGCGCGGTTATCTTTTCCTCGCGCAGCAGTGCTGCGAGCTTGCGCCCCGGCTCGTCCTGTCCTACTACCGACAGCAAAGTTACGCGCGCGCCCAGCGCCGCGGCATTGCGCGCAACGTTGGCGGCGCCGCCCAGGCGCTCCTCGCTGTGCGTGAACCTGACTACCGGCACCGGCGCTTCCGGCGAGATGCGGCTCACGTCGCCATGCCAATAGCGGTCGAGCATGACATCGCCGACCACCAGCACGCGCGCTTTGCGCAAGGATGAAGGATGAAGGATGAAGGATGAACTTGCAGAAGGCATCGCCCTCGGCTGTCTATCCTGTTTTCCGTCGCCATTTTTCCGGCCTGCTTTTTTCATCCTTCCGCCTTCATCCCTCATCCTTAAAAATCACGCCCTGCCTATACCTGAATACTCCAGCCCGTAAGCGCGCACCATGGCAGGATCGTACAAATTGCGCCCGTCTATGATAACGGGCGTGCGCAGGCGGCGCTTTATATCTTCGAAATCCGGGCTGCGGAACTCTTTCCACTCGGTCACTATAACGAGGCAATCCGCGCCATCGAGCGCGAGTTGCGGCGATTTCGCATAATCCAGGCGCGGTAATGCGGCGAACGACTTTATCGCATGCGGCATCGCCACCGGATCGTAGGCGACGACCGTGCCGCCGCGTTCGATGATACCGGGCACGATAATGTTGCTCGGCGCCTCACGCATGTCGTCGGTATTGGGCTTGAACGCGAGCCCCCAGACGGCGAAGCGTTTGCCGGCAAGATTTTCGCCAAACCGGCCGGTGATCTTGGTGAGAAGGCGCGATTTCTGCGCCTGATTGACCTGATTGACCGCCTCGATGATTTTGAGCTGCATGCCAGCGTCCTGCGCGGTCTGCTGCAGAGCCGAAACGTCCTTCGGAAAACACGCCCCGCCGTAACCGCAACCCGCGTACAGAAAGTGATAGCCGATACGCGCATCCGAACCTATGCCCTGGCGCACGTGCTCGATATCGGCGCCGAGATGCTCGGCCAGATTGGCCAGTTCGTTCATGAAGGAAATGCGCGTCGCCAACATTGCGTTGGCAGCGTACTTGGTGAGTTCAGCCGACGGGATGTCCATGAATATCATGCGCTCGTGATTGCGCTGGATGGGCGCGTAAATCGCCCGCATCATCTGTTTCGCGCGCTCGTCGGCAACGCCGATCACGATGCGGTCCGGCCGCATGAAATCGTCGACGGCGGCGCCTTCTTTCAGAAATTCCGGGTTCGACACCACGCTGAAATCTATCGTCTTGCCGCGCTTCGTCAGTTCCTCTGCGATGACCGCCTTCACCTTCGCCGCGGTACCTACCGGCACGGTCGATTTACCGACCACCAGCCGGTAGTCGTCCATATGGCGCCCTATAGCGCGCGCCGCTGCCAGCACGTACTGCAGGTCGGCCGAACCATCTTCGTCCGGTGGCGTGCCGACCGCGATGAACTGCACTTGCCCATGCGCAACGCTCGCCGCGACATCCGTGGTGAAATGCAGGCGGCCGGCCTCGACGTTGCGCTTCACCAGCGGTTCGAGGCCCGGTTCGTAGATGGGAATTTCCCCGCGTTTCAGCTGCGCGATTTTTCCGGCGTCGACGTCGAGACACATCACGTCGTTGCCCACTTCCGCCAGGCATGCGCCCGATACGAGCCCGACGTAGCCGGTGCCTATGATGGTTATTTTCATGCGTTCTGCCTGCCGGCGATTTCCGCATTGATGGCCGCCAGTGCGGCGACCGGATCGGGCGCCTGCGTTACCGGTCGGCCGATCACCAGGTAATCGGCGCCCGCAGCCATTGCCGCGGCCGGCGTCATGATGCGCTGCTGATCGTCTTTGGCGCCGAACGCCGGCCGGATGCCGGGCGTCACCAGGCAGAATCCGGCACCGCATTCACGTTTGAGCAATGCCGCTTCCTGCGCCGAGCATACGACCCCGTCGAGCCCGCTCGCCTGCGTCAATTTCGCCAAGCGCAGCGCCGCGGCCGCCGGATCGCCTTCAATCCCCACCTCACGCATGTCCTTCGCCGCCATGCTCGTCAACAACGTCACCGCAATCAGTTTTGGGCGGCGCCCTGCGCCGGACACCGCGTCGCGCGCGGCTTCCAGCATGGCGCGGCCGCCCAGCGCATGCACATTGATCATCCACACGCCTAGTTGTGAAGCCGCTTTGCATGCGCCGGCGACGGTGTTCGGAATATCGTGAAATTTCAAATCCAGAAAGATATCGAAACCGCGTTGCAGTAATGTTTCAATCAACGCCGGACCGGCTGCCGTAAACAACTCTTTGCCGACTTTGAGACGGCATGACGCGGGCTGCACCTTCGCCGCGAACGCTAACGCCTGCGCGGCAGACGCGAAATCAAGCGCCACTATCACGCGCGGATCAGTCATGCCGCCGCTCATGCAATCGTATTCTTGACGTTCCAGCTCATGCCGGCAAACCCTTCTCTTCAGCGCGGCGCGGCGAATAGGTTTCCCATTCGCCGCACGCCGGGCAATGCCAGTAATACTGGCGTGCCCGAAAGCCGCAATTGTCGCATTTGTACATGGCCAGCGTGCGCGTGTGCTGGTGGACGAGGTTTTTGACGAGCTCCAGGTCCTGGCGGCGCTGCACCGGTGCATCGAGCAATTGCGCTTCCAGCAACTTGTCGAGACCGAGCAGCGTCGGGCTGCGCCGCATTTCGTCGCGCACCAGTTGATAGGCCGGCTCCGCACCCTGTTGTTCGAGTATGCAGGTGAACACCACATTCAGCACATCGAGCGATGAGTATTTGTCCAGCAACCCGCGCAGCAGATTGAGCCCTTCGTTCGCCTTGTCGAGATGCTTGTAGGCGCCGATCAGCCGTTCGGCGACGAGCGCCAGGTATTCCGGATTCTGCATCTCGATGCGTTTCCACGCGTCTATCGCGGCTTCATGCCGGTTAAGCGCGATTTCGAGGTCGCCGAGCAGCACGTTGGCGCGCACACACAGGCGGTGATGCGTCAGCGCGCGCTCCAGATGCGGGCGCGCCGCTTCAGGCCGCGATTCCATGATTTCGCGGCTTGCCATTTCGCAATAGAAATTGGCGATTTCCTTCTGGTGCGACTGTCCGGTCACCGTTTCGAGCTGTTGCGCGATCTCAATCGCTTTCAGCCAGTCCTTCTCCTGCTCGTAGATCTCGAGCAGGTACTTGAGCGCAGCCTCCTCGTGCGCGCTGCCCCGCAGTTTCGCGAACAGTTCCTCGGCGCGATCAAGCAGACCCGCCTTCAGATAGTCCTGCGCAAGCTCGAACAGTGCGTCGAATTTCTGCTGCTGCGGCAGGTCCACCCGCTCGACCAGGTTCTGGTGCATGCGGATCGCGCGCTCGGTTTCACCGCGCCGGCGAAACAACGAACCCAGCGCGAAATGCAGCTCGATGGTCTGCGGCTCGACTTTGACGACCTCGATGAACGCCTCGATCGCCTTGTCGGGCTGCTCGTTGAGCAGGAAATTAAGTCCCTTGAAATAAGACCGCGGCAACGCGCGCGATTCCGATACCAGGTGCTTGATGTCGATGCGCGCGGCGAGCCAGCCCAGCGCGAAAAACACCGGCAGCGCGAGCAACCACCAATATTCGATTTCCATGGCTTGCCTGGTCCCGGCCTTCCGCGCTACGCCGACTCAGCCAGCATGGGCGCCACCGGGCTGCGGGTCAGCCCGCGCAATTCGCGCTTGAGGCCGAGGATCTCGCGGCGCTGCCTGACCAGGATGGCGAGGCTCGCCGTGAGGCCCAGTACAACGCCGGCGGCGAAAAAAACCAGCAGCACGAATACCAGCGGCGCCTGCCATTCGAGTCCGAGAAAGTAATGCACCACCACGCCTTCGGTGTTCTTGACGGCGAATCCCAGCAATACGAGGAAAACCGCGATACCCGCCGCCGCCTTGGCCATTATTAAGAGAGTTCGCATCATCAGATCCTCCGGCGCCACGCCGCCCGTCCATGGTTCACATCCCGCGCACAGGCAAAAAAAAGCGGCACTATCTTTCGATGATGCCGCACCGACTGTTTGCCGCCGCGCTTATTTCTTGAAATCGACGCGTTCGCGCAATTCCTTGCCAGCCTTGAAGTGCGGCACGTATTTCTCGGGCACCTGCACCTTGTCGCCTGATTTCGGATTGCGACCGGTGCGCGGCGGCCGGTAGTTCAGACCGAAACTACCGAACCCGCGGATCTCGATGCGCTGGCCTTCCGACAGGCTTTTGCCCATCGCATCCAGCACCATCTTGACTGCAAGTTCGGCGTCCTTTGCCACCAACAGCGGATAGCGCGCCGCCAGCTTCGCGATCAACTCGGACTTCGTCATGATCGGTCCTGCCCCTTATTGGTCGGTATTGGCGGTGTCCATCTTGGCTTTGAGCAGGGCACCGAGACTGGTGGTGCCTGCATTGGCGGGCTTGTCGCCCGCCATCTTCTGCATCGCCGCCGATTCGTCAGCCATGTCGCGCGCCTTGATCGACAGGTTGATGGTGCGGTTCTTGCGGTCGATATTGATGACCATTGCCGTGACCGCATCGCCTTCTTTCAGATGGGTGCGGATGTCCTCGACGCGGTCGCGCGCCACTTCGGAAGCGCGCAGATAACCTTCGACATCGCCTTCGAGCGCGATGACTGCACCCTTGGCATCGATCGACTTCACGGTGCCCTTGACGATGCTGTTCTTGTCGTTGGTCGCCACGAAAACGGTGAACGGGTCGCCATCGAGCTGCTTGATGCCGAGCGAAATGCGCTCGCGCTCGACGTCGATCGACAGCACCATGGCTTCAGTTTCGTCGCCCTTCTTGTAATTGCGCACGGCTTCTTCGCCGGGCACGCTCCACGACAGGTCCGACAAGTGCACGAGGCCGTCGATATTGCCGGCAAGGCCGATGAATACGCCGAAGTCGGTGATCGACTTGATCTGGCCTTTCACCTTGTCGCCTTTTTTGGCGTTCATCGAGAACTCTTCCCACGGATTCGGCTTGCATTGCTTCATGCCGAGCGAAATACGGCGGCGGTCTTCGTCGATTTCCAGCACCATTACTTCGACTTCGTCACCCAGCTGCACGACGCGCGACGGATGCACGTTCTTGTTGGTCCAGTCCATCTCGGAGACGTGCACCAGGCCTTCGATGCCCTGCTCGATTTCGACGAACGCGCCGTAATCCGTGAGATTGCTGACCTTGCCGAACAGGCGCGTGCCCTGCGGGTAACGGCGCGAGAGGCCCACCCACGGGTCTTCGCCCAGTTGCTTCATGCCGAGAGAAACGCGGTTTTTTTCCTGGTCGAACTTGAGAATTTTGGCTTCCACTTCATCGCCAACCGCCAGCACTTCCGACGGATGCTTGACGCGGCGCCATGCGAGATCGGTGATATGCAAGAGGCCATCGATGCCGCCAAGATCGACGAATGCGCCGTAGTCGGTGATGTTCTTGACGATGCCTTTGACCACTGCGCCCTCGGTGAGGCTCGACAGCAGTGCCTGGCGCTCGGCGCCCTGCGATGCTTCAAGCACTGCACGACGCGACACCACGACGTTGTTGCGCTTGCGATCAAGCTTGATGACCTTGAATGCCATTACCTTGTTTTCGTACGGCGTGGTGTCCTTGACCGGACGAATGTCGACCAGCGAACCCGGCAGGAAAGCGCGTATGCCGTTCACCATTACGGTGAGGCCGCCTTTGACCTTGCCATTGATCAGGCCTTCGACCACCGTGCTCTTCTCGAGCGCCTCCTCGAGATCCATCCACGCCGCGAGCCGTTTGGCCTTGTCGCGCGACAGGCGCGTTTCGCCGAAACCGTCTTCGAGCGCGTCGATCGCGACTTTTACAAAATCGCCGGGTTTGACCTCGATTTCGCCGCGATCGTTGAGAAATTCTTCTGTGAGGATGTAACTTTCCGATTTTAATCCTGCGTTTACAACCACATGATTGGCGTCGACGCGGATTACTTCGGCGGTGATGACTTCACCGATGCGCATTTCTTTGAGCGCGAGGCTTTCCTCGAATAGCGCGGCAAAGGATTCGGGGGCTGCGGGGGAGGAAGCTGTAGTCATTGTCTGCACGTTGGGAACCTGAAATAACCCGTTATTTCAACGGGGTCTGATTGATAAACGTCATGAGCCTGGCAGCTTCATGACACCTGTGTTGCCGCTGCATAACGTGCCAGCACTTGCTCTACCGCCTCGTCTACCGACAAGTTCGTCGTCTCGAGCAAATGGGCGTCGCTACTCTTTTGCAGCGGGGCAACCGCACGTCCGCTGTCGCGCTCGTCGCGTGTCTGAATATCCTGCAAAAGGGCGGCCATATTAGCACTCATTCCTATAGCTATCAACTGTTTATAACGCCGCCGGGCCCGCTCTTCCGGCTCCGCCGTCAGGTAGATTTTGAGCACCGCATCGGTGAATACGACCGAGCCCATATCGCGCCCGTCCGCCACCAGCCCCGGGGGTTCCCTGAATGCACGCTGACGCTTGAACAAGGCGTGCCGCACGGCCCCCAAAGTCGCCACCTTGGACGCCGCTACGCCGGCCTGCTCCGAGCGGATAGCATCAGTCACAAGCTCTTGATTTAAATAAACTTCATCGCCTTCGAAGCGAACGTCCAGTGCTTCGGCAAGCCGCGCAAGCTGGGGCTCGTCGGCGGTCTGAATACCGGCCCGCTCGGCGGCCAATCCGACCAGCCGGTAGAGCGCCCCGCTATCCAGATAGTGAAAACCAAGGCGTTGCGCGACCCGTTTTGCGACCGTGCCTTTGCCCGACGCCGAAGGTCCGTCGATTGCGATAACGACTGGAGCATTGTCCGCCATCGGTCAGTGCCCGGAAATCCCGGCCAGCACGCTGAAGTAATCGGGGAAGGTCTTGCGCACGCAGCCCGGGTCGTTGATACGAACGGCAACGCCGCCCAGCGCGACGAGCGAGAAGCACATGGCCATGCGATGGTCGTCGTATGTGTCTATGGTCGCCGGGGTCAGTGCCGCAGGCGGCGCAATCTTCAGCCAGTCCGCGCCCTCCTCGACTTGCGCGCCGACTTTGCGCAACTCAGTTGCGATCGCCGCGATGCGATCCGTTTCCTTGACGCGCCAGCTGCCGATATTGCGCAGCGTGCTGGGGCCGTCCGCAAACAACGCCAGTATCGCGACCGTCATTGCGGCATCCGGGATGTGATTGAAATCGGCGTCAATGGCGCGCAGCTTGCGCGCGGGACCACCGGTTACGGCAATCCAGTTCGCGCCCATCTCGACAACCGCCCCCATGTCGCGCAATGTTTCCACGAATCGAACGTCGCCCTGGATGCTCGCTTGCCCGACGCCCTCGACGCGCACGGTCGCACCGCCGCTCAATGCACCGATGGCGCCCGCCGCAAGAAAGTATGACGCGGCCGATGCATCGCCTTCGACGTAAATCTCGCCGGGACTTTTGAATCCCGCCGCGCCAGGAACCGTAAAAGCCGACCACCCGTCGCGCGCAACTGTCACGCCGAAGCGTTGCATCAGGTTGAGCGTGATATCGACGTAGGGCTTGGACACCAGTTCGCCGTCGACTTTAATGATCGTGCGCGCGCTGAGCAACGGCAGACTCATCAGTAAAGCAGTGAGAAACTGGCTTGATACATCGCCGCGCACCCTCACCTCGCTACCTGCGCGCACCTTGCCCGGATGAATCGCCAACGGTGGATAGCCCGGCGTGCCGAGATACGCGATGTCGGCGCCGAGGCTGGCTAGCGCATCGACGAGGTCCTTGATCGGGCGCTCGTGCATGCGCGCCACACCCGACAAACGGTATTCGCCGCAGCTCAGCGCCAATGCCGCCGTCAGCGGACGAAACGCGGTGCCCGCATTGCCAAGAAACAATTCGGCGTTCTTGTTCGGAAAGACACCGCTCGCGCCGCGCACGCGGACCTCATGCGCACCACCGGCTTCGCAAGCGATTCCCAGCTTGCGCAGGGCATCCAGCATATAGCGGGTGTCGTCCGAATCGAGCACGTCGTGTATGCGCGTCTCGCCGGCCGCGAGTGCTGCGAGCAGCAGAGTCCGGTTGGATATGCTTTTCGAACCCGGCAGCTTGACGGTGCCGCCGACCCGCGCAATGGGTGCAAGGTCGAGATAGTCCACGCGAAATCCGGTCAGCGGTATGTAATAAACATTACTTGGGCGTCAGCCATTTCGCGCGCGCGGCGCGCGCGGTCGCGAATTTCTCTTCCAGCGCAGCAGCGTCGCTGGCTTCGAGCATGCCGCGTACCTCTTCGAGATCGGAAAGGTAGCTGTCGAGCGCATTGAGCAATGCGTCGCGGTTGGTCACGCATATGTCCCGCCACATTTCGGGCGAACTGCCGGCGATGCGCGTCCAGTCTCGAAAGCCCCCGCCGGTATGCTGAAAAAGATTTTTTGCATCCGGGTAAGCCGCGATATTGCTGACCGCGGTGAACGACAGCAGATGCGGCAAATGGCTTACCAGGGCGAACATGCGGTCATGAGCGGCCGCGTCCATAGTAACGACGCGCGCGCCGGCCAGTTTCCAGGCCGCGGCCACCAGCTTGAGCGCACCCGGGGAAGTTTCCGCTACCGGCGTCAAAATCAGGTTGCGTTCCGTGAACAATTCGGGAAACGCCGCCGTCGCGCCGCTTTTTTCGGTGCCGGCTATCGGGTGCGCCGGCACAAATCGTGGAAATGCCGCGCCCAACTGGCGCCGCGCCCGGTCGATCACATCGCGCTTGGTGCTGCCGGCATCGCTCACCACCGTGTGCGGTGCGAGGTGGGGCGCAATCTGCGCGAGCACCGCGCGGGTCTGGCCCAGCGGCACCGCCAGCAGTACGAGGTCCGCGTCCTTCACTGCGCTCGCCGCATCAGTGGCGATTTCGTCGATGACGCCCAGCCTGCGCGCTGCAAGCAGATTCGCGCGGCTTCTGCCAACGCCAACCACATGCGCGACCGCGCGGCGTTTTTTAAGCGCCAGGGCGAACGACCCTCCGATCAATCCGACGCCGAAGACGACCAGCTTACCGATCAGAGGCTTGACAGCGCGTGCGCGCGTTTTTTTTGCCGGTTTTTTTTTCATGCCGCGAGCGACTGGCCAAGCGCTTCGAGAAAGCGCGCGTTTTCCGATTCGAGACCAATGCTGACACGCAAGTAATCCGGCATGCCATAGCCTGCGATCGGACGCACGATGACGCCGCGCTTTAGCAAGCGCTGAAACACACCGGCCGCATCTTTGACTTTGAAACTGACGAAATTGCCGGACGATGGAATAAAGGCAAGGCCCAGGCGCGCCAGCCCTGCCGTAACGCTGCGCATGCCGGCCTGGTTGAGTTCGAAACTGCGGCGCACAAAGTCGTGGTCACCCAGTCCGGCTGCGGCCGCCGCAAGCGAGATGCTGTTCACGTTGAATGGCTGGCGCACGCGGTTCATTAGGTCCGCGACATCCGGATGCGCGAACGCATAGCCGACACGCAGGCCTGCCAGCCCGTAAGCCTTGGAAAAAGTGCGCGTCACGATCAGATTGGGAAATTCAGCCAGCCAGGCGACGGTGTCGGATTTCAAGGCGTCGGGTATGTACTCGTTATAGGCTTCGTCGAGCACCACGATAACGTTCGGCGGCACTGCGCGCAGGAAAGCGTGCAACTCCGCGCCGGGGATCAGCGTGCCGGTCGGGTTATTGGGATTCGCCAGAAAAATGATCCGCGTGCGCGGCGTGACCGCGGCGAGCATCGCCTTCAAGTCGTGCGCGAACTCGCGCGCCGGCACTTCTATGCCGGCAGCGCCTATCGCCTGCGTCACCAGCGGATAGACCGCAAACGCGTGCTGCGAGTAGACGGCATCCAGAACCGGCGTGAGGAACGCGCGCGCTGCCAGCTCCAACACGTCGTTGGAGCCGTTGCCGAGGACGATTTGCGCTATGTCGACGCCGTAACGCCGTACCAAAGCCTGCTTCAATTCGAAACCGTTGCCGTCGGGATAGCGCGCAATATCGGCGAGCGCCGCCTGCATCGCCTGCATCGCCAGCGGACTCACACCGAGCGGGTTCTCGTTGGACGCGAGCTTGATGATGCTGTCGGGATCGAGATTCAATTCACGCGCGAGTTCCGTGATCGGCTTGCCCGGCTGGTACGGCGCGATCGAACGTATATAGGCGGGCGCGAGGTCACAGATGTTAGGAGCGCTATTGATGGCAGAGGTTTTCATTTGAGTTTGGGTAATTGGTATCGGGCCCGGCACGCGCGGCGACTCACGTCGCTGCCAGCCGCGCGTTCAAGAACTGGCGCACTTAAACCATGCCCACCGGGTAGGAGCCGAGATTTTTCAGAAATGCGGCCTTCTCGCAGAGTTCGGCGAGCGCCTGCGCGACGTTGCTGTCCTGCTGATGACCTTCTATGTCGACGTAAAAGAGGTACTCCCAGCGCCCTGTCCGTGCGGGCCGCGACTCCAGCCGCGTCATGCTGACACCATGCTGCGCGAGCGGCGTCAGCAATGCATGGATGGCGCCGGGCAGGTTGCGCGTCGACATCACCAGCGAAGTCTTGTCTTTGCCCGACGGGCCCGCATCGTGCGCGGCAATCACCACGAAGCGCGTCGTGTTTTGCGGTTCGTCCTCGATGTTGCCGGCGATAACTTTCAAACCGTAAACCGCGGCCGCCGTGCGGCTCGCGATGGCCGCCGCTGCGGCATCGTTCGATGCC
>CAMBSS010000073.1 GCA_945870465.1 Bordetella parapertussis | reverse complement strand
GCGTGCGCACCGCCATGACGATTTCCTCGAGCGAAGCATTGCCGGCGCGCTCGCCGAGACCATTGATCGTGCATTCGACCTGGCGCGCGCCATTCAACACCGCGGCCAGCGAGTTGGCGACCGCCAGGCCAAGATCGTTGTGGCAATGGACCGACCATACGGCCTTGTCGGAATTCGGGATGCGTTCGCGCAATTGACGGATCAAGCCACCGAAATGTTCCGGCAGGGTGTAACCGACGGTGTCGGGGACGTTGATGGTGGTTGCACCCGCCGCAATCACCTGCTCCAGTATGCGGCATAAAAAATCGATATCCGAGCGGCCGGCGTCTTCCGGCGAAAACTCGACGTTATCGGTGTAGTCGCGCGCCCATTTCACCGCGCGCACCGCCTGATCGATCACCTGCGTCGGTTCCATACGCAGTTTCTTTTCCATATGAATGGGGCTGGTCGCGATAAATGTATGCACTCGCGGCGAGCGGGCGCCTTTGACCGCCTCCCCACACCGCCGCACGTCCTTTTCGTTGGCGCGCGCGAGCCCGCACACCGTACTGTCGCGCACTGCCGCCGCCACCGCCTTGACCGACTCGAAATCTCCGTCGCTCGCCGCCGGGAACCCGGCCTCGATGACATCGACGTGCATGCGTTCGAGCTGGCGCGCGATGCGCAGCTTTTCTTCCTTCGTCATCGCGGCGCCGGGACTTTGCTCGCCATCGCGCATCGTGGTGTCGAATATGATCAGTTTTTCCTTGCTCATGAGCTTCTCCAGTCTGACTGCATCATGGCACGCCGTCCGGCGCGCGCACGAAAATCATGGATCATCCCGGGTTTTCTTACACCCGGCTGCACAACAAAAACGAATTTAAGTAGGAGTATTTAGCGCGCGACGCGCAGCAGCAGGCCTGCCAGCAGGGGGCTGGCAAGAGGGCAAAGCATGGTGGCCTGGTGCGTGGAACTCATGGGGTCAAAATATAAAGGGTTTTGCGCGGGCTGGCAAGTAGCGACAGTCAAGACGGCGGAGCGGCCGGGGGAAGACGCCCTTTGCGCCGGATTATGTCGAGCACGGCGAATACGTAACCGGACAAAGCGTAGCAGATGAACAGGATGAATAACATTTCAGGCAAGGTGCTCGATACCGCGACCAGCGCCACTACCGCCAGAGCAATCGCCACCACTGCTGGAAACGACACGCTTTTGCGCGGATTGATGTCCTTGCCGCTGTAATACTTGAAGTTGCTCACCATCGTAAGACCGGCGAACATCGTCAGCACCCACGCCAGCCACTTGACGTCCGCGCCGCGGATCTGGTGCTCATCCATCACCCACACCAATCCGGCGACGACGCAGGCGGCGGCCGGGCTCGGCAGGCCCTGGAAGAATCGCTTGTCGGCGACCTCAAGCTGGGTATTGAAACGCGCAAGCCGCAATGCCGCACAAGCGCAATAGATGAACGCGGCTATCCAGCCGAGCTTGGTCGTCACCCACGTGCCGAGCATCGGAATATTCTGCGCGCCGGAGAAATCCTTGAGCGCCCATACGTAGACCACCAGCGCCGGCGCCACACCGAACGACACCATGTCCGACAGGCTGTCGTATTCGGCGCCAAATGCGCTCTGCGTGTGCGTGAAGCGCGCCACGCGGCCATCCAACCCGTCGAATACCAGCGCGACAAAAATGGCAAGTGCCGACTGCTCGAAGCGCCCGTTCATCGCCTGCACGATGGAAAAAAAGCCCGCGAACAGCGCCACCGTCGTGAAGAGGTTGGGCAGCCAGTAGATGCCGCGGCGGCGTATCCTGCCACCCTTGCCCAGCCATCTTTGTTTTGGCTCGTACACGATGGTTACCCCAGTTCCGCGAGAACTGTCGCCGAAGCGTACACCTTGTCGCCGACCGCGACTTTCGGCACCGCCGACAGCGGCAGATAGACATCGACGCGCGAGCCGAAGCGGATGAAACCGTAACGCTGCCCCCGCGCGAGCTTATCGCCAGCTTTGACGTAGCACAGGATGCGGCGCGCGATCAGCCCGGCAACCTGCACGCAGGTGACATCGGTGCCATCTGCGGTTTTTATCCACAAGGCGTTGCGCTCGTTTTCCAGCGATGCCTTGGGCAAGGCCGCGTTGAGGAAGCTGCCCGGGTGGTACCACACTTCGCTGACTTCGCCATCGACCGGGCTGCGGTTGGAATGCACGTTGAATACGTTCATGAACACGCTCAGCTTGATGGCATCGCGTTTCAGATAAGGATCCTGCGCCCGCTCGACCACCACCACGCGCCCGTCAGCAGGGGAAAGCACCGCGCGCGGGGCGCCCGGGATCGAGCGCGCTGGATCGCGGAAAAACTGCAGGACAAAAAACGCGATGAACCAGAAGAATAACGACCACGCCCAGCCCGCGAAAATCGTGATTGCCAGCGCCGCCGCAAAAGCACCGGCAACAAACGGCCAGCCTTCACGCGCGATAAACGGGTGGGGATAATTCATGGTGAGGTGTGAGGCGCAAGGCGTGAGGGGCGAAAGCGGCGGGTTAGCTCCGCCTCACTCCTCTCACCTCACTAGTTTTTGGACTGATCGACCAGCTTGTTCTTCTTGATCCACGGCATCATGTCGCGCAGCTTGCCGCCGACGATTTCGATCTGATGCTGGCTGCCAATGCGGCGCATCGCGTTCAGCTTGGTGGCGCCGGTCTGGTTTTCGAGCAGAAATTCCTGGGCGTAGGCGCCGGTCTGGATTTCCTTCAGGATCTTGCGCATCTCGTTCTTGGTCTCTTCGGTGATAATGCGCGGCCCGCGCGTGAAGTCGCCGTATTCGGCATTGTTCGAAATCGAGTAGCGCATATTGGCGATGCCGCCTTCGTACATGAGGTCGACGATCAGCTTCAATTCATGCAGGCATTCAAAGTAAGCCATTTCCGGGGCATAACCCGCCTCGGTCAGGACTTCGAAACCCGCCTGCACCAGCGCCGTCGCGCCGCCGCACAATACGGTCTGCTCGCCGAAGAGGTCGGTTTCGGTCTCTTCCTTGAAAGTGGTTTCGATGATGCCGGCCTTGCCGCCGCCTATGGCCGCCGCATACGACAGCGCCATGTCGCGCGCTTTCTTCGACGGATTCTGGTGGATGGCAATCAGCATGGGGACGCCGCCGCCCTGCGCGTAGGTACCGCGCACCGTATGTCCGGGCGCCTTCGGCGCCACCATCACGACGTCGAGGTCCGCACGCGGCACGACCTGGCCGTAGTGAATATTGAAGCCATGCGCGAACGCGAGCGTGGCGCCTTTCTTGATATTGGGTGCGACGTCTTCGCGATAAACCTTCGCGATATGCTCGTCCGGCATCAGCATCATGACGAAATCGGCGCCCTTGATCGCCTCGGCGACTTCCTTGACGTTAAGCCCGGCTTTTTTCGCTTTGTCCCACGAAGCACCGTCGCGCCGCAGGCCGACCATCACCTTCATGCCGGAATCGTGCAGGTTGAGCGAATGCGCGTGGCCCTGCGAGCCGTAGCCGACGATGGTGACTTTCTTGCCTTTGATGAGTGACAGATCAGCGTCTTTATCGTAATAGACTTTCATGTTTCCCTCTTTTAAAAGCGTGGGAGGCGAGAAGTGAGGAGCAAGTGGTAAGGTTCTACCGTCTCGCGCCTCGCACCTGCCGCCCCACTAGATTTTAAGTACGCGGTCGCCGCGACCGATGCCGGACACGCCGGTGCGCACGGTCTCCAGGATCGCGCGGCGATCGATGGCGTTCAGGAACGCATCGAGCTTTGAGCCGGTGCCCGTCAACTCGATCGTATAGTCCTTGTCGGTGACGTCGATGATGCGACCGCGGAAAATATCGGCCATGCGTTTCATTTCCTCGCGGTCCTTGCCCACCGCGCGCACCTTGACCAGCATCAGTTCGCGCTCGATGTGATCGCCATCGGACAGATCAATCACCTTCACCACTTCGATCAGCTTGTTAAGCTGCTTGTTGATCTGCTCGATCACCTCGTCCGAACCCGCGGTCACTATCGTCATGCGCGACAGCGTCACGTCCTCGGTCGGCGCCACCGTCAGCGTTTCAATGTTGTAGCCGCGCGCGGAAAACAATCCCACCACGCGCGACAGCGCGCCAGGTTCGTTTTCGAGGAGCACGGAAATAATATGTCGCATCGCCGCCTCCTTAGAGATCTTCCGAACCGAGCAGCATCTCGGAGAGGCCGCGGCCCGCCTTCACCATCGGCCACACGTTCTCGGTCTGATCGGTAATGAAGTCCATGAACACCAGGCGGTCCTTCAACTTCAACGCTTCTTTGAGGGCCGGCTCGACGTCGGCCGGCTTGTCGATCAGCATGCCGACGTGGCCGTACGCTTCCGCGAGCTTGACGAAATCCGGCAGGGCATCCATGTACGACTCCGAATAGCGGCTCGAATAATCGACCTGCTGCCATTGCCGCACCATGCCGAGGTAGCGGTTGTTGAGGTTGATGATCTTGATCGGCAAATGGTACTGCTTGCAGGTCGACAATTCCTGGATGCACATCTGGATGCTGCCCTCGCCGGTGATGCAAGCGACCGTCGCCTTGGGGTGGGCGAGCCGCACGCCCATCGCCGCCGGCAGACCGAACCCCATGGTGCCGAGCCCGCCCGAGTTGATCCAGCGCCGCGGTTTGTCGAACTTGTAGTATTGCGCCGCCCACATCTGGTGCTGGCCGACGTCGGACGTCACAAATGCATCGCCTTTCGTCAGCTCCCAGAGCTTTTCGATCACGAACTGCGGCTTGATGATCTTGGACGTGCGCGCGTACTTGAGGCAATCGCGCCCGCGCCACTGGTCGATCTGCTTCCACCACGCCTTCAACCCGCCGGCGTCCGGTTTGTCCCTGGATGCCTGCGCCTGCTTGATGAGCTCCTGCAGCACCGGGCGCACGTTGCCGACGATGGGCACATCGACCTTGACGCGCTTCGAAATCGAAGACGGATCGACGTCGACGTGGATGATGGTGTGCGGCTCCTCGAAGAAATGCTTGGGATTGCCGATCACGCGATCGTCGAAACGCGCCCCTATCGCCAGCAGCACGTCGCAGTGCTGCATCGCCATATTGGCTTCATAAGTGCCGTGCATGCCGAGCATGCCGACGAACTGGCGGTCGGTGGCCGGATAACCGCCCAGCCCCATCAATGTGTTGGTGCAGGGGAAGCCCAGCAAACGCACGAGCTGGGCGAGTTCCGCTGCCGCGTTGCCGAGCACGACGCCGCCACCGGCGTAGATCATCGGCCGCTTCGCTCGCATCAGAAGCTGCACCGCTTTCTTGATCTGACCAGCATGGCCTTTCACGACCGGGTTGTACGAGCGCATGCTGACCGACTTCGGATATTCGAATTCGGCTTTCGCCGCCGGCGAAGTGATGTCTTTCGGAATATCAACCACCACCGGGCCCGGCCGTCCCGTCCCCGCGATGTAAAACGCTTTCTTGATAGTGGCCGCGATGTCTTTCACGTCCTTGATCAGGAAGTTGTGCTTCACGCAGGGGCGTGTAATGCCGACGGTGTCGCATTCCTGGAACGCGTCCTGGCCGATCGCGTGCGTCGGCACCTGGCCAGTGATGATCACCATGGGGATCGAATCCATGTAGGCGGTCGCGATGCCGGTGATGGCATTAGTCACGCCGGGACCCGAGGTGACCAGCGCGACGCCGATTTTTTCGGTTGAGCGCGAATAGCCGTCAGCGGCGTGGACCGCCCCCTGCTCATGACGGGCCAGGATGTGCTTCACTTTGTCCTGCTTGAACAATGCGTCGTAAAGGTGCAGCACGGCGCCGCCCGGGTAGCCGAACACGTAATCGACGCCCTCTTCCTGCAAACAACGCACCACGATCTCGGCGCCGTTCAATTCCATAGCTCAACCTTGTTGATTTACAAGCAAAATACAGAACCGCGAACGATACCTTTTACGCCTCGTTTGGTCAAGCTAAATATCTGATTAAACAGCATGATACCGCCGACTTGGCGATATACGGCGCGGGTCAACTTGCAGTGACTACGCGTTTTGTTAAGATGCCTTGGATAAATTCAGCCCGCAGTCGAAACGGCGTCAACGCCGGGAAGAGCGCACACGTTATTTCGGAGCGCTCTACGTCGTGGCCACTGCGCAGCATAAACACAACGCGAAGCCCGGCGCGACCGGGCTCATCACAAAGGCGGATTCCACTGGCTACCCGCAAGGAACTTTCGGACTTTCTCGCCGCGGTCGAACGCCGCGCGTTCAAGCAGGCGTTTTTCGCCGCGCGCGACGAACAGGTCGCGCTGGACGCGGTGCAGGACGCGATGATGAAACTGTCCAACAAGTACGCGGCGCGCCCGGCGGCGGAGCTGCCGATGCTGTTTCAGCGCATTTTGCAGAACACCACACGGGATTATTTCCGGCGCCAGAAAGTGCGCTCCCTGTGGACACCCCAGTTGTCGTCGCTGGGCGGGCCTGACGGCGACGACGACTACGATCCGCTGGAAACTTTGGAGGTGCAATCGAACTCCAATCCGCAGGGCGCGCCTTCGGATCAGTTGCAGCAAGCCCAAACGCTTGAAATCATTGAAAAAGCACTCCATAAGCTGCCGCAACGTCAACGCCAGGCGTTCCTGCTGCGTTATTGGGAGGAAATGGATGTCGCAGAAACGGCGGCAGTCATGGGTTGCTCGGAAGGGAGCGTGAAAACTCACTGCTCACGAGCCACGCATGCATTGGCGGAGCTGCTGAAAGATAAGGGAATTTCGCTATGAATGAACAGGAACTAGCAGGCAAAATCATCCAGCGCCTCAATCAGGGGCTGGGCAATATCAAGCAGGGCACCGCGTACCAGCTGCAATCGTCGCGTCAGGCAGCGCTTGACCGCTACCGCGAAGCGCCGCAGCCGGTGTTCGGCCTCGCCTGGGCCGGCGACATGGCATTCCGTGTCAGCCATAATCGCCATTTCAATGCACGCAATCTGCTCGCGCTCGGCCTGCTGGTATTGAGCCTGACCGGCGCCACTTACTGGCAGGTGGTGATACAGGCCAATGACATCGCCGAAATCGACGTCAGCCTGCTGAGCGACGATCTGCCCATCAACGCTTATCTGGATAACAACTTCGAAGCATGGTTAAAGCGCTCGTCGCAATAGTTCTGGGTCTGAGCCTCGCCGCCCCGGTCATTGCCGCCGCGCCCCTCCAGCCCAAAGCAGCCGTTCAGCCCAAACCGGCCAAGCCCGAGTGGACGGAGCTGACCCCGGCGCAGCAGACCGTGCTGGCGCCGCTCAAGGACGACTGGAAAGAACTCGACACCCTGCGCCGCGCCAAATGGGTCAAGGTCGCGAAAGCCTATCCGAAAATGAAACCGGAGCAGCAGCAGCGGCTGCAGGCGCAAATGAAAGACTGGGCCAAGCTCACGCCGGAGCAGCGCCGCGTCGCGCGCGAAAATTACAAGACCATCAAGAAATTGCCGCCCGAAAAACGCGAGCAGGTCAAGGCGCAATGGCAGCAGTACCAGCAATCGCTGGCCCCCAAGGTCGAGCCCGCTACCGACAGCTCGGCAACCACCACCTCGCAGTAGCTGCGAACTCTCCCGCTTGAAAGACCATGCGGCGCCCGCCGCTGCCCCGGTTGCCGCTGCACGCCTGGGACGACGCCTGGGCAGCCTGTGCTACGAAATGCTGCTGCTGACGGCGATATTGTTTATCGCCGCCTGGTTATTCCTGGTCATCAATCCCCTGCTCCCGGTCGCGCTCGCCCGCCCGCTGTTCCAGGCGTATCTGCTCGCCATTACCGCGGCGTACTTTATCTATTGCTGGACGCACAGCGGACAAACCCTGCCGATGAAAACGTGGCACATCCGTCTGGTGATGAACGACGGCGCAGCAATTCCAGTGAAAAAAGCGGCACAGCGCTACCTGTTCGCGCTCGTGGGAACCGCCTTGTGCGGCGTCGGCTTTTGGTGGGCGCTCGGCGACCGTGACCGCCAGTTTCTGCACGACCGGCTGGCGGGCACGCGGCTCATTAAAGACGAAGGCGGAAGGATGAAGGCGGAAGGATCAGTGACTGCCTAAGGGCGCTCAGGTTTCTTATCCATCCTTCATCCCTCATCCTTCCGCCTTACCTTCTCTCCCCCCACCACATCATCACCATCGCCAGGCTGAGAAACATCAGCGTCGGCAGGATCGCGCTCCAGAACGGCGGCCAGTCGCGCAGCAACCCGAGGTAAGTAAACAAACGCCCGAGCATCCAGAAACCGATGCCGAGCATGATGCCCGCGAACAACTTGCCGCCAACCCCGCCGGCGCGCTGCTGGTAATAAGCGAACGGCAGAGCCAGCACCATCATCACCAGCACCGCGAACGGATAGATCAGCTTGTTCCAGAACGCGATCTCGTGGCGCGATGTCTGCTGGTTGTTCTCGCGCAAATGCTGCACGAACGAGTACAACGCCCACGCCGACATCTGCTCCGGCACCAGCATGAGCACGCTCAACAAGCCCGGCTCCAGTACCGAATGCCAGTCGGCTTCGGCGATGCGGTCCACCGTCATATTGTCGTTCTCGAAATTGGTCTGCACCACTTCGTGCAGACGCCAGGTATTGCCTTGCCGGTATTCGGCGCGCTGCGCGAGACTGATCCGGCGCAACCGGTGATCGGGGTCGAATTCGTAAATCTTCACGCCCTGCAACACCGACTCGGGCAGCACCTGGGCGACGTTGACGAAACTGCGGTCGTCCTTGACCCACAAGCCGGAGCGGAATTCCTGCGCGATCACTCCGGTAATTGCCTTGGCGCGCAACTGCTGGGCGAATTGCTCGGCGGGCGGCGCGATGAACTCCCCGATGACAAAAGTCAGCACGGAAAACAAGAGCCCGACCTCGACCAGCGTCAGCGCCATGCGCGGTATCGAGACGCCGGAAACCCGCATCACCGTGTATTCGGAATTGGCGACGAGCTGGGCCAGCGCGAACAGCGTGCCGATCAGCGCCGCAATCGGGAACAGTTCGTAAATGTGGCCCGGCACGCTCAGCAACACGTACGCAAAAATATGCGGCAGCCGGTAGCTGCCCTTGCCGATTTCGCCCAACTCGTGAATCAGGTCAAAGAGCGCCAACAGCATCAGCAGCGCCGCGAACACCAGCAGCGTGGACGTGGTTATCTCGGCCGACAGGTAGCGCCGGATGATTTTCATTTGAGGAAACGAAACACCGAGAACAGCGTCAGGCGCCGGCAAAAGAGCAGCAACAGGAGAACGATCATGATCGCGTGCACGCCCAGCACGCCGACGGGAAGGCTCACGCGCTGCTGCGCGATCCACGCCTGGGCGATGCTGATGACGTTGTTGTAAATCATGTAGACCAGGATCGCCATCACGAGATTGAGCGACCGCCCCGCTCGCGGATTGACAAAAGACAGCGGAATTGCCAGCAGCGCCAGTATCAGCGCCGACAGCGGCAGCCCGATGCGCCAGGCGAACTCACCCTGATTGAGCGGATTCGGGTCGCGCAGCAGCGCCAGCGTCGGCAGCGACTTGGCGGACGGCGTCGATGCCTTGGCTTCGCGCGCTTCGATGCGCATCGCGTAGCGCTCGAATTCGCTGACCTTGTAATCGGTGGTGCCCGGAGTGCCTTCGTAGCGCCGGCCGTTCAACAGCACGAGGAAGCGGTCGCCGTTCTCGACGGTCTGCATGAAGCCGCGCTTGGCGACCATCACGCCGGTTTTATGGTGCTGCGTGGAACTTACGAACACGTTGGCGACCATGTTCTCGCCTTCGTTGACGTTCTCGACGAAAAACACTCGCTCACTTTGTTTCGACTCGCGAAATACGCCGGGCGTCACCTGCGTCACGTCGTCGCGGTTGTCCATGTAGTTCCTGAACTCTTCACTCTTGGTGATCGCCCACGGCGACAGCAGCAGGCTTAACAGCGCGACCAGGATCACGATGGGCACCGCGAACGACAGCACCGGACGCACCCAGCGCGTGAGGCTCATCCCCGCGCTGAACCAGACGATCATCTCGGAATCGCGGTAACTGCGCGTCAGCGTCATCAGCACCGCGATGAACAGCGTCAGCGACAGCAATACCGGCAGGTAGTTGAAGGAGGTGAGCGCCAGCAGCGCGAAAACACCGGTAAACGTGATCGAGCCGCCGGCAGCGAGTCCGAGGAAACGCACCAGCTGCGTCGTCACCGTAATGCCGAGCAGCACCACGAACGTCGCGATCGCGGTACCGGCGCATTCCCGCACCAGCGAATTATGAAATATTTTCACGCGGACGCGCTTTGATTTTTGCCCGGATAGCGAAGATAATCAGTGATATCCCGTAACGACTAATCCTCAGGAGAACGGCGTGGAATTTAGCATAAAAAGCGGTGGCCCGGAGCGCATCCGTAGCGGTTGCATCATCATCGGGGTATTCGAACCGCGCAAGCTGTCGGCGGCTGGCGCCTCTCTCGATCGCGCATCGCGCGGACAGCTGACCGCGGCGCTGAAACGCGGCGACATGGAAGGCAAGGCCGGCACCACGCTGATGCTGCACCAGGTGCCGCGCGTCTCCGCTGCCCGCGTGCTGCTCGTCGGGCTCGGCCGCGAACGCGAATTCGACGATGGCAAATATCGCAGCGCCGTCACCAAGGCCATCGCCGCGCTGAAACAAACCGGCGTCACCGACGCTGTGCTGTGTCTGTCGGCGGGCGTCAAACAGCGCGATATCGCCTGGCGCGCTGCCCAGGCGGCCATCGCCGCCAGCGACGCGACTTATCACTTCGATCGCATGAAAAGCAAACGCGAGCAGGCGCGCGGCGTGCGGCATTTGACGTTGCTGGTCGGCGAGCGCAGCGAACTCAAGGCGGGCCAAAGCGGGTTGAAGCAAGGCGCTGCGATCGCGCACGGCATGAGCCTCGCCAAAGACCTCGGCAACCTGCCGGGCAACGTGTGCACGCCGGCATATCTCGCGGACGCCGCCCGCACGCTTGCCAGGCAATACAAGCTGGGCGTGCAGGTGCTCGAGCGCAAAGACATGGAAAAGCTCGGCATGGGTTCTCTCCTGTCGGTGGCGCGCGGCAGTGACGAACCGCCCAAGCTCATCGTGCTCAAGTACGAGGGCGGGCCGCGCGGCCAGAAACCTTACGCTCTGGTCGGCAAAGGCGTCACTTTCGACACCGGCGGCATCTCGCTGAAGCCGGCGCCCGAAATGGACGAAATGAAATTCGACATGTGCGGCGCGGCGAGCGTGCTCGGCACGCTGCGCGCGGTCGCCGAACTCAAGCTGCCGATCAACGTCATCGGCATCGTTCCCGCTACCGAAAACATGCCGGGCGGCAGCGCCACCAAACCCGGCGACATCGTCACCAGCATGTCGGGCCTGACGGTGGAAATCCTCAACACCGACGCCGAAGGCCGCCTCATCCTGTGCGACGCGCTGACTTACGCGGAGCGCTTCGAGCCGCAGGCCGTCGTCGACATCGCCACCCTCACCGGCGCCTGCGTGATTGCGCTCGGCCACGTCGCCAGCGGCCTCTTTGCCAACGACGACGCCCTTGCGCAGGAACTGCTTGCCGCCGGGCAGACCACGCACGACCGCGCCTGGCATTTACCGCTGTGGGACGATTACCAGGAGCAGTTAAAGAGCAACTTCGCCGATTTCGCCAACATCGGCGGGCGGCCTGCCGGCAGCGTCACGGCAGCCTGTTTTCTGGCGCGCTTCACCAAGAAATTCAAATGGGCGCATCTGGACATCGCCGGTGTCGCGTGGAAATCCGGCGCCGCCAAGGGCGCGACCGGACGGCCCGTGCCGCTGCTCACGCAATACCTGATCGACCGCGCTGCAAAAAGCTGATTGAACCGTCAGGACCGACCTTGAATTCATGCTGTCCCGTTCGCGATACCGCTGAATCCTGCATCCTGCCTTCATGACCCAGATCGACTTTTATTTTCACGTCGAGAACAAGCTGCAGACCGCGTGCGCGTTGAGCGCCAAGGCCTGCGCGCGCGGCCTGCGGGTGCTCGCTTTCTGCGCGGATGCCGACGCGAGCCAGCGATTCAGCCGCGTGCTGTGGTCGGCGCAGGCGGTGAGCTTCATTCCGCACTGCACGCCGGGCGATCCTCTCGCGGCGGTCACGCCGGTCATCGTCGATCACGACGGGGCCGACCCGCTGCACGCCGAGGTGCTGATCAATCTGCGCGCCGAATGGCCGCCTTTCTTCAGCCGCTTTCAGCGCCTGATCGAAATCGTCAGCCTCGACGAGCAAGACCGCGGCCAGGCGCGCGAGCGTTTCAAGTTCTACCGCGACCGCGGCTACGCGATCCAGAGCCACGACCTCTCCAAGAGCCCGCAGTAATGCGCGCGCGGCAATGAGCAATCAGGGCGACGACGACGGGCGCGCGGCAGATGACGTGCTGGGCCGCGCCGATGCGCTGCTCAACCGGCACCGCGCCGCCGGCGCGCTGGCGGCCGACCCGCGCGACGTTCCGACGCTGACCGAGGCCGTCGCCGGCAACCTCGACACCGCGGCAATTCCGACTTTGACAGACATCGTGGCGCCACCGCTGCAGACGCCGCCCGCAGCCAGCGTGGGCATGCCTGCACCGGCACCGGCGCTGGAATCGCCAAAAGCAACGCCACCGCGGAGCGCCGACGTCAATTTGCCGGTGCAGACGCAGGACCTCGAGGATGGCGTTTATCAAAAACTGAAGCAGGGACTCGACACGCAAATCGCCGCGGTACTGCAAAACCGCTTCATGCCGGACGTCGCCGGCGCGCTCGATCAGGCCCTGCACAAGATCAGCGATGAATTGAAGACCAACATCAACGCCATGGTACGCGCCTCGATCGAGGAAACTTTGCAAAAACAGCTGCAGCAGCTGCAGCTGCAGCTGCAGCTCGCCGATCGCCCGCCGTCCGCACCCGCGGCGCCGACCGCACCTGTAACCCCCGCGGATGCGCCGCAGGCGTCCGGTATAATGCGCAACTTTTCCGCGCCCCCCGCCGCAACTATGGAACTGGCCAAGAGCTTTGAGCCCCGCGCGATAGAAGACCGCTGGTATGCCGAATGGGAAAGCCGCGGCTATTTCGCGCAGTCCGGCGACACCGCGCAACCCGCGTACTGCATACAACTGCCGCCGCCGAACGTCACCGGCACGCTGCACATGGGACACGCGTTCCAGCAGACTCTGATGGATGCCCTCGTGCGCTATCACCGCATGCGCGGCTATAACACCAACTGGGTGGTCGGCACCGACCACGCCGGCATCGCAACCCAGATCGTCGTCGAGCGCCAGCTTGAAGCGCAGGGCAAAACGCGGCATGACCTCGGCCGCGACGCCTTCATCAAGCGCGTGTGGGAATGGAAACAGGAATCGGGCTCGACCATCACGCGCCAGATGCGGCGCCTCGGCACCTCCGCCAACTGGAGCTACGCCGATACCGAAGGACAAAACAGCGGCTACTTCACGATGGACGAACGCATGTCGCGCGCCGTCGTCGAAGTATTCGTGCGCCTGCACGAAGAAGGCCTGATCTACCGCGGCAAGCGCCTCGTCAACTGGGACCCGGTGCTCGGCACCGCCGTGTCCGATCTCGAAGTCGACAGCGAAGAGGAAGACGGCAAGATCTGGGAAATCAAATACCCGCTCGCGGACGGCAGCGGCGCGCTCACTGTCGCCACCACGCGGCCCGAAACCCTGCTCGGCGACGTCGCCGTGGCCGTCCACCCCGAGGACTGGCGCTACCTGGAATTGATCGGCAAGCAAGTCCAGCTGCCATTGACCGGCCGCACCATACCAATCATCGCCGACACTTACGTCGATCGCGAGTTCGGCACCGGCTGCGTCAAGATTACGCCGGCGCATGACTTCAACGATTATCAAATCGGCCAACGCCACCGGCTCGAACCGATCAATATCCTGACGCTGACCGCCACCATCAACGACCACGCGCCGGCGCAGTACCGCGGCCTTGATCGCTTCGAAGCACGCAAACGCGTGCTGGCGGATTTGGCCGCGCAGCAATTGCTGGTCGCGGAAAAGCCTTACAAACTGCGCGTGCCGCGCTCGGGCCGCACCGGCGTCATCGTCGAGCCGATGCTGACCGACCAGTGGTATGTCAAGATGGACGGGCTCGCCAAAAACGGCCTCGATGCGGTCGCCAGGGGTGACGTCAAGTTCTTCCCAGAGCACTGGACGACGACCTATAACCAATGGCTGGAAAACATCCAGGACTGGTGCATTTCGCGCCAGCTGTGGTGGGGCCACCAGATCCCGGCGTGGTATGGCGATGACGGCAACATCTACGTCGCCCGCAGCGAGGACGCAGCGCGGGCGCAGGCCGCAGCCCGAGGCTACACCGGCGCATTGCGGCGTGACGACGACGTGCTCGACACCTGGTTTTCGTCCGCCCTGGTGCCGTTCACCTCGCTCGGCTGGCCGGACTCAGTTGGCCAACCCGCCAAAGACCTCGAGACTTTCCTGCCGTCATCGGTGCTGGTCACCGGCTTCGACATCATTTTCTTCTGGGTCGCGCGCATGATCATGATGACCCTGCACTTCACCGGCCAGGTACCGTTCCGGCACGTCTACATCAATGCCCTGGTGCGCGACGCCGACGGCCAGAAGATGTCGAAGTCGAAAGGCAATACGCTCGACCCGCTCGACCTCATCGATGGCATCACGCTTGACGCTCTGCTGGCCAAGTCGACGGTCGGCCTGCTGCGCGCCGAGCACAAGGCGAAGATCGAGAAATATCTGCGCAAGAACTATCCCGACGGTATCCCGGCGTTCGGCGTCGATGCGCTGCGCTTCACTTTCGCGTCGCTCGCCACCTTCGCCCGCACCCTCAATTTCGATCTCGGCCGCTGCGACGGCTACCGCAATTTCTGCAATAAGCTGTGGAACGCGACGCGCTTCGTGCTCATGAATTGCGACGGCAAAGATGTGGGGCTGGACGATGCGCTGCCGCTCGAATACTCGATGGCCGACCGCTGGATTGCGAGCCGCCTGCAGCGCGCCGAAGCGGAGGTTGAAAAAGGCTTCGGCGAATACCGCTTCGACAACGCGGCACGCGCGATTTACGAATTCGTCTGGGAAGAGTACTGCGACTGGTACGTCGAGCTTGCCAAAGCCCAAATCGCCGGCGGCAACGAAGCGCAGCAGCGCGCGACCCGGCGCACCCTTGTGCGCGTGCTGGAAGCCACTTTGCGGCTCGCGCATCCGATCATCCCGTTCATCACCGAAGAACTGTGGCAAAAAGTCGCGCCGCTCGCGGGCAAGACCGGCGCCAGCATCATGCTGCAGCCATACCCGCAGGCGGACGCCGGCCGCATCGACGAGGCGGCCGAACAGCACATCGCGCTTCTCAAGCAGCTCACCAATGCGTGCCGCACGCTGCGCAGCGAAATGAACCTCGGCCCGCAGCAAAAAGTGCCCTTGCTGGCACAGGGCGACCGCGCGATTCTTGGCGCAATCACGCAGTACCTGATACCGCTGGCGCGGCTGTCGGAAGTCGCCATCGTCGACGAGTTGCCGCAGGCCGACGCGCCGGTCTCGATCGTCGACGATTACAGGCTAATGCTCAAAATAGAAATCGATCCCGCGGCCGAACGCGCACGGCTCGGCAAGGAAATGGAGCGGATTGAAGGGGAAATCGGAAAAACGCAGGCGAAGCTCGCCAATTCGAAGTTCGTCGAGCGGGCGCCTGCCGCGGTGGTCGACCAAGAACGCCAGCGTCTCGTGGAATTCGAAATGACGCTGGCCAAACTGCGCGCCCAGATCGAACGGTTGGGATGACTGGCGCGCCGGCTTCTATACATATTCCGTCCCCCCAGGCGGCGCCATGATCCACGCGCTGCGCGCATTCCGCTACCGCAACTTCCGGCTCTACTTCTGCGGCCAGTCGCTGTCATTGCTGGGCACCTGGGTGCAGCAGGTCGCCATGAGCTGGCTGGTCTACCGCATGACCGGCTCGGCTTTCCTGCTCGGCGTCACTGCGTTCGCCAGCCAGATTCCTATCCTGATATTCGCGCCGCTGGGCGGCCTGTGGGCGGACCGTTTCGACCGCCGCAAGCTGTTGATCGCGACCCAGGCGCTGGCACTGGCGCAAGCCCTGGTGCTGGCGCTGCTCACGTACTCGGGATTGATCGAGGTCTGGCACATACTCTCCATGGCCGTTTTGCTCGGCATCGTGATGGCGACAGACACGCCGGTGCGCCAGTCTTTTGTTTACGAGCTGGTGCCGTCGAAACAGGATCTGCCGGCCGCCATCGCGATGAATGGTTTCATCCAGAATGCCGGCCGCATGATAGGCCCCAGCGTGGCCGGGCTCCTGATCGCGGTGTCGAGCGAGGCGTTCTGTTTTCTCGCCAACGGCGTGAGCAAAATCGCCGTCATCGTGATCGTGGCGCTGATGCAGATCGACATACGCTCCGCCAAGGCTGCCAGCGCTTCCATCCTGCACGGGCTGAAGGACGGCGTGGTCTACGCTGCCAGCCTGCTGCCGGTGAAATTACTGCTGCCCATGGTCGCGCTGGTCAGTTTCATGGTGACACCGTACCAGGCCCTGATGCCGATCTTCGCCGCGGAAATATTCAAAGGCGACGCGCGCATGCTGGGCTTCCTGATCGGCGCTGCCGGCTTCGGTGGCTCCAGCGGCCTCGTCTACCTCGCTTCCCGCAAGGACGTGCGCGGTCTGACGCAGCATATCGTGTTCGGCGGGCTGCTCGCGGGCGCGAGCCTGATGGTGTTCGCCGAATCGACACTGCTGTGGCTGTCGCTGGGGGCGATCATGCTGACGGGCTTCGGCATCATACTGGTCGGCATGGGTACCAGCATGATCCTGCAAACCATAGTCGCCGACGAGAAGCGCGGCAGGGTGATGAGCTTTTTCACCATGGCTTTCCTCGGCATGGGCCCGCTCGGCAGCCTTGCCGCCGGCGCGCTCGCGCACCGCATCGGCGCCGGCCATACTCTGTTCTTCGGCGGCGCGTGCTGCGTGATAGGCGCGGCCGTGCTGTGGCGGCAACTGCCGCGCCTGCGCGCCGACGTCCGCGAGACTTACTTGCGCATCGGCGTGAGCAAACCGTAAAGGACAGGCGTAGCGACCGCGACGCTGATTGCCGCCCGCCATAGCGGCGGTTACACTGCCGCACAATATGGACATCGTTGCGCCAATAGCAATGGCGGCCGGCCTCGGCTGGGCGAGCGGGCTCAGGCTCTATGCGGTTTTGTTTTTTCTCGGCGCGCTGGGCTATTTCGGCGTGATCGCGCTGCCGCCCGACCTCGAAATTCTCACCCACCCCGCCGTCATGCTGGCAGCCGGCACCTTGTTCGCCATCGAATTCGGCGCCGACAAGATTCCCGGTTTCGACAGCATCTGGGACGCGTTCCAGACCTTCGTGCGCATACCGGGCGGCGCGCTGCTCGCAGCTGCCGCCGTGGCAGACCACAGCGCGGCCCTCGCGCTCGCCGCCGCACTGCTGGGCGGCACCTTTGCCGCGGGCGCACATTTCACCAAGGCCGGCAGCCGCGTGCTGATCAATACTTCGCCCGAGCCGTTCAGCAACTGGGCCGCTTCGCTCACCGAAGACGCGCTGGCGGCGGGCATGGTGTGGTTTGTCTTCAAATACCCGCTGGCGCTGCTCGTCATCCTCATCCTGCTGGTAGCATTGACGGCGTGGCTGCTGCCGAAACTGTGGCGCGGCGTGCGCGGCGTACTGGCCGCGACGCGCCGGATTTTTGCTACTGCCGGCTGACGCCGCCGCGCAGCCAATTTATTACGCCAAGGAGAAACGCATGTTCGATCCGGTCACCCTGCCCTACGGGGCCAAGATGCTGTTCAACACCGTTCAGTTGAAACCAGGCGTCAGTCTCGACGAGGCGGAGCTGGCAATAGGCGAAATGTGCAGCGCCGTCAAGGCAACTTATGGCGGCGACAAAGGCGGCTTCCTCGCCGGCCAGGTATTTAAATTTTCCGGCTTCGTGTCGGACGCAGGCTCGCTGTGCGAAACCAAAAACACCGGCGCGCACATTGCGATCGTCACCTACTGGAGCTCGTTCGAAGCGCACGAGAAATCCCACGCCGACGGCGTGTTCAAATCCAAGTTTTCCGCGCTGGCCAACCTGTGCTCCGAGAGCACGGAGCTCGGCTACGACATGCTGTGGCAGGGCGAGGCGGCGCACGCCTGACGATCCGCGGCTTTGCGCGTAACACGCAACCGGCCGCGCCCTGACTACGGGTTTTGCACAAACAGCGGCAGCTTCAACGCGCGCCGCACCACCGCAACAAAGTCGCCTGGCGTGACCGCTGCCATCTCGACCGCGCGCCCCGCAAAAAAACCGCGCACGATGTGCTCGAGGCGCGCGACTGCGGTGTCGCGCAGCGCGGCTTCGAGATCGACGACTAAGCGCTGCGGTCTGACGGCGCTGTCGTGCGCGAACCAGACCTGCCTGATAATCCGGGCGGGACGGTCATAAACGAGACTGGCATTGAGCACCCCGCCCGCAACCTTATGCGATGCCGCGCAGACCGGAGCCTCGGACAGCGGCCGCTGCATCAGGTTGATCCAGTCCGCCGTATCGATCTCCGCCAATGCGCTGCGATACCTCGCGTGCTCGGTCAGCGACAGGTCGCCGTCGTGGAATTCGGCTTCGAACTCGCTCTCGAACGCTGCAATCAGGTTGCTCTTGATTAGCGAAACTTCGGGACATGCGCCCAGCAGGCTTTTGAGGTCGGTGACGCGTTCGCGCGCCGCGGCGAACGCCGGGTCGGACTGCGCCGCGAGCGGCGTGCGCATCACACGCCACCCGTCAGCGGCATCCAGATCGATTTGCAGGATGCCCTGGTAGAGCAACGCATTGCCGTCGAAGGTGCCGCCGGCGGCGCCTATCCTGCGGCCGTCGACTTCGATGTCGTGGCGGGCGCGGAACCGCGCATCGACGCCGAGCGCGCCGACCGCCGCTGCCGCCGCATGGCAGATGCGTTTCGCAAGCGCCCGCATGTCGCCGGCGCCGATATCGCGGCGGTGCAGATACAGTGCCCAGCCCAGCTGGTCGCCATCGCAATAGACGGCGTCGCCGCCAGTGATGCGACGCTGGATCGCTATGTTGCGGGCAATACAATAATCGGGGTCGAATTCCTGGACAGCGCTTTGGCGATAGGCAAGCAACGCGCTGGGAGTAAAACGGCTGAAGCGCAGGGTGCTCGGGATTTCCTCGGCTTGGCGCGCTTCAAGCAGCGCGCGGTCGAGCGCGACGTTTTGCGCCGCGGAGCGCAGGCCGGTATCCATGACACGCCACATTTCGCTCATACGCCTTTCCCGTCATAACCGGCCGCCGCTACACAACGCGTGCGCCGCGCACGAAACAGCTATTCGGGCGGCTTGGCCTCGTGCAGGCCGCGTTGCGCGAGAAAACTTTCCAGCGATCCCTTCTGATAAGCACCGCTCATCACGAACTGATCGAACTGCATGAAGGCCTCGACCGGGGTGCGCGAACCGCGGCGCATGAGTATTTCCTTGCCCTCGGGACTGACAAACATCCACGCGGGCACCGGACTCGACCGCAGGCGCTTGATGGCTTCGGCGCGCGTGAGTTTTTCGCCTTCCGGCAGGGTAATAATGTCAGCCGGGTTGCCGCGTATATCAAAATAGGCAAGCACGTAATGCTCGGTATAGCGCTTGCGCAATGCATCGAACGAGAACGTGTTCTTGTTGGCGATTTCGCAGTACGGACAGTCCTGAAAACCGAAGTAGACGAACATCGGTTTGTGCGTTTTTTTTGCCACGCGCACGGCGTCGTTGTATTCGACAAACGGCCAGCGGTCGGGAGTCCTCGCCTGCGCGGGCGCCAGCAGCAATACCGACGCCAGAACGATGAATCCAACCCATGCTTGCTTAACGATAAGCATGCGATTCAACGCATCACCGCGGGTTATTTCTTTTTCATGAAAAACACGAATTCGCTGCTCGCGGTCTCCGACGACAACAACTCGTTGCCGGTTTGTTTTGAAAACGCCTGAAAATCCTTGACCGCGCCGGGGTCCGTGGCGACCACGCGCAACACCTGCCCTGACGTCATGTCGTTGAGTGATTTCTTGGTGCGCAGTATCGGCAGCGGACAATTCAGTCCGCGCGCATCGAGTTCCTTGTCGAAATGCATCCTTGCTCCCGGCTCGCAAATTTTGATTGGAATGTAATATACGGTGCCCGTGCGGTTCGTGCAAGGCGGGAACCTGCCGCATTGCGCCGCCCGGCGGCGCGCCGGCAGGCAGCGGAGACCGACTGCTAAAAAACGCTGATATTTTTGTCCGCGAGCAGTTGCGAGAGCCGCGTGTTCGCCATCGACAGGCGATCGACCAGGATCTCGAGAAAGGCGCCGTTAAAATTATGGCGGCATATCTCGGTGGCCTGCGCCAGCGATTCCGATT
>CAMBSS010000072.1 GCA_945870465.1 Bordetella parapertussis | reverse complement strand
GAAAAACAGAGGGAAGCTCACCGAGTTTGCGATCGCAAATTTCGTCTATGAGACAAGGTCCGGCTTCGCGCGGCCGCCGCCCATGTCAGGAGACTTGGCCTTTGAAGCAACCGGTATGTCGACAAACGTGCGGGCCCCTCGAGCCCTTTGGTCCACCATGCCGGCGACGAGTTCTGCCGTAGCCGCGGAAAGCGTCCAGCCCAAATGTCCATGCCCCGTATTGTAGAAAACACGTGGCGATTTTCCTGGGCCGACGCGCGGCATGAGATTCGGCATCATGGGGCGCAAACCGGCCCACGGAACAACGCTGCGAGTATTAATTTCAGGGAAGCAGCCATGTACCCAGTCCAGAAGCGGCCGAATTCGATCGGCGCGAATGTCATTGTTGGCGCCATTGAATTCCGCGCTACCTGCGACTCTGAATCGGTCTACACCAAGGCGACTGGCTACAAGCTTTGTTGCGTCATCAAGCAGGCTGACTGTCGGAGCCGCTGCCTGACTGGATAGGTCGAGCAGGTTAACGGTAATGGAATATCCTTTGACGGGATAAACATTCAACCGATCACCAAGCGAGGCCGCAATCGAACGGCTAACGATACCTGCACAGACAACCAGGCCATCAAAGGAGTAGTCAAACGCAATCTGGCGGCAGGTTCCGGAAATACGCACTCCATCGCCGCTCTCTTTTACAGTGTGGATTTGATGTTCGAACAGGTTCTGCACGCCACACCTTGCCCCGGCGTCTGCCAGACCCTGCGTGAACTTGTGAATATCCCCCGAGGAATCGCTCGGGGTGTAGAACCCCCCGTAATAGTCGCCCTTCAACGTCGGCTCTATGGCCTGCATCTCTTCCGGCGTCACGGGCCGCCGTTTGAGGCCCCCTTTGGCCAGTAATTCCGAGACTGTCGCGGCGTGGTCATACGCGCCCTTATCCCGATAGAAATGAAGAATACCCTCTTGCCGGGCGTCAAACTCGATGCCTTCCCGGGACGCCCACGCAAAAAGATGGTCGCGCGCCGCAATAGCAAGGCGTGCGGTCTGGATGGTGTTGTTGCGGTACTGGGGTATGGCGGCCATGAACTCCAAAAACCAGGAGATTTTGTGCCAGCTCGGCTTTGGATTGATCAAGAGAGGAGCATTCCCCTTAAGCATCCACTTGAGGCCTTTGAAGACTGTTGACCAGTGATTCCACACTTCCGCATTGGACGCCGACAACTGCCCACCGTTGGCAAACGATGTCTCCATGGCGGCGTATCGATTCTTATCGAAGATCGTCACTTTGTAGCCGCGCTTTGCGAGGGCGTAAGCGGTCGTGACGCCGGTAATGCCGGCGCCAATTACAGCAATTGATTGCATGATTGACAAGCTCCAGAACGTCGTAGGGAAGTAATCTCATGCACATGCATGCAGACACCCCCTCTGTTCTGGACCTGAGAGATTCGCAACGCGGGCTACATGCGTTGCTTGCTCCTTCGGTGTCCCTCGGGTGACGAACCCAGGTTCTCTTCAGAGTGCGAACTGGAACATCGGTCCTTTGGCCTGAGAGTTTCCGGGGTGGTTGCTCCTTCGGCGCCTGACGATATCGAGAGGTCTCTCCCGATGTCCCGCTGGCTTTCGCCAGCAACTTGCATAAAAATTTTACAGGCTTTGGGCCGCCGGGGTCAACGCCTTAATGTCGATTTCCCAACTCTGGTTTCGTTTTTTCGGCTGGCCACGGGCCCATGGTCGGCAAACGCGCGCTTTATGCACGACCTAAGTGCCGCAACGAAAGCCACGTCGCCGCAATAGACCAGCAAGCGGCCGAACTCTTGTTTCACCACTTGGTAGCATTCGCAGACGCGCGCTTCCAATTTTCCGCGGGCCAGCACCTTGATGTGGCCGCGGCTGTACTGAATCACGCCGTCGACCTGCAATTTGCCGGCAGCTTCGGTCACGCCTTCACGGCGCACTCCCAGCATGTTCGCGATCAGTTCCTGCGTCATTATCAGTAGATGACGGGCACCCCGCTGGGTGCATATTCCGTACAAGGGCGGCGGGCCGGCATCAAGGGCGAGTAGGGCAGGCTAAGCGTTCTCGCCGAGCAGTCCCAAGGCGTTCAATCCGAGCACGCGATCGCGGTCGGCGGCGCTCAACCCCGGCACGGTGTCGAGTCGCGCGAGCGGATTTTCCTCGCCCATGTCGAACGGCGCATCGGTGCCGAGGGTCACGCGGTCCGCGCCGACCTGCTCGATCAGAAAAGCCAGGGCTTTGTCGTCGTGGGTAAGCGCGTCGAAGTAAAAACGGCGCAGCAGGTCGCGCGGCGATGATGCTTTATGTGCGTGCGGCTCTTTGCGCACTGCGTAGCCATGGGCAAGCCGGCCGATCTGGTACGGCAGGTAGCCGCCGCCGTGGGCGAGCACGATCCGCAGGTCCGGCAACTCGTCGAGTGCGCCGCTGAACATCAGGTGCGCCGCCATGGTCACCGTATCCAGCGGAAAGCCGACCAGATTGGAGAGATAGTAGGGTTCAAGGCCGCAGCGGTCGCCCGTGAAATGCGGGTGCGTGAAAATGAAAACCTTCAGCTCCTGCGCGCGTTTCAACACCGGGCGGTAGCGTTTTTCGGCAAGCTGATCGCCGACTATAGTGCAGCCGAGTTCAATTGCGCGGAAACCGTGTTCTTTGACGACGCGCTCGAGTTCAGCAACCGCGGCGTCCGTGTTCTGCATCGGCAGCGTCGCCATACCGCGCAAGCGGTCGGAACGTTTCGCCACCATGTTGGCCACACCGTCGTTGGTCACGCGCGTTGCGGTGGCCGCGCGGTCGGCATCGAGATTGTAAAAATAAATCATCGGCGTCGGCGAGATCACCGAAATGTCGAGGCCCTTGCGGTCCATGCCCGCGACCTTTGCATCGGCATCGAAAAATTCGTCGAACAGCGGAGTCGCATGGCCGTCTTCGCGCAGGAGTTTCTCGCCGGCCGGCGTATTCGCGAAATGCATGCCGTAGTCGTGCGGGCGCGCCCGTATCAGGTCGAACATTTCGCGCGGGAACACGTGGCTGTGCACGTCGACGCGCCTGGTTTTGGCCATGGCGGATTTCCTTCTATTTTTTTGTCGGCAACGCTAATGCAAAGTGCGCACTTCCGGCGGCAGGCGCAGCCCCACGTTGAGCAGGGTAACGCGGTGGCCGAGTAAAACGATGCTGCCTTGAAGCCGGTTGTTGCCGGTATCGCTGTATTCGAAACCGTAAGCGCGCTGGAGTTTGACGTGGCCGTCATCGTCGCGCACCGGTTTCAGGTGGGCGATCGCCACCGTGTCGTCGAGCAGCAGCAAGCCGTCGGCTGAACATGCCGCGCGCGCGGCGCGCATGGCGACTTCGCGCGCTTTCAGGCTGTCGAGCCACAGCCACCCGATGGCGGCAAGTGCGAGCAGGCTGAAAATTTCGAAGATGGGCATCACGCCATTTTAGACTGCACTTCGGGGTCAGTTGGCACGATTCTCCGCGCCCTTGAGCACTTTCGCGAACTTTACCGTGTCTTCCCTGATGACGCGATCGAATTCTTCCGTGGTTCCGCCGATCACCTCGAAACCCTGGTCGAGCAGGCGTTGGCGTGTATCGCCGGTGTCGAGAATCCGGTTTACGTCGGCGTTGATGCGCCGGATGAGTGGTGCAGGCGTGCCGCGCGCCACGATAAGGCCGAACCAGTTGCGGAATTCATAACCGGGCACCGTTTCGCTGATGGCCGGGATCTCCTTGGCGACGGCCGAACGTTTGCCGTCGGTGACCGCCAGTATTTTCAGTTTGCCGGCCTTGTATTGCGGCAGCAGGTTGGGCAGCCCGGTCATGACCAGATTGATCTGGTTGGCCATCACCTCGATCATCGCCACGTTGCCGCCTTTGTAGCTGATGTGGACGACGTCGATGCCGGCCGCCAGTTTGAAAATCTCGCCGGCGAGATAGCCGCCGCTGCCGATGCCGGCCGTGCCGTAATTGAGTCCGCCGGGTGCCGCCTTCGCCATGTCGATCAATTCCTTGATCGATTTCGCCTTGAAAGTCGGATGGGCGCCGAGCGCCATGGGTTGGGCGGCGACCAGCACGACGGGCTGCAGGTCGCGTTGCGCATAAGGCAACTTGGCGTGCAGCGACGGATTGGCCGCCAGTGAATTGGGCGACAAATAAATCGTATGGCCGTCCGGGTTCGACTTTGCCACCAGTTCGGACGCGATCAGCGTGGCGCCGCCGGGCCGGTTATCGGCGACCACCTGTTGTCCCCACAATTCGCCAAGCTTTTGCGCGACGACGCGTCCGACGAGATCAAAGGTGCCGCCGGCGGCGAACGGAATGATGACGCGTACCGGGCGCGTCGGGTAGTTGTCGGCGTGCAGCGGACCGGGCAGCACAGCGAGAGCGAGCAGGGCCGCATTGACGATGAACCTCACGTAAAAACCTCCTCCGGGTTGTCGGACTGTTGTATTTGTTGTATCTTGCAAGTCATACGTATGATACGCAAGTAAGCTTTTTTATCAACTGTTACCACTTGCACCAACGAGACCATGGTTATCCAGGAAATCGCGCTGCGCCAGCTTAAATTGCCGCTCACCAAACCGTACCGGGTGTCGTTCCGCACCTACACGGAATTCGAGCCCATCATTGTCGAGGTCCGCGACACTGACGGCAATACTGGCTGGGGCGAAGCTTATATTCCCGCCGGCTCCACGGCTGAAACCGCCGACGGCGCGTGGGAATTTTGCCGGACAGTCGCGGCGCGCCTGCTCGGCAAAACTGTGGCGGAAGCAAAGTCGCTGGTCGACGGAGAAGTTGACAGCGCGCCGTTCGCCTCCTGTGCGATTTTGACTGCGCTCGCGGTGCTGGAGCGCCACCCGGCTTTGGCAGTCAAGGTGGAGACGCGCATACCGCTCCTGGTGCCGATTGCCGGCGCCAACCAGGCGGACATCGAAGCCGAAGTCGATGCCCGCTTTGCGCAGGGCTACCGCACGTTCAAAGGGAAAGTCGGCTGGCAGGTCGACGACGATCTCGCGCGCATAGCGTTGATCCAGGCGGCGGCACGGGGGCGCGCGCGCATTACGCTCGACGCCAACCGCGGCTACGACGAGGCGCAGGGATGCCGGTTTGCATCCAGCCTCAACCCGGACGGCATCGATTTGTTCGAGCAGCCGTGCGAGGCGGACGAGTGGGCGGCGAATACCGCAGTGGCCAAAGTTTCCACGGTGCCCCTGATGCTCGACGAATCGATTCGCACTGATGCCGACATAAACAGGGCGGCCGGCATCGACGGGGTCAAACTGGTAAAGCTCAAGTTAAAGCGTGTCGGCGGCGTCGAGCGCGCAATACGTGCCATGACGCTGGCGCGCAGCCGCGGCCTCGATATTTGCCTGGGCGACGGCGTCGCTACCGAACTCATGTGCTGGGTGGAAGCCTGCGTATCGCGCGGTTTTCTCGCCCGCGCGGGAGACATGAACGGTTTTCTCAAGCCCAAGGTGCGTTTGCTCGCAAACCCGCTGCCGTTCGAAGACGGTTGCATTGTGCTGCGCCCCGGGTATTGGCCGGAGGTCGATCGCGCCGTGCTGAGTGCGCACGAGACGCGAAGCGAACGCTTTGCTCCCGTGGCGGTCGCCTAGAGACCGCCTTCACCCAGGCGATAGTGATATTTGGCGGCATCCAGATGGCGAACCCGAAACTCGACCGGCACATCGTTATACGTGTAGGCAATGCGCTCGATGCGCAGCAGCGGGCTGCCGGGTGCAATTTTCAGCGCGCGCGCGATGGCGGACGCCGCAACTGCCGCATGCACCCGTTCTTCGATGCGGATGACGTTGACGCCGCACGCGTCCTGGTAGACCGCGTAGAGGTTCTCGTCGCTGGCGCGAATGGTGCGCGCGGTGAGGCCGGCAAATTTTTTTGCGGGAAGCGTGATTTGCATCGCCGCCACACGCTGCAGACCAGTGGTAAGCAGGCATTCGATTTCGAATATCGCGGGGCGCGTTTCTCCCCGCAGCCGCAAAATTTCCTGCAGCGGCGCCGGTGCGGTTTCGCGCCTGAAGGATATCAACTCGCGGTCGGGAAACATCTGCAGGCCGTCATTGCCGAACACATGCGAAAACTGGTAGCGCTGGCGCTGTCGCGTATGACGCGCAACGAAAGTGCCTTTACCCTGTTTGCGCACCAGGATATTGGCGGCGACCAGTTCGGCAATGCCGGCGCGTATGGTGAACACCGCCACGCCGAAGCGCTCGGCGAGCTGGCTTTCGGTCGGCAGCTGGCCGCCCGGTTTCCATTCGCCCTCGGCCAGGCATTGCAGGATCTGTTTTTCAACCTGCCGGTACAGGGGTGCGGCAGCGTCCATTTCGAGCCGGGTGCGTAAAGCTTTGCGCGGCATGTGCAGTCGTCGGTATGCGGGATGGGTGAACCAGTCATGCGCATCATACGTTTGTTCTGAAGGAGGAAGCAATGCAAGCAGCCCGGGTTTCCGCGCCATCAGGCGCCCGTTCCACAGTGGTTGAAGTTGTTCCATCCGGCAAGGCGTGCGGCGCAGAAGTGCGCGGCGTCGATCTTGTCAACCTCACCGCCGCGATGTTTGACGGCATCCGGCAGGCCCTTTACGACCACCAGGTGGTGGTGGTCAGGGGGCAGCCGATCGATGATCCGCAATTGATCGCCTTCGGCAAGCGATTCGGCGAACTCGAGCCGCCGGGCATGAGCATCATCGGCAAACCCTATATCGACGCCTATCCCGACGTGCTGGTGATCTCCAACATCATCGAGGATGGTCAGCCCAAGGGCAATCTCGGTGCCGGCGAGGCGATCTGGCATACCGACATGTCATACCGGGACGTGCCGGTTTCGTACGCAATACTGCATGCGCTGGAACTGCCGCCGGTCGGCGGCAACACGTATTTTTCCAACCAGTATCTCGCGTGCGACACGCTGCCAGCGGCAACGCGCAGCGCGCTCGACGGCAAAATGATCATCCATGACGAGTCGTACAACAGCGGCGGACAGTTGCGCAAAGGCTTCAAGGAAGTCAGCGATCCGCGCGCGGCGCCAGGCGCGCGGCACCCGGTGTTCCGCGTGCATCCGGCCACCGGCAGGAAGGCGCTGTATCTCGGCCGGCGCCGCAACGCCTATATCCTTGGCTTGCCGCTGGATGAAAGCGAAGCGCTGCTCGACGAATTATGGGCGCAGGCGTCGCGGCCGGAATTCACCTGGGGCCACGAATGGCAGCTCGGCGACACGCTGATCTGGGACAATCGTTGCCTCGTGCACCGGCGCGACCCTTTCGATGCCAGCGAGCGGCGCATGATGCACCGCGTTCAGGTGAGGGGCGAAAGACCGCAATAGCGCGGCTGCGGCACCAAGCTATTTCTTGGGCGTGCGCGAGCGGCAGGCGAACGGCAGGAAGGCGGCCGGAACATTGGTCCTGTTCTGGCCGTGTATGGTCATTTTTTCGGGCGCTTCGGCGTAGCCGCAGACCCAGGTCACCGGCACGACGGGCGCGTCTTCCACCACCGCCGCGCGCAGCGTGAGGATCTTGCCGTTGATGACGCCGTTCGCGCGGTTGCCGAACGTGATGTGTATCGAGCCGTCCTCGACCGCCACCGCACTGATCGCATTGTTGACGATCTTGTCGGCAGGCGGCAGCACGGCGCTCGCATTGTCCGGCGGAAACGTCTGCAGCATCGCCCACGACGCGGCGTTCGGCGTTTTCGCGATGTCGGCGAGCGGCAGCGCGGCGTTGATCTGGTCGCGGATGATCTGGTCCTGGAAGCTGGGTGCTGCCATCAGCGCGAGGATGGCGACGATCGCCACCACCACCAACATCTCTATCATGGAAAAACCGGTGGAACGTATTGCCATGTTCGGGGCGCCTGATGCGGGAAGACGCGGGGCCGCAATCTTCAGATGGTCGATGCCGGAATCATAGCGGATAAAGCCTGCGGCGAGGAGCGCTGCGCCGCGTGCCGCGAATGGATGACGCGCAACGCGGCGCGCCGAAATGTGTCAGCCGCCCTTGCCTTTTTGCGCCAGGTGGATGAGCGCGGAAGTGCCGAACGCCGAACCGCCATACTGGGCCGCTACCTCGTAGGTCTGCTCGCGCCGGGACATTTCAATCAGCGCAAAAGGCGATGGTTCACGGTGCACCTTGACTGACGTGACACTGCCGAAAGCGGCGCAACTCTCCGTAATCGCGCGCTCGACGATAGGGTCGGTATCCTGCAGATCCACTTCCAGCATATTTGCCTCCCTGCCGCTCCAGCCGCCGTGATCGATGTCGGTCTGTGGTCAAACCTGCGGGCTGGCGCAGGCCGTCTAAACTTTCCGCAAGTTTCGGGCCAAGGCGCATAAGTGGCTTAAAAGTGCGTTTTGACGATCTAAAGGGTTATTTATTGGGTGGGAGGCGCATGATGGACCGTAAAAGTCCGGGCAAGCCTGCCGTAAAGCAGGCACCGGCTGCCGAGGACTTGACGCTCTGGCGCGATGGTGGCGCTCTACAGCATTTCGAGCGCGCGCGGCCCGTGCGGCGGCAGAAACAGTCCGTCGAGTTCCTTGAGTTGCGCCGCGCTCAGAGGGTGGGCTAGCGCGCCCAGATTTTCGCGCAGCCGCTCGCGCTGCCCGGATTTCGGGATGACGATGACATCGTCTGCGGCCAGCAGCCAGGCGAGCGCCGCCTGCGCCGGCGTCATGCCGTGACGCTGCGCAAAAGTCTTGAGTTTCGCGTTGCCGGCGAGCCGCGCCTGTTCGAGCGGCGAATACGCCATGACCGGAACGCGCCGCTCGCGCAGCCACGGCAGCAGGTCCCATTCGATGCCGCGGCGCGTCAGGTTATACAGCAGCTGGTTGGTCGCGATTTCGGCGCCGCCGACGAGCGGCCACATTTCCTGCATGTCGGAGAAATCCAGATTGCTGACACCGTAGTGGCGGATCTTGCCGGCGCTTTTGAGCGCCATCAGCGCTTCCAGCGTTTCCGCGAACGGCACGTCGCCGCGCCAGTGCAGCAGGTAAAGATCGAGCCGGTCGGTTTTCAAACGCTTGAGACTTTTTTCGCACGCGCTAACGGTGCCGCGCCGTGTCGCGTTGTGCGGCAGGACTTTGCTGACGAGAAAAACTTCAGCGCGCCGTCCGGCGATCGCTTCGCCGACGAGTTGCTCGGCGCGGCCATCGCCGTACATCTCCGCGGTGTCGATGAGAGTGGCGCCGAGATCGAGGCCCAGCCGCAACGCTGCAATTTCTTCCGCGCGCGTCGCGCGGTCGTCGCCCATGTGCCACGTGCCCTGGCCGAACGCGGGAACGCGTTCGCCGGTATTCAGTGTGACGGTTTTCACGCGACCATGACCGGCAGAGCGACGGTTTTCATGCGCCGCCTATCCGCACGCTCCAATGGCGCCGCAGGCGGTGCAGAATTCGCAGCCGTCTTTTTTGATCACCGCCGAATTGCCGCATTCCTTGCACAGCTTGCCGTGTGCCGGACGGTAATCGAAGGTGACCGCCTTATGGTCATCGTCCGGCATTTCGAGCACGCCCATGTCGTTGACCGGAAAACCACGTTCGTCGAGTATGCCCAGCAGCGCGTAGCGATGAATGGTGAGGCGCGCGACATACGCCACGGTGCTGAGATAATTTTCCTGGCGCTCGGTGCCCGGCACGCGCGCCATGAAGTCCCCGAGCGGCTCGTCGTACGACAAAAGCTTTCTCAGTTTCATGCCGATCCACGCAGGATCGATCACGCGCATGTCGAGCGACAGCACCTTGCACAGGCCGTCGAGCGCCTTGGGATAGGCGCCTGCCATCCACATCGAATAGGGCCGGCGCTGGCCATTGGGCAGCACCAGTTCTTTCAACATCAGCACGAAATCGTCGTCCGAGCTCGGGTTGTAGACGTCTACCGTCCACGACATCGTGCCGTCGGTGCCCGTCTTGGGTTCCTTGCTGGCGAACAGGGCGTTGAGCACAGGCGATTTGCCGCCGGCTTCGGCGAGCGCGCCGAGTTTGTCCACGCGATGGCGCACGATGCACGCGAACGCGGCAACGATGCTGGGCACGCGCAGCGGTTTGCCGTCCGGCGGCATCGCGCAGTCGAACGCGTCGCCGCCGGTGCGCGCCAGCACGTCGAGCTTCATGCGCAGCCACTGGGCGTCGAGAGCGCGCATGTCCATCGACAGCGTTTTCGCAATCGCGCCGAGGCCGCGCGGCTGTTCGTTGCCGTTGATCCACACTTCGAACGGGTAGGGCGCGCCGTTTTCCACGTGGCCGACGAAGATGGCGAAACGTCCGAACGGCGATTCAACCATGTAGGTCCACGACGGATTGCCGTCCGGCAACACGGGGCGTCCGGGCCAGCGCAGGCTCAGCAGCGCCGGTTCAGGCGCCGCATCGAGCCGGATGCGGCGGTCGGTATCGGAGGTATCGAGGTCGTTGGGCTCGGCGGTCGCGGCGGTCGCGGCCGGAGTGACGGAGAGCACGCTGCCTAACACGGCATTCGGCCGGTAAGTAGCGATGCCTTTCAGTCCCGATTTCCACGCTTCGAAGTAAAGGTCTGCGAACTGGTCGTAGGGATAGTTCTCCGGCACGTTCACGGTCTTGCTGATGGCCGAATCGACGAACGGCGCGATCGCCGCCACCATTCGCATGTGGTCGAGCGCCGAGATTTCGAGCGCGGTGATGAAGTGCGCGGGCAGTTTCTCCACGTCGCCGCCATAGTGTCGGTACAGGCGCCACGCGTGATCTTCGACGTCATAGGTGCGATGCGTGTCATCGGGCATGCGCTTTTTGCGCTGATAAGTCCACGCGTAAGGCGGCTCTATGCCGTTCGATGCGTTGTCCGCAAACGCCAGCGAGATGGTGCCGGTCGGCGCGATCGACAGGAGGTGGCTGTTGCGCACGCCGTGCGCGGCGATTTCTTTTTTAAGCGCCGCCGGCAGGCGCGAGGCGAAGCGCGGCGCGGCCAGGTAGTGCTGCGCGTCGAACAGCGGAAATGCGCCTTTTTCCTTCGCGATGGCAAGCGATGCCGCATAGGATTCGTCGCGCATGAAAGCGGCAATTTTGCCGCCCATGTTGCGGGCTTCGCCAGTATCGTATTTGAGGCCAAGCATGACGAGCGTGTCGCCGAGGCCGGTGAAGCCGAGCCCGATGCGGCGCTTGGCGTGCGCTTCCGCCTGCTGCTGCTGCAGCGGCCACACGGTGGCTTCGAGCACGTTGTCGAGCATGCGCACTGCCGGGTGAATGACGCGCGCGAACGCTGCGAAATCGAAACTCGCCGTGGGGCGGAAAGCGTCGGTGACGAACAGCGTGAGATTGATGCTGCCCAGACAGCAGCAACCGTATGCGGGCAGCGGCTGCTCGCCGCAAGGATTGGTCGCGGCCAGCTGCTCGCAGTAAGACAGGTTATCGTCGTCGTTGATGCGGTCGATGAACACTATGCCGGGTTCGGCATGATCGTAAGTCGATTGCATGACCTGCCGCCACAGGTCGCGCGCCTTCACCGTGCGGTAGACCCAGGCGCCGTCCTCGCGCGGGGACCTCTGCCGCTCGTCGGCGCGCGTGTCGGGCGGCGTCTTGTGCACGAGTTCCCAGTCGCCGTCGGTCTCGACGGCGCGCATGAACGCGTCGGTCACCGCGATGCTGACGTTGAAGTTCGAAAGATCGCCGTGGTCCTTGGCATGGATGAAGGTTTCGATATCGGGGTGGTCGCAGCGCAATATGCCCATCTGCGCGCCGCGCCGCGAGCCCGCGGATTCGACCGTCTCGCAACTGCGGTCGAACACGCGCATATAGGATACCGGGCCGCTGGCGCTAGAATGCGTGCCGCGCACGTAAGCGCCTTTCGGCCGGATCGCCGAAAAATCGTAGCCGACGCCGCCGCCGCGCCGCATGGTTTCCGCGGCTTCCATCAACGCGACGTAGATGCCGGGCCGGCCATCAACCGTTTGGGAAACCGAGTCGCCGACGGGCTGCACGAAACAATTGATCAAGGTCGCCTGCAAGTCGGTGCCGGCGGCGGAATTCACGCGTCCGCCCGGAATGAATCCGCCGACCAGCGCTTCGAAGAACGCCGTCTCCCAGCGCGCGGGATCGTGCTCGACCGCGGCCAGCGCGCGCGCTACCCGGCGCCGCACGTCGTCAGCGGACTTCTCGTCGCCTTTCGCGTACTTTTCCAGCAGCACATCGATGCTGACTTGTTGTTGCGGCAGGGCGAGCTTGGAATCGTCGGGTTTCATTTTCGGGCCTTGATATCTACAGGCATACATTGCCGCTATGGGCGCATTTTACCTGCCGGTCGGGCCGCTCGCACGGGAGCGCGCGAATATAACCGCCACCGCGGCCCGCTTTCATGAATCGTAGGCGCGCGTCATGCGGCTTGCTTTGATCTGGATCAGTCGGGGCGCGATAGGTGCAACAACAAGCCGTCGCACGTCGCGCCGGTCCGTGCCGGGGCCGGTGGGTTATACTAAAAAAGATGACTCTTCAGTCGATGCCCTCGCCGCTCAAAGAACGCAAACATTTCTCGATGCTGCGGGGTTTTCATCTCGCCGACTTTTTCACGCTCGCCAATGCGGCCTGCGGGGTGGCGATGATTTTTCTCGCCATGATCTACGTCGGCAATGCATCAGCGGCCCATTTCTATGCCGCGGCGGCGATGGCGCCGGCGGCTTTCGTATTTGACGTCCTCGACGGCCGCATCGCGCGCTGGCGGCACACTCATTCCGCACTGGGGCGAGAACTCGATTCGCTGGCCGATGTCATCTCGTTTGGCGTCGCCCCGCGGCGCTCGGTTATGCAGCCGGCCTGCGCGGTGGCTGGGACTGGATGGTGTTGATTTACTTCGTTTGTTGCGGCGTTAGCAGACTGGCCAGATATAACGTGACCGCCGAAAGCCTGTCGCAAGGCAGCGACAAGGCGGCTTATTTTGAAGGCACACCGATTCCCACCAGCGTATTGCTGGTCGCGGTGCTGGCGGTGCTCGAGTGGCAGGACCGGCTGGGCGAGAATATTTACGGCGGCGTGTGGACCTGCGGGCCGTGGGATCTGCATCCGCTGGCGCTCATGTTCCTGTTGTCGGGCACGCTGATGATCAGTAAAACGTTGCGAATACCCAAACTTTGAAGGCAACCGGCCGGTGGGCCGGTGAAATCTAAATGTCTGCAGCAACTGTCTCCGCTCCCAGCTATAACGAACTCTGCCGCGTGTGGTCGCGTCTCTACCGCTTCAACCATCTCGCTTCCATCGTCGGCTGGGACCGCAACGCGATGATGCCGCCCAAGGGCAATGAGGCGCGCGCCGCCGCGGAAGCGGAGTTGAGCGCCTTGATCCATCGCACGCGCACGGAACCGCGCCTGGCGGAATTGTTGCGCGCGGCGGAGCAGGAGCCGCTCGCGGACGTCGAACGCGCCAACCTGCGCGAGATTCAGCGCGACTGGCGCGATGCCAACGCGTTGCCGGAAGCTCTGGTCGAAGCCAAGACGCTGGCGGGCGCGAAATGCGAGCACGCGTGGCGCAGCCAGCGCCCGGCGAACGACTGGCCTGGATTTCTTGAAAATTTTCGTGAAGTCGTGAAGCTCGCGCGCGAAGAATCGCAATTGCTCGCCGCCGACAGCGGGCTCACGCGCTACGACGCGCTGATGGACCGCTTCGAACCCGGTGTGCGCGCTGCGGATATCGACCGCATATTCGCGGACGTTAAACAATGGTTGCCGGACCTTGTCTCGCGCGTGCAGGCGAAGCAGCGCGATGAAAAAAACATTGCACCAATCCCGCCGTTTCCCGTCGCGGGCCAGCGTACGTTGAATCTCGCCGTGATGCAATTGCTGGGATTCGATTTTGCCGCGGGGCGGCTCGACGAAAGCACGCATCCTTTCAGCGGCGGCGTGCCGGAAGACGTGCGCCTGACCACGCGTTATCGCGCTGAGGATTTCGCGCAAAGCCTGATGGGCTCTATCCACGAAACCGGCCACGCGCGCTTCGAGCAGAACCTGCCGCGTGAGTGGCTGGGCCAGCCGATAGGTGTGGCGCGCTCGTACGGCATCCACGAAAGCCAGAGCCTGTCTTTCGAGATGCAGCTCGCGCGCAGCCGCGGTTTCGTCGGCCTGTTGGCGCCCATGCTGAGCGCGCAATTCGGCGCGCAGCCGGCGTTCTCGGCGGACAATTTGTTCAGGCTGCTGACGCGTGTAAAGCCCGGCTTCATACGGGTAGACGCCGACGAAGTGACTTATCCGGCGCACGTGATACTGCGCTACGAGATAGAGCGCGCGCTGATCGAGGGCGAAATCGAAGCCGAGGACATACCTGCGCTATGGGACGAAAAGATGAAAGGGCTGCTGGGGCTCGATACGCGCGGCAATTTCAAGGACGGCTGCATGCAGGACGTGCACTGGACCGAAGGCGCGTTCGGTTATTTTCCAAGCTACACACTGGGCGCCATGTACGCGGCGCAATGGTTTGCCGCGATGCGCCGCGCCACGCCGGACCTCGACGCGCGGATAGCGGCCGGCGACCTCGCACCGGTTTTCGCGTGGCTCAATGCAAATATCTGGTCGCAGGCAAGCCGCTGGGACACGCCGGAACTGGTGCGGCGCGCGAGCGGCGAAGCGCTGAATCCGCAGCATCTGCGTAAACATCTCGAGACCCGCTACCTGGGATCTTGAGTTCGCGCGCGCCGCGTCCGGTGCGTGACGGCGGGATGGGTTACATTATCGCTCCGCCATCCTGAGGATTTCCGCCATCATGAGTGAAGATATTTCCGCCGCGCGCGCCGACCTCGCCCCCACGGGCACACTGCATGTCGGTATCAACTTTGCCAATATCCTGCTCACCGCGCGCGACCCCGTCACGCGCGCGCCGAGCGGTGTCGCGCTCGATCTCGCGCACGAGTTCGGCAAGCGTTTGGGCGTGCCGGTCAAAATCCTGCATTACGAATCCGCCGGCGGGCTGGCCGAAGCCGCCGCGAAAGGCGAATGGCAGCTCGGATTTCTCGCGATCGAGCCCAAGCGCGCGAACGAGATCACCTTCACCGCAGCGTACGTCGAAATCGAAGCGACCTACCTCGTGCCGCCCGGTTCGGCGTTCAAGTCCGTCGATGAAGTGGATCGGGCGGGCGTGCGCATTTCGGTGACAGGCAAGGCCGCCTACGATTTGTATCTCACGCGCACGTTGAAGCACGCAACGCTCTTTCGCACCGCCGATGCCGAGGCGACCTTCAAGCAGTTCGTTGCCGAGAAAATGGATGCGCTCGCCGGTTTGAAGTCGCAGCTCGAGATCGATCAACCCAAGCTGCCGGGCTCGCGCATCCTGCCGGGCAACTTTACCGCCGTGCTGCAGGCGGCCGGCACGCCGCGCGGTCACGAAGCCGGCGCGCGCTATCTGGCCGCGTTCATTGAAGACGTCAAAGCCTCTGGATTCGTCGCGCGCGCGATCGAAAAGCACAAGATACGCGGACTCACCGTGGCGCCGACGGCAAAGCCGTGAAATTGCAGGGAGGGTATTTTCACATGGCAGTGTTCGCGCTGGCTGCTTGCGCAGGGCAAGCGAGCGCTGCCGATGCGACGTACCCCGTCAAGCCGATCCGCATGCTCATCGCCGCCGTCGCCGGCGGCACCTCCGATATCCTGGCGCGCGTGATCGGCGCCAAGCTTGCCGAGAGCTGGGGGCAGCAGATCATCGTCGACAACCGTCCCGGCGGCAGCGGCCTCATCGCTAATGAAATGCTCGTCAAGGCCGCGCCGGATGGCTACACCTATCTGCTCGCTGATTACGGCAGCACGACGACCACGGTGCTCATGCATGGCAAGGGCACGATCGATCTGCAGCGTGATTTCACGCCCGTGACGATCGTGTCGTATTCGCCGCATTTATTTTGCGTACATCCGAGCGTGCCGGCGGCCAACGTCAAACAATTCATTGCGCTAGCCAAAGCGCGGCCGGGCAAACTGAATTTCGCGACCTCCGGGCAAACCACCGCACCGCATTGGGCGGGGATTCTGCTCGCGTCGCGCACCGGCATCGACTGGGCTTATATTCCCGGCAAAGGCGGCGCGCAGGCGGTGCTCGACGTCGCGTCCGGCCAGGCCGACGTGCTGTTCAACGGCATGCTCGCGACTTTGCCCTATGTAAAAGGCGGCAAGCTGAAGCTGCTGGCGGTCACCAGCGCGCAGCGCAACGCAGCGCTGCCGGAGACGCCGACGTTCGGGGAGTCGGGCATCGCCGATTTCGTGACGGGTTCCTGGCAGGGCATATTCGCGCCCGCCAAAATATCACCCGAGATCGTCGCCAAATTGCAGGCCGAGACGCGTCGCATCCTGTTGACGCCCGACGTAAAAGAAAAACTTGCCGTGCAGGGAGCGGACCCGATGGGAACCACTTCAGCGGAAGCCGCCGAGTTCATACGCCGCGAGCGCGAGCGCATGACAAAGCTGATCAGCGACAGCGCCGGTCAGAACCGGTAGCGGCGTTACGAGCCGAGGTTGGTGATCTGCACGCGGCGGTTGACCGCGCTTTCGGGGTTCGCAGCGTCGAGCAATTGACTGCGCCCGTAACCCTCGACGCCCAGGCGCTGCGCACCGATATTGTGCTGGCCCTTTAGATACTCGGCGACCGACTGCGCGCGCCGTTTCGACAGCGTCAGATTGTAAGCGTCGCCGCCGCGCGCATCGGTGTGTCCGGCAATGCGAAAACGCGAAGCGGCGAGTTTGGGGTCGGCGAGCGCCTGCGCGAGATTGTCGAGCACGAGGCGCGCATCGGGCGTGAGTTTCGCCGATGCGTATTCGAAATTGACCGCCAGATCTATGCTCGGTCCCGCGCCCGGCGTGGGTTCCGCGCGCCGCCGCCGGCCTTCTACCTGCACGGCGTTGCTTTTCAGGTCGTCCGGGCTCAATCGCGGTTGCGTGAGCTGGCGGATGATTTCCTCCGTGGTCGGCATGCGCGAGTCCTGCGCCGCTGCCGGCGCGGACAAAAGCATCAGCAGCGCCAGCATGCCGCCTGCGGCAGCAGTAAATTTCAGCATGACAGGTTTTCCGATCATCATGGTTTGGCTTGCGTCTTCAGCGGTACTGCAAGCACCGATACGGTACGCTGCCCGCCGCCGCTCCTGGGGCTCAACAGAAACGATTTGCGGAAAGACGTCAGGTAATCGCGGCTGGTCGCGGTGTCCGGCAGTTCGTCCGCAAACAGCGGGCTTGCCGAAGCGACGACCACCACGATCTCATCGCCGAACGGCGGCGTGATGCGGTAGACCGGTTCGCCGCCGGCCCCGCCGCCTAAAGTCATTTTGGTGTTGGGCGGCAGCGCTTTCGGAAACTTTCCTTCGGGCCAGTACAGGTTCGCCGCGTCGCCGCTCGCCTGCAGATAAGTGACGTAAAGATAGGTCGGGTACGCGGGCGTCACGACCTCGATGGCGAGCGAATCGCCGGCGGCGAATGCCTGCGCCGATGCCCCGCGCAATTTCGCCTTGAGTCCGCGCGGCGTCTTCAGCGTTTCCGCGAAATTGAGAAACACTTCGCACTGCGGCCACGGATACAGTGTCACTTTCGAATCGACGCGGCGCACGCCAGGCATGGTGAGCAGGTCCGATTCAAGTTTGGCGAGATCGCTGGCCGAGCCGGCAAAGCCGCGCAATTGCACGATCTGTTTTGCTTTGATCGCGCTGTCGATGCGCGCGCAGCGCACTTCCTGCACGCGTGCCTTGACCTGTTTTTGCACTGTCGCCACCGGCGGGATGACGACGGGCGGTGTGACTACCGGTTGGGGCGGCGGAGTCGGTGCCGGTGGTGCCACGACAACCGGCGGCGCAGGCGGCACCGGCGCGGGCTTGGGTTGTGGAGTTGGTGGTGCAACTACCACCGGCGGTAGCGGCGGAGTCACGACCGGCGGCGGGGCGGGTTGCGGTTTCACCACTGGGTCGGGCGCCGGCTTTGGCACGGGCGGTGCGACCACTACTGGCGCGGGCGGCGGTGGAGGTGGAATCACGACCGGCGCGGGCGCGGGCGCAGGCGCAGGCGCAGGTGGCGCAACCTCGACGGGTGGCGGCGCAGGTTTGGGCGGCGGCGCAGGCGGCACGTAGTCCGGCACTTCCATCACGAACATGAGATCGCTCAACTGGCGGACCGCGCGGTACGAGACCCAACCGAAACCGCCGTCGCCCCACTCGGTGCCCCACGAGTTCATGACCTTGAACGCCTGGCGCCGCTCGCTGTAGCCGACCAGCACCATCGCGTGTCCGCCGCTGCGCGGTGAGGCGGTGTCGTCGTAAATCTCGCGGCCGGCGAGGCTTTCGAAGCGTTCCGATACTTCCATGCCGAACACCACCGGATTGCCGCGCGCGAGCTGGCCTTTGGCGTCGTCCAGTCGCTTGTTGTCGAGCGCGCTCCAGCCGCTGATGCGGAACGCCGAACCGTCGCGCACCAGCTGGGGTGTAGCCGGCCGCGAGCAATCGCCTTCGACGTACGGGTAAGCGGAAAGCGTGGGCGAGCCTTCGTTCTTCAACACGCCCAGCGCTTCGGAAATCGCCGTGCCGGTGTCGCAGTTGCCGCGGAAATCGTGCAGCCGGTTGTAAATATAGGCGGGGCTGATGATCCGCTCGGGCGAGGAGAAATCCCAGTTGCGGCGCTTGCCTTCGTAATAACTGCGCATTGCGTAGCCCGTCGCCCACGCGGTGCAGGAACTCTGCTGGCCCTGGTCGCCGGGCGTCGGAAACTTGGAAGAAAGATCGACTTCCTCGGGCAGGTAGTTCTGGAAGCGCAGCATCAGCGGAATCGAGGCGACGATATGCGCGGGTTCGCGGACCCAGCCTTTGGCGCGGCGCGTCTGCGCGTCCGCCAGGTCGCAAATCAATATTGCCGTCGCGCAGAACACTGCAAGCGCGGCCGATTTCCATTTCTGGCACATCACGGGCCACTCCTCCTGCCTGCATTCTAGCCGTTCGCGCGACGGCGTGGTGTTGCCCGATTAATGCACGTTGAGTCCCGCCGCCTTTGTGACCTTGACCCATTTTTCGAGCTCGCGGGCGATATGCTCGTCGAGCTCGCGCGGGGTCGAGCCCAGCGGCACCATGCCCTCGGCATTAAAGCGTTTCACCATTTCTGGATTTTTCGCGCTCTGCGCGATTTCGCGGTAGAGGCGGTTTACGATCTCGGCCGGCATCCTGGCGGGGCCGAGCAGCGCCTGCCAGCTTGAGCTCTCATAACCGGGCACGCCGGCTTCGGCGACCGTCGGAATTTCGGGCAATGCGGGCGAGCGGTCGCGCGAAGTGATGGCGAGGGCGCGCAACCTGCCGCTGCGTATCAGCGGCAGCGCGCTGGCCATGCTGCCGAAGCTCAAATCGCATTCGCCGCCGACGACCGCGGTAAGCGCTGCGGGCGCACCCTTGTACGGGACGTGCAGCATTTCGATGCCGGCCATCAGGCGGAACAGTTCGGTGGTCAATTGGGTGGCGCTGGCGACGCCTGGAGACGCATAGCGGAGCTGCCCCGGTTGCGCGCGAGCGGCCGCGATAACGTCGCGCACTGAGCGTGCGGCATTGGCCTGATTGACGACCAGCAGGTTGTAGCCGGCGCCCAACAGGGAAACGGACGTGAAGTCGCGCCGCGTGTCGTATGGCAGCTTGGCGATGAAGTTGGGATTGATCGCATGCGAAGTCGGCGCCATCAGCAGCGTGTAGCCGTCAGGCGGCGCGTGCGCCACGAGTTCGGTGCCGACGACGCCGGAGCCGCCCGCGCGGTTATCGATGACAATCTGCTGGCCGAGTTGTTCGGTGAGGCGTTGCGCGTAGTAGCGCGCGACGAAATCCGCGTTGCCGCCCGCGCTTTGCGCGACGACCATGCGGATCGGTTTGGCCGGGTAGTTGGGTTGCGCCGCATGACCGGTAGGGGCAATCAGCACGCCGCCGAGCGCCCATAGCAGCGCGGCGGCGCGTTTCACGGATGATCGGCAGGCAGTTGCGCGAGTTCGATCAGGCAGTTCTCGGTGGCGGACGGGTCGATGAATGCAATGCGGCAGCCGGCATGGCCAATGCGCGGCACCTGGTCGAGCAGCGGGATGCCCTTGGCCTTGAGTTCGGCCAGAGCTTCGTCGATGTCTTCGACTTCGAAGCAGATGTGATTGAGCCCGCCTTTGCCTTCGGCGATCATTTTCGCGTGCTTGCTGTCCGGCGTAGTCCCCGAGATCAGCTCGACCATCGATTCGCCGACCGGGTAGAGCGCCAGCTTGACGGGGCGCTCGGCAATCTGCTCGACGCTGCCCAGTGGAATGCCGAAGCAGTCTTCCCACAGCTTGCGGCTGGCTTCGACGTTACGCACGACGATGCCGACGTGCTCGATGCGTTTGATTTTCATGGTTGTCCCCGCTTGCGAATGTTTGGATTCGCGTAGTGTAATGCAAAGCGTTCAGTCGCGCGGAAAGTGCAGTCAACGTATCGTTGCCGCGACCTCTTCAGTCAGGCCGCGCGCCGGAGTCCTTGACGACCTTCGCGTACTTCGCGATTTCGGACTTGATGTAATCGCCGAAAGCTTCCGGCGTCGGCAGCGTGAACGGCAGTATGCCCAGCCCGTCGAGGCGTGCCTTGACGTCGGGCGATTCAAGCGAGCGATTGATTTCGCGGTGCAGTTTGATGACGATGCTCCGGGGCAGGCCGCG
>CAMBSS010000071.1 GCA_945870465.1 Bordetella parapertussis | reverse complement strand
GGCTATATCAGGAAAGGCATTGCCGAAGGTGCCGAACTGCTGCTCGGCGGTCCTGATGCGCCGGCGGGGCTGGCCAAAGGTTATTACGTGCAACCGACGGTATTCGGGCGCGTCACCGAGGACATGACGATTGCGCAGGAGGAAATCTTCGGGCCGGTCATCAGCATCCTCACCTACAAAGACGAGGATGACGCCGTGCGCCTGGCGAACAGTACGGTTTATGGGCTCGCCGGCGCGGTGTGGTCGCAGGATGAAGCGCGGGCGAACCGTGTCGCGCGGCGCATGCGCACCGGCCGCGTCGATATCAATGGCGGGGCGTTCAACATGCTGGCGCCCTTCGGTGGTTACAAGCAATCAGGACATGGCCGCGAACTCGGACGCTACGGCCTTGAAGAGTTTCTCGAGGTCAAATCGATCCAGTTGCCGCAGTGACTGTGCGCCTGCTCGCGGCAGGGCTGTTGCTGGCCCACATCTCCTGGTCGCACGCCGCATATCCCGAGCAGCCGCTCAAACTGGTGCTGCCGTTCCCGGCGACGGGTTCGACCGATATCGCCGGCATCCCGCGCATCAGCAAGCTGGTCCGTGTCATGCAAAACATGTCGGCGCCGTCTTTGACCGACACCATGGTGCAGCAACTGCAGCAGACTTTGGCTGCTGCCCTCGGCCAGCCGGTCAACACGCAACGCCAGGTGCGGGGTAAATCCAATGCCGGAACACGCTATGTCGCGCAATCCGCGGCGGACGGCTACACCCTGCTATTCGCGGACAATCCGACGATTACCGTGTTCCCGGCGCTGAATCCGAGTCCGGATTTCGATGCTTTGCGCGATCTGCAGCCGGTAGCGATGTTTGCGCGCATGCCGATTGCGTTGATTGCGGCGGCGGAACGGCCGCGGGAAAATCTGCGCGACATTATCGATCGTGCCCGCCGCCTGCCGGGCAGCATCAATTACGCTTCAGCCGGCGATGGTTCAACATCGCACTTGACGGGCGAATTGTTTGCGGCGATGAGCGGGGCGCAGATCGTGCACGTCAATTACAACGGCAGCCTGCCCGCGATGAATGCCGTACTGACGGGGCAGGTTGAACTCGGATTTGTGCCGCTGGCCGCCGTGTTGCCGCATCTGGCGGGCAGCAAGATCAAAATCATCGCCATGGCTTCAGCGGTGCGACATCCCGCGGTAGCCGAGATAGGAACGATAGCGGAAGCCGGCGTAGCGGACTTCGACGCCAGCGGCTGGTTCGGTATATTCGCGCCCGCGCGTACACCGGCCGCGGTCGTGTCCTTGCTCAACTACGACATCAACCGAGCCTTGGCGGAAGATCTGCTGCAGCGGACTTTGATCGCGCAGGGTCTGCTGCCGGCACCGGGATCGAGCGAAGAGTTCCGCCGGCAGGTCGAATATGATCGCGAACGCTGGGCGCGCGTGCTGAAGACCGTCACCTTCCGGCGCTGATCAGCTGCGGCGTTTGCGCGTCGTTACCGTGTTGGCGAGGATGCCTATTTTTTCTATTTCGCATTCGATCTGATCGCCGTTTTGCAGGTACCAGCTCCCGGGCCCTTTGTAGCCCATGCCGGTGCCTGAAGGCGTGCCGCTCGAAATCAGATCGCCGGGCTCGAACCCGGCATGCGAATACCACGCGATTTGCGCCGGGATGTTGTATATCTGGTTTTTCGTGGTCGAATCCTGGCGCACTTCGCTATTGACGCGCGTGACGATGCGCAGGTTATGCGGATCAGGAATTTCGTCCTTGGTAACTATCCACGGCCCCAGCGGCGCCGCCGTCGGGAAATTTTTGCCGATGCAGATATTGCCTTCCTTGCGTTCGGTGAACTGCACGTCGCGGCATGACAGATCGTTCATGATGGTGTAGCCGAATACGCAGTCATAGGCCTGCTCGGGAGGCACGTCGCAACAATGGCGGCCGATGACGATGGCAAGCTCGTTTTCATAGTCGAAGCTTTCGGTCCAGCCCGGTTTGCGTACGGTGGTGCCGGGTGCCACCACGCAACTCGTCAGCTTTACGAAGCCGGCGACGCGCGTATACAACTCGCCGGCGCCTTCCGCAGCGTGGTCAGCGTAATTCTTGCCCACCGCCATGATCTTGCCCGGCTTGAGCGGGGCTTCCAGCGTTATGTCGCTCAGCGCAAACACCTGGGGCAGTTGCTCGCCGCGCTTGAGCGCGCTTTCGGCATCCGCCAGCGCGGCTCTGACGGCAGCTAATCCTTCTGCGCCGTCCTCTATGCATTCCAGCAGCGTCGCCGGCAATTTGCGGCCGGACAGCGCAGTGATGTCGAGCACCCGCTGGTCGGCGAGTAGCACGCCGAAATGGCCGGTGCGCGCACGGGCGGGGCGAAAGGTCAGCAGCTTCATGGTTTCTCCTCGGGCAGTACTTATTTTGGATTCTTCAGGCGGCCGCACATGGCGGAACATGGCCAGCAACAAGAGATCATAGACGACTTTAAGTCCACCGCAGATGACCAGCGGTCAGCCGAACGGCGACAATGTCATCAGCCATCCCGCAAGCATGGGGCCGGGGCTCACCGCCGCAGCCAGGTTGCGCGGCACAGTGGTCACGCTGGCGCATGAAGATTGTGCGCAAGCGCAACAAGCATTACCGCGGCAGGCGAGCCGCCGCGCCGTTTGCCGCTGCCGGATGTTGTTGGTAGTATCGCGGGCGACAGTCGAGGAGAAAGCAATGATCGATCTCTATAGCTGGCCGACTCCCAACGGCCACAAAGTGCATATCATGCTGGAGGAATGCGGCTTGCATTACCGCGTGCACGGCATCAACATTCGCGCCGGCGACCAGTTCAAACCATCGTTTCTCAAGATCAGCCCGAATAATCGCATGCCGGCGATAGTCGATAACGACGGTCCGGACGGCAGGCCGATTTCGTTGTTCGAATCCGGCGCGATATTGATTTATCTGGCCGGTAAAACCGGTAAATTTCTGCCGCTTGACCTGCATGAACGCTACGCGGCGCTGCAATGGCTGATGTGGCAGATGGGCGGCGTCGGTCCGATGTTCGGGCAGGCCAATCATTTTCGCGCCTATGCCGTCGAAAAAATAGCCTACGCGATCGAGCGCTACACCAACGAGGCGAACCGGCTGACGAATGTGCTGAATACGCGACTTGCCGAAACCCCCTATCTGGCAGGCGACGAGTATTCAATTGCGGACATGGCCGTATTTCCATGGATGCGCAACTCGGACAAGCGCGGCGTCGATTTGCCCGCGTATCCGCACGCGCAACGCTGGTTCGATGCGATCAATGCACGTCCGGCTGTGGTGCGGGGGCTGCAGGTTTTGTGTGACGCCCAGAATAACGCGCCCCACGACGACAAGTCGCGCGATATCCTGTTCGGCAAGACTCAGTTCACCCGCCGTTAGCCGGCTACACGCGTAAGGCGGGCAGGGCGGCACCCCCGCCCGCCAAGGCGGATTGCTGAATAAATGAGCAGCCCCGTTCCCGCATGCCGCCGCCGGCGCCGCTGAAGCGCTCCCAGGAGTTACCGTAAGGCTTCCAATTTAAAGCGTTAACCTGTTGAAGTTATAAGGGTTAATATTTTTGCCCTAAGGCCGGCTGGAACCCGGTAATCAGGTATCGATTTGGGGTAGAATTTTCGTCCTTTCACGCCCGTTTACGTCAAACGGGCGGATTACCAAAGCATCTGGTCGTTAGAAAAATCAGGTCGCCGACAGGAGAAGTGAAGTAATGAAGCAAACGGCCGCCGCGGCACGCATTCCGGATACTTTTCAAGCGCCGGACTACGTGAACCACAAAAAACTCAAGGCCTGGGTGCGCGAGATCGCGCAACTCACCAAACCGGACGAAATTTACTGGTGCGACGGGTCTGAAGCGGAATACGACCGCCTGTGCGAAGAGATGGTGCGCAGTGGCACGCTGATCCGGCTGAACGAAGAAAAGCGTCCCAATTCGTTTCTCGCGCGTTCCGATCCCGATGACGTCGCGCGTATGGAAGACCGCACCTTCGTCTGCAGCAAGACGCAGCAGGAAGCCGGCCCCAATAATAACTGGATAGCGCCCGCCGAAATGAAGGCGACGCTGGACAAGCTGTTCGACGGCTGCATGCGCGGGCGCACGATGTACGTGATTCCGTTCAGCATGGGGCCGTTGGGCTCGCATATCTCCCACATTGGCGTGGAATTGACGGATTCGCCATATGTCGTGGCGAGCATGCGCATCATGACGCGCATGGGCCGCGCCGTGCTCGACGTGCTGGGCAGCGACGGCTTTTTCGTGCCGTGCGTGCACTCAGTCGGCAATCCGCTGGCAGCCGGACAGAAAGACATTCCGTGGCCGAGCAACAAAGCTGAAAAATGGATCGTGCACTTCCCGGAAGAAAAATCGATCTGGTCGTTCGGCAGCGGTTACGGCGGCAATGCGCTGCTCGGTAAAAAATGCTTCGCCTTGCGCATCGCGTCCATTATGGCGCGCGAGCAGGGCTGGCTGGCCGAGCACATGCTGATACTCGGCATCCAGCCGCCCGACGGCGAAAAACAATACATTGCGGCGGCGTTTCCAAGCGCGTGCGGCAAGACCAATCTCGCCATGCTGATTCCGCCCAAGGCGCTGAACGGCTGGAAGGTAACGACCATAGGCGAAGACATCGCCTGGATCAAACCCGGCAAAGACGGGCGCCTGTACGCGATCAATCCCGAATCGGGTGCATTCGGCGTCGCACCCGGCACGTCGAAAGATACGAATCCCAATTGCCTGGCGGCGCTCGGCAAGAACGTGATTTACACCAATGTCGCGATGACGCCTGACGGCGACGTCTGGTGGGAAGGCATGACCACGCCGCCGCCTGAAAATCTGATCGACTGGCAAGGCAAGGAATGGACAGCAGGTTGCGGTCGCAAAGCGGCGCATCCAAACGCGCGCTTCACGGTGCACTCGTCGCAGATCCCGTGCGCGGATCCGGATTGGGAAAACCCGGCTGGCGTGCCGATCTCTGCTTTCCTGTTTGGCGGACGGCGCAGCACCACGGTGCCGCTGGTCACGGAAGCGCGCGACTGGAACAGCGGGGTCTATCTCGCCGCCACCATGGCGTCGGAAACGACCGCAGCCATGACCGGTGCCCAGGGTGTGGTGCGCCGCGACCCGTTCGCGATGCTGCCTTTCTGCGGCTACCATTTCGGCGATTACTTCAAACATTGGTTGGAGATGGGAGCGAAAGTCGCCCATCCGCCGCGCATATTCGGCGTCAACTGGTTTCGCCTCGATGAGAACGGCAAGTTCCTGTGGCCGGGCTTCGGCGAGAACATGCGTGTCCTTAAGTGGATCGTCGAACGCTGCATGGGCCGGGCACAGGCGGAGAAAACCGCACTGGGCAGCGCTCCGCGCTATGAAGATCTGGATCTCGCCGGCATGAAAGACATGAGCCGTGAGCGCTTCATCAAGTTGATGTCGCTCGACGCGGAACTCTGGCGCAAAGAGCTGCAGGATCACGACACGATGTTCAAGGATTTGCAGGACAGGCTGCCGGCAGCGCTGAAAGCGGAGCGGCAGGCGCTGGCGACAAGTTTTGGGTAACCCACGCTAATTCTCCTTACGAGTGGTTACCACCGCCCACCGGCTTTGCCGGTGGGCGTTTTTTTTTGCTAAAGAAGGCGGTGGCGGCAGCCGCGTGGCTGCTACGTAAACTCAGGGATAGCTTTTCCAGAACTCCGGCGTGAATGCACGCACTTCCTGGCGCTGCTCGCCCAGGCCTTTGAGGCCCAGCGTCATCACGTCGCCGGGCTTGAGGTAAACCGGCGGCTTTTTGCCGAGCCCGACGCCAGGCGGGGTGCCGGTCGCAATCACGTCGCCTGGCAGCAGCGTCATGAAACGGCTGATATAGCTGACGAGAAAAGCCGCACCGAATATCATCGTGCGCGTATTGCCCGTCTGCATGCGCTGGCCGTTCAGGTCCAGCCACATGTCGAGCGCCTGCGGATTGGGAATTTCTTCGGTCGTCACCAGATAGGGGCCGAGCGGGCCGAAGGTGTCGCAACCCTTGCCGCGGTCCCACTGGCTGCCGCGCTCGAGCTGGAAACTGCGCTCGGAAACGTCGTTGGTGACGCAATAGCCGGCGACATAGTCGAGGGCGCGTTCTTCGGGCACGTAGCGCGCGACGCTGCCGATCACGATGGCGAGTTCGACTTCCCAGTCGCCTTTGCGCGCGTCTTGCGGCAATACCACCGGATCGTTAGGGCCGGTAATCGACGTGGTCGCCTTGGTAAACAATATGGGTTCGCTCGGCACCGGCATGCCGGCTTCGGCGGCGTGGTCGGAGTAATTGAGGCCGACCGCCACGAATTTGCTGATCCCGGTAAAGGGGACACCGAGGCGCGGGTTGCCCTTCACCAGCGGCAGCGACTCGGGGTCGATCGCACGCAGTTTCTTGAGTCCGGCGGGCGTAATCGTCTGCGCATCCAGATTGTTGATGATGCCGGAGAGATCGCGAATCTGGTCCGCATGATCCAGGAGGCCGGGTTTTTCGTAACCGTTCTTGCCATAACGCAGCAGCTTCATCGGGTCATTCCTGCCTTTCTTTGATTAATGCCAATGCGGACATGCGCGCAGCGACGGTCAGGAGTTTTCCTGGACCGCGGCGTAGCGTCCGCGAAAAAACAGCAAGGGTGCGCGTTCGGAAAACCGGTATTGCAGCACGTTGCCGATGAATATGACGTGGTCACCGCTGTAATGACGTGCTTCAGTGCGGCACTCGAATTGCGCGCCAACGTGCTCGATCAGGGGCATGCCATGCGCCCCGGAAACATGTTTGACGCCTTCGAACTTATTCGGTATCGGCTGCGCGAAACGCTGCGCGAGATCGATCTGATCGTGCGCGAGCACATTGACCGCAAAATGTGTCGCTTGCAGGAAATTCGGCAAATTGGGCGAGCGCAGCGACAGGCTCCACAGTACCAGCGGGGGCGAAAGCGATACCGAGCTGAAGGAATTGCAGGTCAGCCCAATCGATTCGCCAGCCCCTGTCCTGGTCGTCACGATAGTAACGCCGGTCGCAAACAGTCCCAGCGCTTTGCAGATATCTCGCGGGTCGGCGTCCGCAGTCGGAATATGGAAATCGTTATCCATGGGCATCAAAGGGTTGGCACATCTGCGCCGATACCCAGCAGGCTCTTGCCGGCCATGGTGGTCGCGATGTCCCATGCCAGCGCGTAGTGGCTGTTCGCGGCGTGCACGTCGCGAAAGCTGCGCTGGATGGATTGCTGGTTAAAAAGAAATTCGCCACCGCCGGCGCCAAACAGCAAATCGACGCTTTCGGTGCACAGATGCGCGGCGTAAGCGGCGTCGCGGCGCAGGCGAATTTTCTGGTCAGCCGCCGGCATGGTGCGGTGGGCAGCCATTTCCATTGCTTCCCTGCAATTGCCCATCAGGATACGTTCGGCCGCGGCAACCGCAGCCGCCGCATGACCGAGCCGCGCCTGCGTGGTCGCGTAATCAGCGAGCAGGGTAGTGGAATAAGCCGTAATGCGATGGCGCGTGTCTTCGACAAAAAACTCGATCGCGCCTTGCGCTATGCCCAGCGAGGCGCCTGCCACTACATACGGGAACATATCGAATACCGGCAAACGGTAGAGCGGGGCGGTTTCGCCGCCTGGCGCAACACCGGCTTTCATCTGGGCGACCGGCAACGCGCGATGTGCCGGCACAAATACGTTTTTGACTTCGATATCCTTGCTGCCGGTACCGCGCAATCCGGCAACGTGCCAGGTGTCGAGGGCCTGGTAATCGGCTTGCGGCAGTATGAATACGTAATACTCGGGCATCTCGCCCTGCGCGCTGGCGACGATGCCGCCCAGCATGCACCAGCCGGACGCATCGATGCCGCTTGAAAATTTCCAGTGCCCTTTCAACCTGAAACCGCCATCCTCGCGCTCTGCATGTCCGGCGGGAAATGTCAGTGCCGAGCCGACCAGCGTGTCTGCGGACTTGCCCCAGATTTCGTCCTGCGTGGCGCGCGGCCACAGCGCAAGCATCCAGTGGTGATTGGCGAGATTAGCGAGTACCCAGGCGGTCGAGCCGCAGCCACGGCCTATGATGGCCGTGAGTTCCACCATCGCTTCGTACGAAAGCTCACTGCCGCCGACGCGTTTCGGCTGCAGCATACGGAACAAGCCGCTCACATGCAGGTCGTGCAGCGTTTCGTCCGGGATGCGCCGCAATTCCTCCGCACGCAAGGCCCGTTCGCGTAATACCGGCACCAGCGCGCGGGCGCTGGCGATGAGCATGTCGTAAGTCGGGGCAGGCAGCATGGCGGGATCAGGATTCAACTTGGACGATAGCGCCGGTAGCCGCCGATTTGAAGATGGCTTCCAGCGCGGAGATGTTCGCTATCATCTGCGACTGCGGTACCGGGTAAGGCGCGCGGCCTTCCGCGGCGTCGGCAAAAGCTTCGAGATTGGCCAGCACATTGGGGGCGGGGGCGAATTCCTTCACTTCGCGTTTGCCGCCCTGAAATGCCGTGGTCAGGACCCAGCCTTCGGGCGCTTCCGGATGCGTTTTGTCGCGGACTTCAACCCAGCCTTTGGTGCAATACACCGCAAAGCGGCCTTCGAACGGCGTGGCGAGGATAGCGCTGAGCAATGCATGGCCGCCATTTTTGAACGACACCAGGATAGCTAAAGTGTCGCCATTGACCAGTTGGCTGCCGAGCTGCTTGACGCTGGCGAACACGCGGTCCGCTTCGCCGAAGACGCCGACCGACAGGTCCAGCAAATGAATGCCGGTCGCAGTCATCGGGCCAGCCGGCGCCTCCTTGCCTGACAGCCGCCAGTTGTCTGCCGCCAGCGTCAGGAATTTGTCCTGGCTGAAATTGGCCTCGATCTGCAGAGGCGTGCCGAGTTTGCCCGACTTAACCAAGGCCATGGCCTCGAGGACCGGCGGTTCGAAACGTTTCTCATGGCCTACTGCGAGAACAACTTTATTGTCGTTGATTGCTTTTATCGCGCGCAACACATCGGCTCGTGTCATCGACAGCGGTTTTTCGCAAAAAACGTGTTTGCCGGCGTTCGCTGCAGCGACGATTTGATCTGTGTGCTGGGTATGCGGCGTGCACAATACAACGCCGTGGATTTTGGGGTCATTGAGCACCGCGGAAAACTCCGGGACGATCTCGACGGAATGCTGGCGGGCGAAATCCGCAATGCCCGCCGCATTGACCTCGACGACCTTGTCGACGCGGATTGTTTTGCTTTGCTTCAGCAGGGGCACGATCGTTTTCCCCCACCAGCCGATACCGACCACTGCAACGTTAAACAATGAAAATCTCCTTGGGCGCGGCTTATTTTGCGGACTTGGCGATTGCGGCATTCACGGCCGGCATCACCTTTTCCGCCATCAATTCCATCGAACGCTTGCTGAGCTTGGGGTCTATCCAGTCATGGCAGGAATATACCAGCGTGCCGAAATCGCCCGTCTGCTCGCGAAAGGCGAGTATTTGATCGACGACGCTGTTGACGGTGCCGGCGAGCACCAGTTGGTCGGTCACGTATTCGGGCGTAATCGCCGAATCGGGCATGGACTGATCGACTTTGAACAGATTGCCGCGGTTGCCGAAGCCCACCAGCTTGCGCACGAGCTGCTTGAAATAGAAGTGGTAGGGGCCTTCCGCCGATTTGCCGTAGCGCTGCGCGGTCTTTTCGTCGTCGGCCACAAAAATGCTTTTAGCAACACGCCAGTCGGCGGTGTCCGCCTGCTTGCCGACGTTTTTTTTGCCTTCGACGTAATTGGGCCAGTGTGTTTTCACCCATTGCGGCATCAGGAAGTTGGCGGAAATCGGCAACCAGCCACGCTCGGCCATGGCAGTTACGCCCTTGGAAAAGGGCGCAACGACGGTACCGACGATAGGGGGATGCGGTTTCTGGAACGGTTTCAGGATGATGCCCTGGCCGATTTCCGGAATCATGGTTTTTTCCGTGGTAATTTTCCAGAACTTGCCTTCGATGTTGTATGGCGGCTCGGACTCCCAGATTTTGAGCACCATGTTGATGCCTTCGACGAACATCGCATTGCGGTCGTTGCCGAGATTGCCGAAGACTTCCGCATCGGACAACAGGCCGCCCGGGCTGATGCCCATGATGAAACGGCCTTCGAGCAGATTGTCCAGCATCGCCACCTGCGCCGCGATGGCGGCGGGGTGGGAGTTCGGAATGTTGATGGTGCCGGTGCCCAGCTTGATGCGTTTGGTATCTGAAACCAGGCTCGCCAGAAACGTCATGCAGTGAGTGACGGTCTCGGCGGCGTCCGTCACGTGTTCGCCCACGTAAGCTTCTTCGAATCCAAGCTTGTCGGCGAGGATGATGGCCTCGCGGTCTTCGCGCAAAGATTGCGGATAATTTTTGCCTGGTGGGTGGACCGGCATCATGAACATGGCGAGTTTCATACGGGTTTCCTGGTTGATTCGCTAACCCTGCACACTTTCAAGCGCTGCGGATGTCATCGGGCGTGATCGGCAGTTGCACAGGGCGTTTCAAACGCGCGGAAAGGTCGATGGCCTTGGTCAGCATCAACCGATTGTGGCCTTCGCGCGCGGTCGCATGCTGGGTAGGCACGCCGAGCGAGACGCGGTTGAGCCAGGAATTGGTTTCCTCGCGCATCGGGCCGCGCAGTTCACCCAGCGCCATGTCGCCGACGGGATAGCTGGTCAGAAAGTCCACATGGCGGCGCTTGTCGGGCGCATAGCCTTCGCCTTGCACGAGGTTGGTGGCGAGCACGATGTCGCGATGCGTGTCGTCTATGGTCAGCACGCCTTCGGTGCCGACCGCGCCGACTTCCAGGCTGTAGACCGCGCCCGGCCAGACTTCAGGCAGGGCCCACGAAATCAACCCGTGGTAAATCGCGCCATCGCTGAACGTAATCATATAGCCGGTGCCGTCTATGCCTTGCCACTGCGCTTTCAGCGCCTTGTCGACCGAGCGTGCATAGACTTCCACCGGCGTTTTCGCTTCCATCAGCCACATGACAATGTCCAGCGCATGCGTGCCGGATATCACCATCGGCGAAATCTCCGACGGATTGTCGGAGCGTTTGTAGTTATCGATTGCAACCAGCCGGTTCATGAACGCACGCGACGTGACCATCGTGACTTCGCCCAATGCGCCGGTAGTGACTTTTTCCTTGGCGACGAGCCAGCGGCGACGGAATCTTTGCGTATAGCCGATCACCGCGTCGACTTTCGCCTGCTCTATGGCATCCATGACCATTTGAGATTCAGCGAGATCGGTTGCCAGCGGCTTTTCGATCAGCAGCGGATGGCCGCGTTCAAGCGTGGCAAGTATCGGGTCCACATGCAGGTGCTCGTCAGTGGAAACGATGACCGCGTTGACTTCAGGACGCCTGACGAGTTCGCGGAAATCGGCAGTCACGAACTCGGCACCCACTTTGTCCGCGACCAGTTTGGCGCGTTCGGGATTGGTTTCCGCTATGCCTATCCAGCCGACCTCAGGATGGCGCGCGGCAAGTTCCCCGCGGATCAAGCCGACACGGCCCGCGCCGATGATAGCCAAGCCGATTTTTTTTGGCTGCCTTCTCACTTGGCGCCTCCGACCGCAGCCAGCGGACGCGATTCCGGTAACGGCAGGTTGACTGGCTGATTGCGCTCGGCCGAAATGTCCGCTGCGATGTAAACCTCCATGACCTGGCGCGCCTGCTCGGCGGTGACCAGCACCGGGCGGTCACAAGCCACGGCTTCGATGAAATGTACTGTTTCCGCCGACATCGGCCCCGCGTAAGTGTGCTCGACGAATTCACCCGGCATGCTTGACATCGGGTGGACGATGCCGGTCTTCATGGTGGTGAGCATAGTGTCTCTATGCGTGTCGTCGATGATGAGCGCACCTTCCGTGCCGACGAACTCTATCCACGTCATCGAAAAATTCGGATAAGCAGGCGGCAGGCTCCAGCCCGCGCAGATCACGAACGAGACGCCGCTGTCCATGGTAACGGTGATGTATTGCGTATCCGGCACATCAGCACCGGTGGACTCCTTCATGGTGCCGTAATTGACCGTCGAGTACACGCGTATCGGCTTGGCCGGCTCCAGGCACCACAGGATGAAATCGAGATCGTGGGTAGCTTCCATTGCGGCCGGCGACAGTTTCGTCCGGCCGGTGATTTTCTTGCCCAGCCCGCGGCCGATATGACGGCTCACCAGAGCGCTGACAGGTTTGCCGAGTGTGCCGTCCGTCGCGCATTTTTTGACGTAGGCGAATTTCGGATTAAAGCGCTGCGAGTAGCCGATGGTGAACTTGAGCGCGTTTTTGCGGGCAATAGCGATCAGTTCGTCGGCTTCGTGCAGCTCGATCGAAATCGGCTTCTCGAGGAATACATGTTTTCCGGAGGTCAGCGCATCGCGCGCCATCGGAAAATGCAGCGTTTCGGGGGTCGCCGAAATCATCACCGCGTCGATGTCATCGTTGCGGATGATCTGCTGATAATCGGCGGTGGCTGTTGCCGCGCCAGTCAGTTTGGCCACTTCGGCAAGCCGCTCTGGCCGCGTTTCCGCGAGATGCAGGCTTTTGACCAGCGGGTTGCTGGCGCAGGTCTGGGCGCGGATACCGCCGCACCAGCCAGTGCCTATGATGCCGACATTGATTTGCTTCAAAAGATTTCCTCGGTCTGGGGTGAACTTATGGTTGAAGGCGGGCATTGTCATTGTAACAACGCACCCACCTGCCCACAAACTTTGCACGCACGCATCGCCGCAGCCGGCAGGCAGGAGGGCCGGCCGGCATTAACCCCGGTATAATTCGCGCTGGTTGGCGCAGGGCAAAGGCGGGTTTTCGGCCGTTCCCCGGCGTCGTAGCGCACTCCAGGAGAGCCCATCAGTGAAACGCATCGATACCCACAGCCACGTCATTCCCGAGACCATAATCGATGCGATGCGGGCGCAGCCCGACCTCTACAAAACGAAGATCGGCGGCACACGGGGGGCCTACACATTTACGCGCGGCAAAGTCACTTTCGACCTGATCACCGAGTTCTACGACGCCGATGCCAAGGTCGAATCGATGGAGCGCAAAGGCCTCGATATTTCGTACATTTCGCCGGGGCCGCAGACCTTTTTCTATGGCCTCGGTCCCGACGACGCGCTGAAGACCGCGCAACTGGTGAACGACGGTGTCGCCAAAATGGTCATGGCGCGCCCCGAGCGGTTACGCGGCATGGCCACGCTGCCCATGCAGCATCCTGACGCGGCAATCGCTGAACTCGAGCGCGTGGTCAAGGAATATGGATTCAAAGCGGTGGAAATGGGCACTGCCATCGGAGAGGAGGAACTCGCCGAACCCAAGTTTCGCCCGGTATTGCGCCGACTGCAGGAAATGAAGATCGTCGTTTTCGCACACCCGAATACGCAAGGCGCAGGCGGCAGGCTCGATTGCTGGTACCTGACCAACCTCATCGGCAATCCGCTCGACACGACCATCATGGTCGGCAAGCTCATGTTCAGTGGTGCGCTCGACGAGCTTAAAGACCTGAAGATGCTGCTCGCGCATGGCGGCGGTTTTTTGCCGTACCAGATCGGGCGCTTTCAGCATGGGCATACGGTGCGTGCGGATACCGCCGCAATTACCCAATCCAAGCCGCTAGACATGTTCAAGAATTTTTATTTCGATGCATTGACGCACAGTCCGCAGGCGACGCGCCATCTGCTCGAAATGGTGGGGTCCGAACGCGTGGTGCTCGGCACCGACTCACCGTTCGACATGGGCGAAGAGCAGCCGCTGCAGCACATGGACAAGGTGCCGCGCCTGACCGCCAAGGAGCTTGAAGACGTTTCGTATCGGACTGCATCCAGATTGTTCGGCGAAAAATTCTAGAAGCAGTCTCAAAAACGGATTCGAGCCGCGGATAAACCGCAGATGAACGCAGATAAGTTCAAAGGACCTAGCGTTTATGCTTTCGAATTGTTTCATCCGCGTGTATCTGCGTTTATCTGCGGCTGATGTTTATTTTGTATTTTTAAGATGAGTTCTGGTTAACCGGCAATATGAAACGTAGCCGAACATCTGCATTGGTGGGCGTAGTCGGCCTGGGCATCATGGGTGGTGCTTTTGCCAAACATTTGCGTGCCGCGCGGTTCAATGTCGTCGGTTATGACGTGGCGACGGCGCGGCGAGCCGCGTTATGCAAGCTGGGTGGAGTCGCCGTCACATCATCCGCCGAAGTTGCCGCTGCTACCCGCATCCTGATCACCTCGTTGCCGTCGTTGGCTGCATTTGAGGCGGCGCTGTTCGGCAAGGACGGCGTTGCTGCCGGCGCGCGCAAAGGCACCATCGTCATCGAAGCCAGCACGCTGCCGCTCGAGGTCAAGGAAAACGCCCGTAAACGCCTCGCCAAAACCGGCGTTATCCTGCTCGACTGCCCGATCAGCGGCACCGGCGCGCAGGCCGCAGTGAAAGATATCGTGGTGTACGCCAGCGGCGATCGCGGCGCCTGCACGCGCTGCAAGAAGATCTTTGCGGGTTTTGCGCGCAATTCTTACTACTGTGGCGCGTTCGGCACCGGCTCCAAGCTGAAGTTCGTCGCCAATCTGCTGGTCACCATACACAATCTGTCGACTGCCGAAGCTTTCGTGCTGGCCGAGCGGGCAGGGGTCGATGCCGACCTGATGTATCGGGTCATCAAGGACGGCGCCGGAACGTCGCGCATGTTCGAGGTGCGCGGCCCGCTGATGGCCAAGCGCAATTACCTTCCGGCGACGATGAAGATCGACGTCTACCAGAAAGACATCGCCATCATCAAAGCCTTTGCCGCGAAGCTTCGCTGCCCGACGCCGCTGTTCTCGCTCAGCAAACGCTATTACGATATGGCTTACGCGGGCGGGTTCGAGAAGCACGACACCGCCGCCGTGCATGCCGTTCTGCGAGCAAAGAAGAGAGTCTCCGCCAAGCGCCGTTAAAGCGTCTGATCAAGCAGTTGCTGTTTTGCCACAAGGTTCCCATTGAAAACCGTCACCAAGTTCCCGCATAAAGTCACCGTCACCGAAGATTGCTGGATACCGATGCCCGACGGCATCAAGCTCGCTGCCAAGCTGTGGCTGCCGGACGTTGCCGCCACCAAGGGCGTGCCGACCATTATCGAGGTCATCCCGTACCGCAAACGCGATATCTATGCGCCGCGTGACGCGCAACATCACCACTATTTCGCCGGCTACGGCTACGCAACGATGCGCGTCGACATCCGCGGCTCGGGCGACTCGGGCGGCGTGCAAGGCGTGTTCGCCGCAATTCAGGAGCAGAACGACACGCTGGAAGTTCTGAAGTGGATCGCCGCGCAGTCGTGGAGCGACGGGCAGGTTGGCATGTTCGGCATTTCGTGGGGCGGTTTCCAGGGCATTCAGACTGCCTACCGCGCGCCGAAGGAACTGAAAGCGGTGATTGCGTGTTCGTACGCGCCGGACCGCTACCGCTACAGCCAGGTGTTCCGCGGCGGCTGCGTGCTGCTGCGTTCGATCCGCTGGTCGAGCCAGTTGTTCGGCTATAAGTCGCGCCCGCCCGATCCGCTGCTCCTTGGCGACGACTGGCGCGCGATGTGGATGGCACGGCTGGAAGCGGACACGCCACAGATCACCGCGGCGCTGAAGCATCAGGCCTTCGATAACTACTGGCGCGAACGGTCCATCGATCACGCCAAGATCAAGGCGCCGTTCTATGCGATCAGCGGCTGGGCCGACGGCGCCTATGTGAGCGCCGTCAGTGAATCGCTCGGCAAGCTCAAATCGCCGGCCAAGGGATTGATCGGCCCCTGGGGCCATCGCTTCTCGCACCTCGGCGTGCCGGGACCCGCGATCGGTTTCCTGCAGGAATCGCTGCGCTGGTACGACCACTGGATGCGCGGCAAGGACACCGGGATCATGCGCGAGCCGAAACTGATTGCATGGATGCCGCAGGCGGTACCGGCAAAGGGCTGGTATCCCGAATCGCCGGGACGCTGGGTCGCGGAGCAGGAATGGCCGAACAAGCGCATCAAGATGCAGAAGTTTTTTCTCAATGCCGGCGGCGCGCTCGGCGCGCGGGCGGGAAAGTCCGCGAAGCTCACGCACCTGTCGCCACAGACGCTGGGCCTCGAAGTCGGTGAACTGATGCCGTGGTTCCAGCACGGTCCCAGCCCGGAAATGCCCGGCGACCAGCGCGCCGACGACGGCAAGTCGCTGAGCTTTGATACGCTGCCGCTCGCAAAGACGCTCGAGATCCTCGGGACGTCCACGGCTGAACTGACGCTGTCCGTGGACCGGCCGGTGGCGTTCATCTGCGTGCGGCTGTGCGATGTGGCACCGGATGGCGCTTCGACGCGCGTCACCTACGGCACGCTGAATCTTACGCATGTGCCAAACGGCCCCGGCAAGCCAACAAAGCTGGTGCCGGGCCGCCAGTACAAGGTGAGTGTGCCGCTGATTGATTGCGGCTATTCGTTTGCGAAGGGCCATCGCATCCGTGTCGCGGTGTCCACGACTTACTGGCCGCTGCTCTGGCCGTCGCCGGAGCCCGTTACGCTCACGCTCGTCGCCGGTAAAAGCGCGCTCGCGCTGGCGGTGCGCCCGCCGCGCAAGGAAGACAAGAATCCGCCGCGCTTCAAGCCGGTGGAGGCCGCGCCGGCATTCCCGAAGACAACGCTGGAAGCGGGCGGACGCAATCGCGTGATCCATACCGATCTCAGCAAGCGTGAGACGGTAGTGGAGGTGTCGGATTACAGCGGTCTCAGCCGCTACGACGAGATCGATCTCATCGCGGGCGCGCGCTCGACCGAGCGCTACCGCATCGTCGAGGATGATCCGCTGTCCTGCACGGCGGAGGTGACGTGGCAATGGGTGTTCGAGCGGAAGGACTGGAAAATCCGCACCGAGACGCGCACGCATGTTTCGTGCACGAAAAAAGACTACGTCATCAAGGCCGACATCCAGGCCTACGAAGGTGAAAAGAAAGTGTTCGAACGCTCTTTTGAGGAATTGATTCCGCGCCATGGGAACTAGAAATCATCTCAAAAATACAACGCCGACAAGCATCCGCCGATACGCGTCGATTGACGCCGATACAATTCCAGACCCTTCCTCGAATCAAGGTCAACCCCAATGAGCTTATCTGCGTTCATCCGCGGTCATGGGCGGTTCCAAGCTGTTTTTGAGACAGCTTCTAACCTTTCTTTTTGCGTCACTCGCTGCGCTGCTAGCGCAGTTTGCCTGCTGACGCTCGCAGCGAGTGCCGCCGCGCAAACTTATCCCAACAAGTCGATGACGCTGGTGGTGCCGTTTCCGCCGGGCGCCGCAACCGACGTGTTTGCGCGTGCCGCCGGCCGGCGCATGGGCGAACTCCTTGGACAAAACATCGTGATTCTCAACCGCGATGGCGCATCAGGATCGATCGGCACCGAAATGGTGGCGAAAGCCGCAGGCGACGGTTATACGCTGCTGTGGGGCAGTTCCGGGCCGCTCGCCATCAGCCCGGTGTGGACGGAAAAACTGCCGTACGACCCGGTGCGCGACTTCGCACCAGTCAGCCTGTTTGCGAAAATTCCGTACCTGCTGGTCATACACCCGCTGGTTCCCGCTAAAAACGTCAAAGAACTAGTGGCGCTCGCCAAGGCGCACCCGGGCAAGCTTAATTTCGCGTCGTCAGGTACCGGCGGCACCGCGCACCTGGCGGGCGAGTTGTTCAAATCGATGACGAACATCGACATCGTGCACGTGCCCTACCGCGGCACTTCGCTGTTCGCGACGGAACTGATCGCAGGGCAGGTCGATCTTGCATTCGTCGGACCGACCACCGCGCTGCCGCACTTGCCAACGGGCCGGATGCGCGCGCTGGCTACTTCGGGAACTCGCCGTTCCGAGATGTTCGCGGACGTCCCCACGATGGCCGAGGCAGGGTTTCCGGCCTATGAGTTCACGCAGTGGTACGGGTTGCTGGCGCCTGCCAGGACGCCGCGGGAAATCGTGAACGTTTTGAATGCAACCCTGCTCAAATCCATGGATGAGCCCGATGTCAAAAAGCGCATCGCCGGCGAAGCTGCTGCCGCTACCCCTGGCACACCTGAGGAATTCTCTGCTTATCTGAAAAGCGAGCTGGCGAAGAACGCGAAAATGATCAAAGACGCGAAACTCAAGCGCGAGTAGTAGAAGTGGTCTCAAAAGGAATTTGGAACCGCCGATGAATTCTTTTTAATACCCCCTTGAGGGGTACGCGAATGAACGCAGATAAGCTCACGCGACTGCGCGCTGGTTCGGGGCCAAGCCTGGAATCGTGTCAGCGTCAATCGGCGTATATCGGCGGTTGCTTGTCGCTGTTCTTGAGATAGATTTTATTTTGAGATAGCTAATTACAGTTAATCACGGCATTTCATAACAAAATAAAACCCGAGGAGTGCATATGGATTTTCTCAAACGTGTGGCAGTGCCAGCAGTGCTGCTATGCCTGCCGGTGCTCGCATCGGCGCAGCCCGCGAAATATCCGGCCAAACCGATCAGGATGGTTGTCGGTTACGCCCCGGGCGGCGGCAGCGATATCATGGGCCGCCTGATCGCCCAGCAAATGGCGGAAGCGATGGGCCAGCAGGTCGTGGTCGAAAACCGCGCCGGTGCAGCGCAAAATATCGCGGCCGAATTCGTGGCCAAATCGCCCGCCGACGGTTACACCGTATTTCTGAGCTCCGCGGCGCTCGGCATCAATGTCAGCCTGTATCCGAAGCTCAATTACGACCCGGTCAAGGATTTCATTCCGGCTGCGTTGTTCGCCACCAGCCCTAACCTGTTGCTGGTGCACCCTTCGTTTCCCGCGAAAAACGGCAGGGAATTCATCGCCGTCGCCAAAAAGAACCCGGGTAAACTCAATTTCTCGTCATCCGGCAGCGGCAGCTCGCAGCACTTGTCCGGCGAAATGCTGAAAATCCAGATCGGCGTTGACATGACGCACATTCCGTATAAAGGCAGCGCGCCATCGATGACCGCGCTGGCGAGCGGGGAGGTGGATTTTTCGTTCAACAACATTCCGTCGGCGCAACCGCTGATGACGCCGGGCCGGGTGCGCGCGCTTGCGATTACGAGCGAGAAGCGCTCCGCGCTGCTGCCGGAGTTGCCGACCATGATAGAAGGCGGGGTGAAAGGATTTGTGACGCAAACCTGGTATGGCGTATTGGTGCCCGCAGGCACGCCGGCGGACATCGTCAATACGCTCAATGCGGTGATCGTCAAAGCCGTGCAGAAGGAAGATTTTCGCGCTCGCCTGGCACAAACCGGAGCGGATACAATTACCGAAACGCCGGAATATTTTCGCAAGTACTTGCAGGAAGAAATCGAGCGCTGGGGTAAAGTAGTGAAAGCGTCGAAGGCGAAGCCGGAGTAGGGGTTTAACCCCGCTTCATAGTGAGACCAACGGACCATATATGTCGACTTATCAACCTGCCCGCCACCGCATCAAATTCCGCGACGTCCCCATGGGGCAGCGTTTTTACGACCCGATCAGCGAGGAATACTTCGTCAAGCAGAGCGCCACCATGGCCGCGATGGTTACCGGCATCGGCGACGGCACGATACCGGACGAATTTGAGCCGGACGACATCGTCGGCATCGATCACTAGCCGGAATATCAGTGCGAGGAAGCGGCCGGCACTCTGACGGTCGTGAATTCCACCTGCACGGTTTCCTTCTCGTTCGCCAGCCAGACCTGGTCTTCCTGTACCGTGCAGTTCAGCTGCATATTGCGGCTGGCCAGTTGCGCCAAGGCACGCGTACTGGCCTGCGCCAGTATTTTGACCGTCAGGTTCTGCGTGCGCTCGAGCTTGTCGCTGACCTGCTCCCACCACAGGCTCGCGCCATGGCCGCCGTAGGCGTAAACGAACACCTCGTCCGCGCGGCCACACGCCCGGCGTACGCGTTTGTCGTCGGGAAGTCCCAGATCCATCCAGATCTGAATCGAGCCCGTCAGGTCTTTTTGCCACAGGTCGGGTTCGTCGTCGGTGCTCAGGCCCTTGCCGAATGACAGCGTATCGCTGGCATGCAGCGCAAACGCCAGTATCCGCACCATCATGCGTTCATCGGTCTCGGAGGGATGACGTGCGATCGTCAGCGCATGATCGTGGTAATAATTGCGGTCCATATCCGCAATCTGGACGACGGCCTTGCAGATGGTTGCCTTGAGAGCCATGCCGCATCATGCCACACGGTGCAGCGCGTGGTTCTCTAGTGGAGACATTTCTATGAATTACGGGACGACACGTCGTTTGCTTTGTTCGGGCGCGGGCGCTTCCAGTAAGTGAGAAACGCCTCACTTATTTGCGTCTCTGCACGCGCAATATCGGCATCTCCAATGAGCGGAAATTGTCCTCGCTTGTTCTTGGAGAGGTGTCCATCGTTTTGCGCGCCTTCATTCATTTGGAAATGCCAAAACTCTCTATCTGTAATAAGCATATCACGAAAAGCTCTTTCTTCTAATTCTTGCATTTTAAATCTTTCTTCATCCACTGACATCTGATGTGTTGCCCATTCTTCTACTAAAGATCTATAAGACTTTCTAAAAAACGTTTCTATTTCAGGAAGTTTTTTTAAAGCATCTTCTGATGTAGCTTGTTGCACTTCTTCTGAATCCGGTTGCATTCCCTGACTCAGCATTTGTTCCATTATCTTTTGATTAGCATCTTTTAACAACACATCTTCTAACATCTTACGCTTTTGCTCTAGCATTTCATTATAA
>CAMBSS010000070.1 GCA_945870465.1 Bordetella parapertussis | reverse complement strand
GCCATCACCTGGTGCGGATAAATGCCGAACGCGAGTCCATCCGGCTGTTTGACCTCGGGCCCGATGCCGCCGTCTGCGTTGATCTTGTTGACGGTGATACTGGCCTGCGGCAGGTTGTGGCCGCTCAGCAGATGGGTTGCGTCGGCGGTCAGGCAGATATGCACCGCGCGTGCGCGAAGAGGCACGGATTCGCCGTGGAACGCCAGCTCGCCGCTCGCCGGATCGATGCGCAGCGCGCTGACGTGATTAAGGTCAGCCTTCATGCCTTTGCCGCGGTTGCTGGTAGCCACGTACAGATGTTTTTTCGACGGATGTGGCCATGCGTACTGAACCACCGCGGGCACGTTGATGGTTTTGCGCTTCGTGAGCGTCAGCGCATCGACGTCAACGTCGTAATGAGTCAGCTCTTTGCCGACGGCACTGTATAGGACGACTTTTGCATTCAAGGCTCTTCTCCTCGACCGTATTGTTTAAGCGGTGCCGGCGGCGATTACGATTTTCTGCGCAATCAACTCGTTGATCTGCACGTCCGTATAGCCCGCTTCGGCAAGCACTGCGCGCGTGTGCTCGCCCATCGTCGGCGGTTGCTGGCGAACGCGGGTTTTGCGGCCGCCCATTTCAAGCGGCAGCCCCGGCAGCTTCGCGCGCTTGCCGGTCGGCAGCAGCACGTCGAGCATGCGTCCGTCGTGGTTCAATTGCTTGTCGTCGAACAGGTCGCCGGGTTTTGCCAGCGGACCGAAAGGCAACTTGAGTTTCTCGAGCTTGGCCACCAGTGACTCGAAAGACTCCGCTGCGAATTTCGCGGTAACGATAGGCATGATCTTGGCGCGTTGCTGCGCGCGCTGGGGATTGCTCTTCAACGCCGGGTCGTCGAGCAGTTCTTCGACGCCGAACCCCGTGCAGAAGGCGCGCCAGTGGTTGTCGCTGGTGATGCCGACGAACACCGTCTTGCCGTCGGCTGTCTGGAACGGGTCGTAAACTGCCCACGAACTCGCTTTCTCCGGCATCGGCGGCGGCGCCTTGCCGGTGAGCGCTTCCTGTCCCATGTGCTGCGCGACGAGGAATGCAGTCGATTCGAACAACGAGCTTTGCACCAACTGGCCGCGGCCCGTGTGCTCGCGTTCGCGAAGAGCCGCCATGATGCCGAGCGCGCCGAACATGCCGCCCATGATGTCGACGACCGACGTGCCCGCGCGCAGCGGCATGCCGCTGGGTCCGGTCATGTAAGCAAGTCCGCCCATGAACTGGACGATTTCATCGAGTGCTGCGCGCTTTTCATACGGGCCGCTGAGAAAGCCTTTGAGCCCGCAGTAGATCAGCCGCGGATATTTTGCCGAGAGCGCTTCGTAGCCGAGACCGAGGCGATCCATCGTGCCGTAGGCGAAGTTTTCGATCAGCGCGTCGGCGCCCACGATGATCTTGTGGATGACGGCCTTGCCGGCGTCCGACTTGATGTCGATCGACAGGCTGCGCTTGTTGCGGTTGAAAACCGGAAACAGCGCGGAGCCGAAGCCGACATTGGCGCGCGTGCGGTCGCCTTCGGGCGGCTCGATCTTGATCACGTCGGCGCCGAGGTCGGCGAGCACCATGCTGCACGAAGGGCCCATCACCGTGTGGCCGAATTCGAGGATGCGGACGCCGGTGAGCGGCAGATTTTCTGAAGCGGTTGTCATCGTATTCCAGTTCGTAGATTTAATGTGGATTGCTCGTTGGTGAATTCTCTCGCCCCTTCGCCCCGCAGGAAGTCCCCTTGTGGGACACGGGGAGGGCCGCGGAGGGGATGGGTAAAGCTCTTCGGCGTTTCTGCTTACTCGGCCGTAATGCCTGCCTGCTTGATGACCTTCGCCCATTTCTGCGCTTCGCTCTTCAGGAATACGGCGAATTCCTCAGGCGTGCCGGGCGTGATGTCGCCGCCTTCCGACAGCAGTGCGTCCCTGACTTCGGGTTTATCGAGTATCGCGACGATTTCGCGATTGAGCCGGGCGATGATCTCGCGCGGCACTTTGGCCGGCGCTAGCATGCCGTGCCACGATGCCACTTCGAAGCCGGGCACGCCCGACTCGGCAACCGTCGGCACGTCGGGCATCAGGCGGGCGCGCTTCAGGCCGGTGGTCGCGATCCCCTTGATCTTGCCGTCTTTCACGAATTGCGCCGCCGAAGCGAGCGAAGTCGCGAGGAAGGTGACGCGGCCGCCGCGCAAGTCGATCATCGCGGGCGATGCGCCTTTGTACGGCACATGCGTGATATTGACGCCCGCCGCCTGGTTAAGGAGTTCGCCGGCGACGTGGCCTGAGCTGCCGATGCCGGCCGATGCGAACGTGAGTGTGCCCGGTTTGCTTTTCGCGGCGGCGATCAGTTCCTTGATGGAAGTGATCGGCGAACCGGCGTTGACCACCATCACCTGCGGCGCCTGCATGAGCAGCGTGATCGGCGAAAAATCTCGCACCGGGTCGTAGCTGTTTTTCGTGCGCATCGCGGGGCCGATGGCTAGGTTGTTGGTTTGCCCGAGCCATATCGTATAGCCGTCGGGCGGCGCTTTCGCCGCGAGATCGGCGCCAAGCGCGCCGCCGGCGCCCGGACGGTTGTCGATGACGACCTGTTGTCGCAGCGTATCCGCGAGACGCGGCCCGATGATGCGCGCGTAGATGTCCGTGCTGCCGCCGGGCGGGAAAGGCACGATAAAACGCAGCGGCCGGGAAGGGTAGGCCTGCGCTTCAGCGGAAGCGGGCGCAACAGCAGTGGCGAGAACGGAGATCCCGAATGCTAAAGCCGGCAGTACTTGTGTGCCGGCAGAATAATTCTTAAACACAGCACTTCCTTTTCGTGGCGGGGCCGCCAGCATACCTCAACAAATCAGCGCGATGGGCGCGCGTAGCGGACTGTCAACATCTCCCCCTTATTCTCTGCTTCTTAGAGGCAGTTATTGGCGCGCCTTGTGGTGACTCTATCAACGAGGCCGGATTCCGGCCGGTATTCAAGCGCTACATGCTCATTGTCTTTGCAGGCAATTCCCGGCACCGGGTGTGTGCATTCGACGGATATATGAGGAGCGTCTGCGTATCGCCTATAGTCTTGTTCGCAGACGAAGCCCTGCCCGGAAAGCGCGGCGCGGGCAGTTGCGATGGGCATTTTCGTCAGACCCAGACTCGGCCCGGTGTTGGTGCGTGCGCGGGCTAGCGGATTTCGCCCCTCAGTATTTGTGCCATGCTTCAAGCTCCTGCCCCAAACCTTCTTCGGCGAGAGCATTTTCAAACTTCTGGTCGAGTTTCGCGCATTCGGCTGGTCCGCACGGTTGCATATCGCGCCGCAAGCGATTTGCCGTTGTAAAATTACGCTTCTCTCTTACTCGGGCGCGTAGAGCGTGCAGCCATGACTCTTTCTTCGTTTCATCTCGCATTTCCGGTCGACGATCTCAAGGAGGCCCGCGCGTTTTACTGCGATGTCCTCGGTTGCACTGAAGGGCGTTCGGACGAGCACTGGGTGGACTTCAATTTCTATGGCCACCAGATAGTCGCCTATCGCGTGCCGGGCGAGGCGCGCAAGCGCATCACGAGTCCGGTTGACGGCGACGATGTGCCGGTGCGCCATTTCGGCCTGGTCTTGCCGCTGCCGGACTGGGAGAAAATGCGCGACAAACTGCTCGCCGCCAAGGTTCAATTCGTGATTGAGCCGCAATTTCGTTTCCAGGGCACCATCGGCGAGCAGGCGGCGATGTTTTTTCTGGATCCGTCGGGCAACGCGATCGAATTCAAGGCTTTCAAAGATCCGAGCAAGCTCTTCGCGAAATAGCCTAAACAAGGTTTGAAAGCCCCCAATTTCGTTGTTCCCGCGCAGGCGGGAACCCAGGAAGCGTAACCGTTTCTGGATGCCCGCCCGCGCGGGTATGACGGGTAATCAAGGGGCGTCCTTCAGGATGCTTGGCGGGCTGATGCCGACCCCGTATCATGGCACCCGCAGGTAAACCCATAAGAAGGAGGAGTTATGCAACGACTGTTCAGAGTTCTCGCAATCATGGCCGGTGTGTTGTGCGCGGTTTCAGCCTACGCACAAGGCAAGGTCAATATTTTCGTGGCGAGCGGCCCCACCGCCGGCGTTTACTATCCGCTGGGCGGCGGCCTTGCCGATGTGCTGACAAAGTACGTTCCCAACCTCAACGCCACAGCCGGCACTACAGACGGCTCGATGGCCAATCTGCTGTTGATGGGTCAGGGCAAAGCGGACGTCGTGTTCTCGATGGCGGACGCAAGCTGGGATGCTTACAAGGGTCAGGGCAAATTCCAGAAACCTGTGAACGTGCGCGCGCTGATGGTGTTGTACCCGAACCGCATGCATATCGTGACGGTAGACGGCACCGGCATCACCAAGATGTCGGACCTGAAAGGCAAGCGCGTTTCCACTGGCGCGCCGAACAGTGCGACGCAGATCATGGCGTACCGCGTGCTCGAAGCGTACGGCATCGATCCGGAGAAAGACTTCACGCGCGAACGTCTCGACCCGGGCAAATCGGCTGAAGCGATCAAGGACCGCAAGCTCGACGCGTTTTTCTGGGTGGGCGGCATACCGACCCCGGCGGTCACCGATCTGGGCGCCACCCCCGGACTCAAGCTGCGGCTGATCGATCACTCGGAAGCGCAGGAGACCATGGTCAAGAAATACGGCCCGCTCTATGTGAAAGACGTGATCCCCGCCAAGTCGTATCCGGGCCAGGAGACCGCCAACCAGATCACGACGGTGTGGAACGTGCTGCTGGCCGACGAAAGGATGAGCGACCAGCTCGCCTACGACATCGTCAAGACGGTGTTCGAGCGCAAGGAAGACATGATCCGCGTGCACGCCGAAGCAAGAAACTTCGACTACAAGTATCAGACCCCGGGCGCGGCAGTGGTGCCGTTCCATCCGGGCGCGGCGAAATACTTTGCCGAAAAAGGCGTCAAGATTAATTAATCGCAAGACGTAAGGCTGAAGGATGAATTCTCAAGCGCCAGGCTCTGGTGCTCTGTTCATCCTTCCGCCTTCATCCTTCGTGGGCGGAGAACATGAGCGATAACACGCAGCAACCGCGCCACGACGACCCCGTCGTTTCGGCCGAAGCAATCAAAAAGGCCGAGCAGTACATCGAAGAAGAAGAAGGCGCGATCAACAAGCTGCCGGGCGCGCTGGGCATAATGGCCACCGCGCTGGCGGTGATCATGTCGATCTTCCACCTGTATGCCGCCTACGGCATCATGCCGACGCACGTGCTGCGCGGCATCCACGTTGCTTTTCTCCTGTTCCTCGGTTTCCTGCTGTTCCCGGTGGCGAAGCGTTTTCGCCATCGCATCTGCTGGTGGGACTGGCTGGCGGCGTTCTTTTCGCTGGTGATCGTTTGTAACATGCTGTTCGGCGGCGACGCGTTCCTCGAGCGCGCGATCGACCCCAATATGTGGGACAAGATCCTCGGCATCGCCCTGATCCTTTTGGTGCTGGAGGCGGCGCGCCGTACTTCGGGCTGGATCATGCCGGCAATCTGTATCGGCTTCCTCGCGTATGCGGTGGTCGGCCAGTATCTGTCGCCGCCGTGGACGCACTACGGCATGGACACCGGCCGCATCGTCGGCCATATGTACATGACGCTCGAAGGCATCTTCGGCGTCGCCATCGACGTGTCGTCGTCGCTGATCATCCTGTTCACGATCTACGGCGCCTTCCTGCAGTATTCGGGCGCCGGCAAATTCTTCATCGACTTTTCATTCGCGGCAATGGGCGGCAAGCCGACCGGCGCCGGGCGCACCATCGTGCTCGCATCCTTCCTGCTGGGTGGGCCGTCGGGCAGCGGCGTTGCGACCACGGTGACGCTGGGCACGGTCGCTTATCCGATGCTGGTGAAAGCGGGTTACGGCAAAGACGCCGCAGGCGGGCTGCTCGCCGCGGGCGGCCTTGGCGCCATCATCTCGCCGCCGGTGCTGGGCGCCGCGGCGTTCCTCATCGCGCAGTTCCTCAATATCTCGTATCTCGACGTCATATTGATGGCGACGATACCGACGCTCTTGTATTACTTCGCGCTGTTCCTGATGGTCGAAATCGACGCGCGCAAGTTCGGCATGCCCAATGTCGTCATCGATAAACATGCAACGATAGGCATGCTGACGCGCAACTACTGGTTTCATTTTCTGTCGCTGGTTGCGATCATATTCTTCATGGTGATCGGCTTCTCACCGGCGGTGTCGGTGTTCTGGGCGACCGTGGTCGCGTTCGCGAGCAGCTTCCTGCACGTCGATTGCGCGCTGATTCCCTACGATGTGCTGCGCGGTAAAAAACCGCTGGGCGCGGGGCTGTGGAATTCCGGCCTCATCAAGGCGCTCGAAGCCGGCTCGGTCGGCATGCTGAGCGTGGGCGCGACGTGTGCCGCGGCGGGCCTGATAGTCGGCGTGGTGACGCTGACGGGCCTCGGCCTCAAATTCAGTTCCATCGTGCTGCAGTACGCGGATTCGGGCACCAGCCTCATCATGAGCGCACTGGGAGCAGTGGGCGTCGAGCAGACGGCGAGTCTGTTGCATGACGTGAAGCTGCTGCTGACCGCGGTGATGACTTCGTTGATCGTGTGGATCGTCGGCCTGGCCGTGCCCGTCACTGCGAGCTACATCATTTGCGCCGTCATCGCGGCGCCGGCATTGATGCAGTTGGGCGTTGCCGACTATGCTGCGCACATGTTCATCTTTTATTACGCCGTGCTGTCCGAAGTCTCGCCGCCGACCGCGCTGTCGCCGTTTGCCGCGGCCGCCATTACCGGCGGCGACCCGTACAAGACGACGTTGCAGTCGTGGAAGTACACGATGCCGGCCTTCCTGGTGCCCTTCATGTTCGTGCTCGATCCGGCGGGGCTTGGCCTGCTGCTGATGGGTTCGTTCAAGAAACTCGCCGTTGCACCGTGGGGCGAGATCGCGGTGGTCAGCGTGACGGCAATGATAGGCATCGCGGCGCTGGCCGCCGGCGTTCAGGGGTGGTTGTTCAAGAAGACCACCTCGCCCGAACGCTGGCTGCTGATCATTGCCGGCCTCGCGCTCGTCTATCCGAAGGCGATGCTCGATTACATCGGCGTCGGGCTGATCGTGATCGTCATCATCCTGCAGAAGCTGCGCAAAGGCGGAGCGCATGCTGCCGCGTGATGGCGTCAATATCCCGGGACTATTGAACAGCCGCATCAAGATTGAGCGCGCAGCACCCGGCGAACTGTTCGACGCCAAGTTCTTCACACCTTTTGCGGTGCTCGGCATCCGCGCCGCCGGCGACCTCGTAACACGCATTGAATATTTACCGCGCGGTGTGGCGACTCTAGAGCCGACCAACAAGCTCGCCGCGAAAGTCTGCCGCCAGCTTGAAAGATATCTGGCCGATCCCGGGTTTCAATTCGATTTGCCGTTCGAATTCCGCGGCACCGCGTTCCAGCAACGTGTGTGGAAGGCGATCCACGCCATCCCCAGCGGCAAAACGTTGACCTATATGGACGTGGCGCGGAAACTGAAAAGCGCGCCGCGCCCGGTCGGCGGCGCGTGCGGCGCGAACCGCCTCCCGCTCGTCATCCCCTGCCATCGCGTGGTCGCGAGCGGCGGCATTGGCGGCTTCATGCACGCGCGCGGCGGCGAACCGATACAGATTAAACAATGGTTGTTGAAGCACGAAAATGCCGGATGACAACGGGCTCGATGAATTCTGCGATGCGCTGTGGCTCGAAGACGGCCTGTCGCGCAACACGCTGGCCAGCTATCGTCTCGATCTGACGCAGTTCGCAGCCTGGCTGGATAAAACGCTGGGCAAGGCTATGCTCGCCGCCAATCACGGCGATCTGCTTACGTACATTGCGCATCGCGTCGCCGGCAAAGCCAAGGCCACGAGCACCAGCCGCCTGCTGTCGAGCCTCAAACGCTATTATCAATACGCGCTGCGCCAGGGCAAGATCACGGCCGACCCCACGCTGAACATCGACACGCCCAAGCTGCCGCGCGGCCTGCCCAAGACGCTGACCGAGCAGGAGGTCGAGAAGCTGCTTGCCGCGCCCAACGTCGAAGACCCGCTGGGGCTGCGTGACCGCGCCATGCTCGAGACTTTGTATGCGAGCGGGCTGCGCGTGTCCGAACTCGTGACGCTGAAGGTCGCGCAAGTCAGCCAGGACATGGGTGTCGTGCGCATAGTCGGTAAAGGCGCGAAAGAAAGGCTGGTGCCGCTGGGCGAGGAAGCGCTGAACTGGATCAAGCGCTATCTGCAGGAAGGGCGGCCGCAGATACTCGACAAGCGCGCGGCCGATGCGATGTTCGTCACCAGCCGCGGCGCCGCGATGACGCGCCAGGCGTTCTGGCATCTATTGAAGCGTTACGCGCTGCTGGCGGGTCTCGCCAAGCCAATGTCGCCCCACACGCTGCGCCACGCATTCGCCACCCATTTGCTGAATCACGGCGCGGATCTGCGCGTGGTGCAGCTATTGCTGGGCCACTCCGATATCTCGACGACGCAGATTTACACGCACGTCGCGCGCGAGCGCCTTAAGCAGCTGCACGCGAAGCATCATCCACGCGGCTAGATTGAATCGGAACTGCCAAATGCGCTTTAAGTGCTATTCTGCACGCATGGCCCCCCTTGCCCGAAATGTAGCGCTTGCCGCCGTGGCCGCGTTTGCCGGGGCGTTGTCGTGCGCGCTGCCATCCGTCGCTCAAACCTATCCATCGAAGCCGGTACGCGTGATTGTACCGTTCGCGCCAGGCGGCGGCAGCGACCTCACCGCGCGTCCCATATCGCAGAAACTCTCCGAGGCGCTTGGCCAGCAGTTCGTGGTCGACAACCGTGGCGGCGCGGCCGGCGTCATCGGCATGGAGCTGACCGCGAGGGCCAACCCCGACGGCTACACCCTTATGGCGATGTCGGGCAGCTTCGCGGCGACGCCGGCGACGCAGAAGCTCTCGTTCGATCCGCTGCAGGAGATCGTGCCGATCATCGAGCTCGGCTACTCGCCGCATGTGCTGGTGGTGCATCCTTCGCTTACACCCAAAACCACTGCCGAGCTGATCGAGTTCGCGCGCGCCAGGCCGGGCATGCTTGCCTACGCGTCAACGGGGCTCGGCGGATTCACGCATCTCGGCACCGAGTGGTTCGCCAGCATGGCAAAGCTCAAGATGATCCACGTGCCGTACAAGAGTACAGGTGCTGCGATGATCGACGTGCTCTCCGGACAGTGCCCGTTCATCCTCGGCAGCCTGCCCGGCACCGTGCAGCATTTTCAGTCGGGACGGTTGCGGGCGCTGGCGGTGACGAGCGAGGCGCGCTGGCCCACCGTGCCTGAACTGCCGACCGTTACCGAGACGATGCCGGGTTACACGCTGGTGACCTGGTACGGCCTGATGGCGCCGCGCGGCACGCCCGCGCGGGTGATCCAGACGCTCAACGCCGAGGTCAACAGGATTCTGCAGTCGAGCGAGGCAAAGAAGTTTTTCGAAGCGCAGGGGATGGCGCCGACCGGTGGCACCGTGGCGAACTTCAATGAACGCATCCGCAGCGACTATGCGCGCTGGGTCAAGGTCGTGAAAGATGCGGGGCTGACGGTTCAGTGAAGTCCCTTCACCCGCTGAAGCGCCACGCCGCGCGCGCGGGACTCCACAAGCCAATGTCGCCGCACACGTTGCGCCACGCATTCGCCACCCATTTGCTGAACCACGGCGCGGATCTGCGCGTGGTGCAATTACTGCTGGGCCACTCCGATATCTCAACCACGCAGATTTACACGCATGTCGCGCGCGAAAGGTTGAAGCAGTTGCACGCGAAGCACCATCCAAGAGGGTGAGGAGTGAGGCGAGAAGGGTGAAACGGGGCGCAGCTTACGCGCAAACGGAGCTTTAGTGCTGGCAATTTCCACTTTCCGAACCGCCGTAACCATCGTAGAATAAACCGGTAAGATAGCCATTGAATCGGCAAACTATGAGCGCTCCACTTTCCATTCCTGCCTCGCAACTCAAGCGTCTGCGGCGCCTCGCTCGCCACTCACGCCGCACTCCCGATGAGCTGTTGCCGTTCGTATTGAAAGATGGGCTGGATTACACGGAGTGGCTTGTCGAGCAGGTCAACGCGGGGCTTGCCGAATTGGACTCGGGGCGAGAGATGTGCTGGGCCGATCTCGAAGCGGAGATCGCGAAGCGTCGGGCTACCCGTGCCGGCAAGCGCAAGCAGGCCGCTTAGCCTTTCACCGCGGGCGGTACGGGACATCGCCGCCATCGAAGAACATTACGCGCAATTCAGCCTCGCCACGGCCGATCGGGTGCTCGGTGCAATCAAGGCTGCCGCGAACGCGGTTTGCAGAAATCCCTGGATCGGTACCGAAGGAGTGCGCAAGGGCACGCGCCATAAAGTCGTCGGGAAATACCCATACACCATAGTCTATCGCGCCCGCCGAGACAGGATTCAGATGGTGCGCGTGCTGCATCAGCGCCGGCAGTATTTCAATCCGCTTGCGGACGGCGCGTCGCCGCGCCGATAACACGTGAATTCTTTCGGCGCGGATCTGCGCGTGGTGCAATTACTGCTGGGCCACTCCGATATCTCAACCACGCAGATTTACACGCATGTCGCGCGCGAACGGTTGAAGCAGTTGCACGCGAAGCACCATCCGCGCGGATAAATTCCGCGTCAGCGGAAGAAGGAAATCAGCAGCAAGAAGCCGGAGATCAACAGTAAAGCGAGCACGATAGTATCGAAACGCCGGTCGTTAAGCCGGTTGTAGAGCAGCCGTCCGAGCCACGCACCAAGGATCGTGCCCGGCAACGTAATGAGAAACAGGCGTCCGAATTCAAGGGTGATCAACCCGGCGACGCTTTGAAAGATCAGCGCGAGCACCAGGATAGAAAAATTGTAGGCCTGCAAAACGCCGCGCTTGGCGTCTTTGCCCCAGCCCCGGAGCCCGGTCCAGATCGTCGGCAGCGGTCCCGACAGCCCTGCCAAGCCGCCCATGATGCCGCCGCCAAAACCGATCGCGCCGTCGGCGATGCGCCCGCCCCACTTCAACTGCAGGCGCACCTGGCCGATCAGCATGTAGCTGCAGTAAACGACGAGCACAACGCCGACGCCGATCTTGAACATGCCGGCGGACACGTAGGACAGCAGCAACGCGCCAAGCGGTACGCCGGCCAGCCCGCCGCTGATGAAGGGCCGCACGCGCTTGAAATCTATCGCATGCCAGATCGCCGGCAGGGTCTGCACCTGCGCGACCAGCGAGCAGACCACGACGAGCGGTGCGGCGAGTTGCGGTGTCGTCGCGGCAAGCCAGAAAGGCAGCGCGGTGATGCCGGTGCCGAACCCCGTCAATCCCGACACCAGCCCGCCGGCAAAAGCGCCGATGAGGATCAGGTACGGGAAGTCGGCCATGGATCAATCAACCGCGTTTGCCCCGTTCGATGACGACGCCGAGTTTTTTCACGTTGCGCAGCGGCGCGAGCTTGGCGATGCTGACCTTGATCCACGGCGTTTTGAATTCGCTGATGATGGTTTCGGCGATCGCTTCGCCGGCTTTTTCGAGCAGCAGGAAATGCTGCTCCTTGAACAGTTGCTCGATGCGGCCGACGACGCTGCTGTAATCGATGCTGTCGCCGATCTTGCCGCTTTTGGCTGCGTGCTCGCCGCGCAGGCCGACTTCGAGATCGAGCTGTATCGTCTGCGGGACCTGTTTCTCCCACTCGTAAATGCCGATCAGCGTTTCGATTTTCAGTTCGCTGATGAAGATGATGTCCATGTAAATTCCGGCGAGGAGAGAGACGCGAGGCGAGAGGCGGCAAGCAAAATCTTCGTCTTTCGCCGTTTTTAGTTAGAATCGCCGCTTATTCTATGTGAATTCATGCGATGACCATAGCTCTTGTCTTGATTGCCTATCTGGCCGGGTCGATTTCGTTCGCGGTGGTGGTCAGCCGCGCGATGAAGCTGCCCGATCCGCGCAGCTACGGCTCGAAAAATCCCGGTGCGACCAACGTCCTGCGCACCGGCAAAAAAGCGGCAGCTGCGCTGACGTTGTTCAGCGACGCCGCCAAGGGCTGGCTCGTGGTATTTCTGACCGACCAGTATTTTTCGACGGTAACGCCGGCGACTTACAAGATGTCGGCAGTTGCGCTGGCGGTAGTCATCGGGCACATGTACCCGGTGTTCCATCGCTTCCAGGGCGGCAAGGGCGTCTCGACCGCGCTCGGCGTGCTGCTTGCGCTCAATCCATGGCTGGCGGCGGGCGCGGCGGCGACCTGGGTGATCATCGCGTTCTTCTTCAAGTTATCTTCGCTCGCCGCATTGATTGCCGCACTCTCGGCACCGGTGTTCTGCTACATGTTGTATGAAATCCATCCTTATACGCTGGCGGTCAGCATCATCACCGTGTTGCTGTTCTGGCGGCACAAAACCAATATCAAAAATCTGCTGGCCGGAACGGAAGGCCGCATCGGCGGCAAGAAGGCCGCTGCAGTGGAAACCCAAGACAGCAACTAAACGGGCGCCAGCGTTTCGAGGTTCCAGCGCGGGCGCACTGAAAAGCCTGGAGAGGCGAGAGGCGAGAGGCGAGAGGCGTGCTCCAGCCGCTTCGCAGCTGCGAATGCAATCATCGCGCCGTTGTCGGTGCAGAACTCGGGCGGCGGGAAATACACTTTGAATCCGTTGCGGTCGCCGGCGTCGGTCAGTTGCGCGCGCAGTTCCGTATTGGCGCCAACGCCGCCTGCTACTACCAAGTGACCGACACCGCAGCGTTCGAGCGCCGCGAGCGATTTCGCCACCAGCACATCGACGATGGCAGCCTGGAATTCGGCCGCGATATCGGCGCGCGCCTGTGCGTCGAGCGCGCGGCCTTTGACCCGCATCACGACCGCGGTCTTCAGTCCGCTGAAACTGAAATCGAGATCTCCGCTGTGCAGCATCGGGCGCGGCAGTTTGATGCGTCCGGCTGTTCCTTTTTCGGCTAATTTGGCGAGCTCAGGGCCGCCCGGGTAGCCGAGGTCGAGCAACTTGGCTGTTTTGTCGAACGCCTCGCCTGCCGCGTCGTCGAGCGTCTCGCCCAGCAGTTCGTAATCGCCGACACCGGCGACGCGCATTAACTGGCTGTGGCCGCCGGATACCAGTAGCGCGACGAACGGAAATTGAGGCGCGGGTTTTACCATCAAAGGTGACAGCAGGTGGCCTTCTAGATGATGGATGCCGAGCGCCGGCACGCCAAGCGCATAGGCAAGTCCGTGCGCGATGCTGGCGCCCACTAACAAAGCGCCGGCGAGTCCTGGGCCCTGGGTGTAGGCGACCGCGCCGATATCTGAAAGCTTGCAACCAGCCTGGCGGACGATGTCGCGGGTCAGCGGCAGCACGCGCCGGATGTGGTCGCGCGAGGCGAGTTCGGGCACCACGCCGCCATAATCGGCGTGCAGCGCGGCCTGGGTATGGAGCGCATGCGCGAGCAGGCCGCGTTCGGTGTCGTAGAAAGCGACGCCGGTTTCGTCGCAGGAGGTTTCGATGCCTAAAACGAGCATGGGAGGGAATATTACGGACTCAAAATCAGTGCTTTGACAACGGTTTAGCCGCTGCTATAATACGCGCCTTTCGCAAATTCCGATTGGGTAACCGCTTTATGCCGACCGTGCGTGTCAAAGAGAACGAACCTTTTGAAGTCGCGATGCGCCGTTTCAAGCGCACCGTTGAAAAAACCGGGATGCTGACTGAACTGCGCGCGCGCGAGTTCTACGAGAAGCCCACGTCCGAGCGCAAACGCAAGCACGCGGCGGCGGTCAAGCGCCACTACAAGCGCCTGCGTTCGCACATGCTGCCGCCGAAGCTGTTCTAGGATCCAGGAGTCAGGATTCGGTGAATGCGGGCAATGCCCGCATTTTGCATTCTGGCCCCGGTTTCTGCTGAATCCTCAATCCCGATTTCTGAATCCTGCCCTATGTCCTTAAAAGCCAAGATCACCGACGACATGAAGGCCGCGATGCGCGCCAAGGATGCGCCGCGCCTGTCGGCCATCCGCCTGCTGCTGTCGGCGATGAAGCAGAAGGAAGTCGACGAACGCGTCGAACTGTCCGACACCGATATCGTGACCATCATCGACAAGATGCTGAAGCAGCGCCGCGAATCGATTACGCAGTTCGAAAAAGGCGGCCGCCAGGACCTCGCTGATACCGAGAAGTTCGAAGCCGGCGTGCTGCAGGAATACATGCCCAAGGCGCTGGCCGACGCCGAAATCGCGGCCGAGATCGACGCGGCCATGCAGGCGACCGGCGCCAAGGCGATGTCCGACATGGGCAAAGTCATGGCGGTGCTGAAGCCCAAGCTCGCGGGCAAGGCCGACATGGCCAAAGTCTCGGCTGCCATCAAGGCCAAACTGGCCGGCTGACCGCTTTTTTTCCAGCGCTGGAAGTCGCGCCGGAATCGTCTATTATTGGTTTTGCGAAAGAGCCAGACATGCGGGCCTCGAGCCCCTGTCTGCCGGTCGCCATTTTCGACTTGCCGAGACTTGATACCCCAATCCTTCATTCAGGACCTTCTTAACCGCGTCGACATCGTTGACGTGGTAGAGCGCTACGTCCCGTTGAAAAAAGCCGGCGCCAATTATGTGGCGTGCTGCCCTTTCCATGGCGAGAAAACGCCTTCATTCACCGTCAGCCAGACCAAGCAGTTCTATCATTGCTTCGGCTGCGGGGCGCATGGCACCGCGATCGGCTTCATGATCGAGTACGCGGGCGTCGGCTTCATCGACGCGGTCAAGGATTTGGCGCAAGGCGCCGGCATGCAGCTGCCGGAATTCAAGGCCGAGCACCCGCGCGGCAAGACTGAAGAGGGCGACGATCTCTACGAAGTGCTGCTCAGGGCCGCGCAGTATTACCGCAGCCAATTGAAAAACGCGCCGCGCGCGATCGAATACCTGAAAAAGCGCGGCCTGTCAGGCGAAGTCGCCAAGGATTTCGGCATCGGTTACGCGCCGGACGGCTGGCAGAACCTGCAGACGGAATTCCCCGATTACAACGCGAAGGCGCTGGTGGCCGCGGGTCTGGTGATACAGGGCGATGAGGGCAAGCGTTACGACCGCTTTCGCGACCGCGTGGTGTTTCCCATCGTCGATCAGCGCGGCCACATCATCGGTTTCGGCGGACGCGTGCTCGACAAGGGCGAGCCGAAGTACCTGAACTCACCCGAGACCGCTTTGTTCGAGAAAGGGCGCGAGCTCTACGGTCTGTATCAGGGGCGGCGCGCGATACGCGATGCCGGCCGCGTGATTGTGGTCGAAGGCTATATGGACGTCGTCGCGTTGGCGCAGTCCGGCATCGGCTATGCGGTCGCAACACTCGGCACGGCAACCACGCCGACGCACGTGCAGAAAATCCTGCGGCAGGTCGAGGCGGTCGTGTTTTGTTTCGACGGCGACGATGCCGGCCGCAAAGCCGCATGGCGCGCGCTCGAAAACAGCCTCGATCAACTGGCCGACGGCAAGCAGCTCTCGTTTCTGTTTCTGCCGCAGGGCGAAGACCCCGACACCTATGTGCGCAAGCTCGGCAAAGACGCGTTCGAGAAACTGCTCGACGACGCCAAGCCGCTGTCGCAGTTTTTGATTGACGAACTGAAGTCGCATGTCGATCTCGCCACCGGCGAAGGCCGCGCGGCATTGCTCAAAGAAGCAAAGCCGCTGGTGACGCGCATCAGCGCGCGCTTTCTCGGCCGCATCATCAGGCAGAACCTCGCGCAGGTGGCGGGTATCAGCGTGGAAGATCTCGAACGCGAGTACGGCATCAAGGAAACACGGGCGCCGCGGGCTGTGCCCGCGCGCAGTTCGGCCACCGCGGTGCGCGGTCCGGCGCGCAAGGTCATCGAACTCCTGATGCTGCGTCCGGAGTTGCATGTATTGGCGGACCGGCGGAAACTTGCCAGCGCGCGCGCAGTCGGATCAATCCGGCCTGAAGAAGTTGCGCTGCTCGAGGCCTTGCTTGAGGTGTTTGAGCAATCGCCTACGACGCGGGTCGGCGAGTTTTTTCGCGATACCGAGTTTGAAGCTGCCGTGCGGGAAATCGAGGCCAGCGTGTTGAACCGTCCCGAGGCTGGATTTGAAGAGTCGGCGCTGAAAGAGCAGTTCGTGGACGATTGGCAAAACCTGCGCGTCGCCATCAATGCCGATCTGCGCGAGACCCGGCGTGGCGTTTTGCAGCAGAAACTCAATCAAAAACAGGCCCTTAGTCCTGAAGAGCAAGCCGAATACCGGGCGCTGCTGCAACCTGACAGAAGCAGTCACGCATCGTGATAAGTGGTAGTTATTAAGGTATAATTTCCGGTTTTTCGGCGTAAAACCACCCGAGAGGTGAGATTGGCTATGGCAAAACCCAAAAAAGCGACGAAATCCCGCACCGTGGCCAAGAAAAAGCCGGTAATCAAGAAAAAAATCGTCTTGAAAAAAGCCAAGACGGCCAAGGCTGCGAAAAAAGTCGCCCCGCGCAAAGTCGTCGCGCAAAAAGCACCGCGCGTTGAAGCGACCAAGCAACCCAAGAAGCTGACGCCCAAACAGTTTGCGGCCAAGCTGAAGGCTGAGCAAAAAGAAGCCAAGGCGAAAGAAAAAGCGGAGCTGAAGGCCGCCGGCGAAGCTGCGCCCGCAGCCGCGCCTGCAGTCGATGGCAAGTTAGCCAAGACCCGCCAGCGCCTGACCGCGAAAGAAAAAGCGTTGGTGCGCGAGTTCGAGCGTAAAGAACTGTCGCCGGCCGAAGCCGAAGCGCGCCGCCTGCGACTGAAGAACCTGATCGTGCTCGGCAAAGAGCGCAGCTACCTGACCTTCGCCGAGGTCAACGATCATCTGCCCGACGACATGATGGACGCCGAGCAGGTCGAGAACATCATCGCCATGATCAACGACATGGGCATCCATGTCTACGACGAGGCGCCGGACGCCGAAACGCTGCTGATGTCGGATGCGCCGCCGCCGGTGGCTGATGAAGACGTCGTCGAGCAGGCAGAGGCCGCGCTGTCGACCGTCGATTCCGAATTCGGCCGCACCACCGACCCGGTGCGCATGTACATGCGCGAGATGGGCTCGGTCGAACTCCTGACGCGCGAAGGTGAAATCGAAATCGCCAAGCGCATCGAAGACGGCCTGAAGCACATGATCCAGGCGATCTCGGCGTGCCCGACCACGATCGCGGAAATCCTGGCACTTGCCGATCGCATCGAGAAAGACGAAATCCGCGTCGATGAAGTCGTCGACGGGCTGGTCGATCCGACCGCCGACGATATCGCCGCCGCGACCGCCGACGAAGAGGAAGAAGAAGCCGAGGACGAAGCGGTCGAAGAAGAAGAAATGAGCGAAGAGGAACAGGCCGCGGTGCAGACCGCCGACCTCCTGCGCCTCAAAGGCGACGCACTGAAGCGCTTTGCCGTCATCCGCAACCTTTACAACAAGATGTTGCGCGCACTGGCCAAGAACGGACCGCGCAGCAAAGACTACCTGCAGGCGCGCGACCAGATTTCCAACGAGCTGATGAACATCCGCTTCGGCGCGAAACAGGTCGAGTCGCTGTGCGACGGACTGCGCAAGCTGGTTGACCGCGTGCGCACCCACGAGCGCGAAATCATGGATCTTGCCATCAACAAGGCCAAGATGCCGCGCCAGCATTTCATCAAGGAATTCCCGGGCAAGGAAAGCAACCTGCGGTGGGCGGCCAATGAAATCGCGGCCGGCAAGCCGTGGAGCAGCACACTCGAGCGTTTCGAGGCCGCGATCGTCGATCAGCAGCAGAAACTGCTCGACCTGCAGAAAAAAGTCGGCATCCCGATCAAGGACCTGAAGGAAATCAACCGCCAGATGTCGGCCGGCGAAGCGAAAGCGCGCCGCGCCAAGCGCGAAATGACCGAGGCCAACCTGCGCCTCGTGATTTCGATCGCCAAGAAGTACACCAACCGCGGCCTGCAGTTCCTCGACCTGATCCAGGAAGGCAACATCGGCCTGATGAAGGCGGTGGACAAGTTCGAATACCGCCGCGGCTACAAGTTCTCGACCTACGCGACGTGGTGGATACGCCAGGCCATTACGCGTTCGATTGCCGACCAGGCTCGCACGATCCGCATCCCGGTGCACATGATCGAGACCATCAACAAGATGAACCGCATCTCGCGCCAGATTTTGCAGGAGACCGGGCAGGAGCCCGACCCGGCGCTACTGGCCGAGAAAATGGAAATGCCCGAGGAGAAAATCCGCAAGATCCTCAAGATTTCCAAGGAACCGATTTCGATGGAGACGCCGATCGGCGACGACGACGATTCGCACCTCGGTGATTTCATCGAAGACCAGACGACCATGGCGCCGTCGGATTCGGCCGTTTACGCGAGCCTGCGCGACGCCACCAAGGACGTACTCGATACGCTGACGCCGCGCGAAGCCAAGGTGCTGCGCATGCGCTTCGGCATCGAAATGAACACCGACCACACGCTCGAGGAAGTCGGCAAGCAGTTTGACGTCACGCGCGAGCGCATCCGCCAGATCGAAGCGAAGGCGCTGCGCAAGTTGCGCCACCCGTCGCGTTCCGAGCGCCTGCGCAGTTTTCTCGATACCGAGAGCTGATTGAGGCCGCGGTTGCCGCGTCATGCGCGGTGGCCGCGACCGGTATCTACTGGCGCAAGCCGTTCCGCGGGTTGCTTCTGCTTAGCACCGATGCGATAGTTCACGCATCATGCTGTGGAAACTTCTGTGGGCCGTGCTCCAGCGGCGCGCGTCAGCCCAACCCCTGATAGACCGCAGCCTGGCTTTGCGCCGGGACGGCCGCCTGCGCGATGCGGAACTCGTATTGCGCGAAGCGGCGGCGCAGTTTCCGCGCGACCCGCTGGTGGCGACCAATCTCGCCGTCGTTTTGCTCGAGCAGGACCAGCCCAGGGAAGGCGTCGAATGGCTGCAGCGCGCGCTGGAGTCCGATCCGCGCTGCGCGCCTGCGCACTACAATCTCGCGAACGTCATGCGCGCATCCGGACGCCGCGAGGAGGCGGTGCAGCACTATCAGGCCGCCGTCGATGCCGGCGCCGCGTTCGCGCCCGCCCGCGAGCAGCTCATGCATTGCCTGCTCGAAACCTGCGACTGGGACCGCGCCGCCATCCATGCGAACGTCCTGCGGAAGATGATAGAAAGCGAGCCGGCGGCAGAATGGATGCGCTGTGTTTCTCCGCTGACGGCGGTCTATCTCGGGCTCGCCCCCGAATCGCGGAAAAAAGTCGCGGCTTATCACGCGGCCGAATGCGCGCGCGGCATCACAGAGATTTCGCGCGCACCTGCCGCCGATCGCGAGCGTCTGCGCATCGCCTACCTGTCGCGCGATTTCCGCGATCACCCGGTCGGGCATGTGCTTGCCAATGTGTTTGCGCTGCACGATCGCGCGCGTTTCGAAATCCATGCATATTCTTACGGGCCCGACGACGGCAGCGCATACCGCAAGGCAATTGCGGGTAGCGTGGACCATTTCGTCGACGCGCACGCGATGACCGATGCGGCACTCGCCGCCGGCATTGCCCAGGCGGGCATGCAGGTGCTCGTCGACCTGGCCGGTCACACGACCGGCAGCCGGCTTGCGGTATTGGCGCGGCGGCCAGCTCCCGTGCAGGCGCATTACCTCGGGTACGCGGGCACCACTGGCGCCGGGTACATCGATTATTTCATCACCGACCGTATCGCGACGCCGGAGGCGCTTGCCGCCGAATTCACCGAAAAGCCGGCTTATGTCGCGCAGTGTTTCATGGTGTCGGATGGGACCGACGCAGTCGGCAACGTTGACGCACGCGCTGCTGCGGGTGGGTTTCCCGCCGGCGCGGCGGTGTTTTGCAATTTCAACAACGCTGCGCGCATCACCCGCGAGGATTTCCGCGCGTGGATGGAAATACTGCGCGGCGTGCCGGCGAGTGTGCTGTGGCTGCAGGGCGCCAGTGCGCCTGCTGTCGGTAATCTGCGCAAGGAAGCGCAGGCCTGCGGCATAGACCCGGCGCGGGTGATTTTTGCGCAGCGCGTGCCGGCCAAACGCGATCACCTGGTGCGCCTGAATCGCGCGGACCTCGTACTCGATACCATAGGCTGGCACAACGGCCACAGCAGCACGAGCGACGCGCTATGGGCGGGCGTGCCGGTGCTTACGGTGCCAGCGCAACACTTCGCAGGACGCGTTGCGGCCAGCCTGGTGACGGCGGCGGGTTTGCCGGAACTCGTGCAGCGCGACCGCGGAGAGTACGTGAAAACGGCGATCCGGCTCGGCAGCGATCGCGCGCAGCTCGCCGCGCTCAAAAAGAAGCTCGCGGCGCGCGCAGCGCCGTTTTTCGACACGCAGACACTCGTGCGCGATCTCGAAGCCGCGTATATCGGGATGTGGAAGGGCTATCGCCAAGGTGCGCAGCGCAGTTCCCGCTGATGTAGCGGACGTTGCCCGGTAAATTCGCTCAACCCGCTGCTAAATCAAACCGCAGGCGTCCGACGCTGGTAAAATGCGACCCTCGCGCATTCCGCAGGGTCGTTAGCTCAGTCGGTTAGAGCAGGGGACTCATAATCCAATCAAATCAACAACTTGCGATATGTAAGACGAAGAAACGCAACGAAGTTTTTTCGAGTCGTCGCCACTCGGTTCGATTACCGAACCTATGCCGATCATGACGCCGTCATGGTGCGAACGTGTCGGATGTGGCCCCCAACGAAATCATCGGCTTGCTGCAAGTTCGACCGAACGGTCACCGAACGTCTCCGAACGAAAACCGGCGGGGCTGCGAGTTTCACCAGAAACGGCCCGAGGCGCGTCGCTCGCGATA
>CAMBSS010000069.1 GCA_945870465.1 Bordetella parapertussis | reverse complement strand
GTCATATACAACACGAAGCGCTTGACCAGGCCTTCATCGTTGCGCGCGATCTCGTCGAGAAACCAGTCGATCTGCACCTGGCTGAGCTGAGCGAGTGGCAAACGCTCCTCCAGAGTTTCAGCGATGAATGCGCGCAAACCGATGCGTTCCATCTCGGGGATCCATTTCGCACCGTTACTGTCCTTGAAGCCGGGCCGCGATGCGAACAGCAGGATGCTCGCCGCGCGCGCCGGATGATGGATTGCGATCTGCTGCGCGAGGTAGCCGCCGCCGGACACGCCGAGCAAATGCGCTTTGTCCACGCCAAGGTGGTCGAGCAGATCCAGCACGTCCTGCGTAAGCCGCGCGAGGGTCAGCGGCTGATCGACGCGCGGAATCCCTGATTCGCCGTGCCCGCGCAAATCCATGCGCACGACCCGGAACTTGCGCGCGAGATGCGGCACCATCGCATACAAACGCCGTGAACTGCTCATCGCCGAATGCAGCAACACTACGGTCGGCGCCGCAGTCCACGGATCGGTGTAATCGTCTACCGTATAAGCGATGCGCAGCGCATCGCTGGTCGTCATCCGCTCCACGTTCAGGATTTCGCGGAAGCGGGGTCGCGGCGGGCCGCAGTCTCGAAGCCGCAGGCGTTGATGCGGCCGACCGCAGCACCTGCGCTGTTCAGGATAGGCGGCGTGGCGAGGTGCGCGAGCGCGCGCTGCTCCGCAGCATCGAGCAAGCCGACCGCGGACAACACTGCGATCAGCGCGGGAACCCGCGCGCGCGCATTGCCATCGGCGATCTTGACTACGGCCGAGATGCCCTGGCCCGGCATATAAACCATCATGAATCCTTCGGCGCCGGTCTTCATGATGATGCGGCCCTTGGTCACGCGCGCGATTTCAACGCCGGGCTGATCGGTGCCTGAAATGTACTCTGGATGCTGGCGCATCGCATCGTGTATCGCGAGTATCGCCGCGCGGCGCGATGGCGACGCCACCTTGGCGGCGGCGAACCGCGCCATCATCACCGCCATGTCTTTTACCGGCAATGCCGGCGCCGGCAACGCGCAACCGTCGACGCCTATGGGCATCGCGCGCGCGTCGCGCCCCGCGAGCTCGGAAAGCGAATCGAGATAAAGCTGCTGCGCGGGATGCGCGATATCGTCGTAACCTTCGACCGCCCAGCCGCGATGCTTTGCCACCGTGAGAAACCCGCAATGCTTGCCCGAGCAATTGTGATAAATGCGCTGCGTGGGATGCCCCTCGCGTATCGCAGCGGCAGCGCTCGCTTCGTCGGACGGATGATCCGGTCCGCACGCGAGTGCATTCTGGTCGAGGCCCAGGTCGGCGAGCCAAGCGCTCACAAGTTCGGTATGTATAGGCTGGCCGCGATGCGAGGCGCATGCCATCGCAAGGTGCCGCGACGTCAATCCGCGTTCCTTGTATGCGCCGGTCTCGACCAGGGCAATTGCCTGAATCGGTTTCAAAGCCGAGCGCGGGAACGTTTCCATTCCAATGTCGCCCCAGCCTTCGATGATCTCGCCTTCTGCGTTAGCGACCGCCGCCACGCCGAGATGCACGCATTCGACCAGCGGCCCGCGCCAGATTTCGACCATCTTTACCGAGGACACGGCTTCTCCTTATATGGCGCATCCATCCTGCGTATGCGCTGAGTGATGGTTTGATTATAATCGTTCCCTTACCCGTTCAACCGACAGGCCGGCGCATCGCCACGATGCGCGGCACGACTTCCCTCAAGGTTTCCCACATGTCAGCAGCAAAATCAGCAGGCGCGCGTCTCGCCGTCGATATCGGCGGGACTTTCACGGACATCGTTCTCGAGGCGCGCGGCCAGCGCTGGACCGGCAAGGTGCTCACCACGCCGCGCGCGCCGGAAGAAGCCGTGGTCACCGCCGTCACTGAGATCCTCGCGCAAGCCGGGCTCAAAGCAGGCGCGCTGGACATCTTCATCCTCGGCACCACGCTGGCGACCAACGCGCTGATCGAGCGCAAGGGCGCGAAGACCGCGCTCGTCACTACCGAAGGTTTCCGCGATCTCGTGGAAATCGGCTGGGAGCACCGCTTCGCGCAATATGATATTTTTCTGGACAAGCCGGCGCCGCTGGTGCCGCGCCATCTGCGCCTGCCGGTGCCGGAGCGCATAGACGCCAAAGGTCGCGTCCTGTTGCCGCTCGACGAAGCTGCCGTCGAAGCCCTGGTGCCGACATTGAAAAAGCACGGCATCGAAAGCGTTGCCATCGCGTTTCTGCAAAGCTTCACGAATACCGCGCATGAACAGCGCGTGAAGAAAATACTCAAACGCGCGTTGCCGGACTTGTGGATCACGCTGTCGTCGGACGTGTGTCCTGAAATCCGCGAGTACGAACGCATCTCCACCACCTGCGCCAATGCATATGTGCAGCCGGTGATGGCCGGTTATCTGAACCGGCTACAGGCGCGCCTGAAGTCGATGGGCATAGTCTGTCCCGTGTATCTCATGACTTCCGGCGGCGCGCTGTGCACGCTGGCGATGGGCGCGGCGGAGCCGGTGCGGCTCGTCGAATCGGGCCCGGCCGGCGGCGCCATCCTCGCCCGCACCGTGGCCGAGAGCTGCGGCGCGGACCGCGCACTGTCGTTCGACATGGGCGGCACCACCGCCAAGATCTGCTTTATCGACGATTTCGAACCCGAGATCTCGCGCAGTTTCGAATTCGGCCGCATGTACCGTTTCATGAAAGGCAGCGGGCTGCCTATCCGCATCCCCGTCATCGAGATGGTGGAGATCGGCGCGGGCGGCGGCTCGATTGCGCGAGTCGACGATCTCGAGCGCGTACAGGTCGGCCCCGACAGCGCAGGTTCCGAGCCCGGCCCGGCGTGCTACGCGCGCGGCGGCGTGCATGCAACGGTGACCGATGCGGACTGCGCGATGGGCCTCCTCGACCCGCAGCGCTTTGCCGGCGGCCGCGTCATGCTTGAAACCGCGCGTGCGGAAGTTGCCGTAACCCGCGACATCGCGAAGCCGCTCAAAGTAGACACCGCGCTCGGCGCGCTCGCAATCACAGAAATCGTCACCGAGAACATGGCGAATGCCGCGCGCGTGCATGCAATGGAACTCGGCAAGACCGTCGAGAACTACACCGTGATCGCGTTCGGCGGCGCCGCGCCGCTCCATGCCGCAAGACTTGCGGACAAGCTCGGCGTCGCGCGCGTCGTCATTCCGGTCGGCGCGAGCGTGGGCTCGGCGCTTGGATTCCTCACTGCACCCGTTGCGTTCCAGGCGGTGCGCAGCTGGTACCAGTTCATCGCCAAACTCGATACCGCGCACGCCAACCGCCTGCTCGACGAAATGACCAAACAGGCCACCGACGTCGTACGCGCTGCCGCGGGCAACGCGGCACTGACGGCAACGCGCGTCGCTTATATGCGCTACGCCGGCCAAGGCCATGAAATCGCCGTTACCCTGCCGGCCGGCAAACTCGCCGCGAAATACACTGCGCGTCTCAAGCGCAGCTTCGACGCCGCTTACCGCGTGCTCTATGGACGCACCGTGCCGAACATGGACGTCGAAATCATGAGCTGGTCGGTCACCGTTTCCACCAAGGTGAAACGCGCCGCCAAGGCGCGCACCCTGCCGCGCAAGACTGGCAAAGCGTCGGCGAAGCGGCGCATTTTCGAGCCCAAGCTTGCACGCTGGGTCTCGGCGCCCGTATACGAACGCGCAATGCTGGCGCCGGGCGCATCGGTCGCCGGCCCCGCGCTGATCGTCGAAGACCAGACGACAGTGATTGTCACCGCCGATTTCGACGCCTCAATCAACAGCGCCGGCCACATCGTGCTCGATAAACGCAAAAGGAAGCAGACATGAGAAAACTCTCCGACATCCAGATGCAGGTGATGTGGAACCGTTTGATCTCCGTCGTCGAAGAGCAAGCGCAGACCCTGGTGCGCACCGCCTTCGGCGCAGCGACGCGCGAAGCGGGCGATCTTTCCGCCGGCGTGTTCCTGCCCGACGGCCGCATGGTCGCGCAGGCGGTGACCGGCACGCCGGGCCACGTCAATTCGATGGCCGAATCGGTCAAGTATTTTCTCCAGGATTTTCCGCCGCATACCATGCAGGACGGCGACGTGTATCTCACGAACGATCCGTGGAAAGGCACCGGCCATCTCAACGACATGACGATGGTCACGCCCGTGTTCAAGACGCATGGAAAAAAAGCGCGCATGGTCGCGCTGTTTGCGTCTACCGTGCACGTGGTGGACATTGGCGGCCTCGGCCTTTCCGCCGACGGCACGCAGGTCTATCACGAAGGCCTGTTCCTGCCGCCGCTGAAACTTGTCGAGCGCGGAATAATAAGCGACACCATGCTGCGCGTAGTGCGCGCCAACGTGCGCGAACCGGTGCAGGTCGAAGGCGATTTGTACGCATTGGTTGCGTGCAACGAAATCGGCGGCCGCCGGCTGCTGGCGATGATGGACGAATACAAATTGCAAGGCATAGAGAAGCTGAGCGAGCACGTGATCGCGCGTTCGCGTGCGGCGATGCTTGCCGCAGCGCGCGATTGGCCGCAGGGCAGCTGGTCATACTCGATGACCATCGACGGTTACGATGCGCCCATCACTCTCGTTGGCAAGCTGACGATTTCGAAGTCCGGCATCGACATCGATTTCACCGGCACCAGCCCCTGCGTCGCCAACGGCATCAACGTGCCGAAGTCATACACCGACGCGTACACGTCGTTCGGCGTGCGCTGCATCATCGGCGGTCACATCCCGAACAACGCCGGCTCATTGTCGGTCGTGCGCGTGACGGCGCCCGAAGGCTGTATCGTCAACGCGCCCTTTCCGCTCGCCGTGGCGGCGCGCTCGACCATAGGCCAGATGCTGCCCGACGTCGTGTTCGGCTGCCTGCACCAGGCGCGGCCCGACCAGGTGCCGGCCGAAGGAACATCATCGCTGTGGAACGTGCGCCTCGCCGGCGGACAAACGTTCAAGGGCATCGATCCGGAACAGATCAAAGGCAAGGCGCGCTTCAACGTCGTCGGCTTCAATACCGGCGGCACCGGCGCGCGTCCCGGCAAGGACGGCTTGTCCGTCACTTCTTTTCCCAGCGGCATCCGCAACGTCGCGGTGGAAATCATGGAAACGCTGTCGCCTGTCGTCTACTGGAAAAAAGAATACCGCCCCGACTCCGGCGGCGCCGGTGAGCATCGCGGTGGCCTGGGCCAGATCATGGAAATCGCCAACGGTGACGACGCCCCGATGATCATCTCGGCGACTTTCGACCGCATCGTACACGCGGCGCGCGGCAGCGCGGGCGGCGGCAACGGCGGTGCGGGACGTCTCTCGTTGAAGTCAGGCGCGAAGATGCGCGGCTTCGGCCGCCAGGTGATCCCGGCCGGCGACCGGGTCGTGGTTGAAACACCCGGCGGCGGCGGCATCGGCGATCCGAAAAAACGCGCGCGCGACAAAGTGCAGCGCGACGTCGAGTACGGACTCGTCACACCCGAAGAAGCAAAAACGCATTACGGCTACTCCGCCACCAAACAAAACTAGAGCCCATTTTAAAAAATACAATACCGACAAGCAACCGCCGATTACGCCGATAGACGCCGATATAATTCCAGACCTTTCCACGCATCAAGGTCAAATCCCTTGAGCTTATCTGCGTTCATCTGCCTACCCCTCAAGGGGGTATTAAAAAGAATTCATCGGCGGTTCCAAATGGTTTTTGCGACCGCTTCTGGCAGTTCCGTTTGCGGCGCATGGAAGGAGTGAATTGACCACCCGTCCCACAGATCACCTGATGCTCGCTCTGGGGTCGATGTTCATGCAACAGACTTTCATCTCGCTCGGCAAATCGCTGCCCGCGGTGATCGCGCCGGCGATCATCCTGGACCTCAAACTGGCGCCCGCCTGGATCGGCATCTATTTCGGGTTGACGGCGATCGCCGCCTTTTTCGTGCAGCTCGGCTGCGGCAGCTTCATCGTGCGCCATGGCGCATTGCGCGTGAGTCAGCTCTCGCTGGTGGCGCTCGCCGCCGGCACCGCCTTCCTGACGACGGGCGAGCCGCTGCTGCTCGTGCTCTCCGCGATTGTCGGCGGTGGCGGTGCGGCGGTGTCTACTCCGGCCAGCTCGCATCTGCTCAGCCGCTGCTCGACGCCGCAATATCTGCCGCTGGTGTTTTCGCTCAAGCAGACCGCGGTGCCGGTCGGGCTGCTGCTCGCCGGCGTGCTCGCGCCGCAAATGACCGAGTGGCTTGGCTGGCGCACCACCATGCTGCTCTGCGCAGCAGCATGCGCCGTCTTCGCCGTAATGCTGCAGCCCGTGCGAAAACTTTTCGATACCGACCGCGTGCCGACGCGCATGTTCAAGCTGTCGGATTTCCGCACGACCCTGGCTGCGGTGCTCGCGACGCCGCGCCTGCGCGCATTGTCGTTCGCCTGCCTCGCGTTCAACGGTCTGCAGACCGCGGTGACCGCATACTTTGTCGTCTATCTGACCACTATCGGCTACACGCCGGTCGCCGCGGGCTTCGTGTTTTCGCTGGCAGTGGCGATCGCAATACCCGGACGCATTCTGTGGGGCTGGCTCGGCAGCGGCCATGTTGCGCCGCGCCTCATCATGGCAGGACTTTCGCTCGGCATGGCCGCCAGCGTCGTGCTCCTCGCTATGTGCAATGCCGGCTGGCCCGCGCTCGCGGTCGGCCTGGTCGCCTGTCTCATCAGCGCCACCGCGCTGTCGTGGCACGGCATCCTGCTCGCCGAAACCGCGCATGCGTCGCCGGAGGACATGCGCGGCGGCGTCACCGGTGGCGTGCTCTCCTTCGGTCAGATCGGCGCGCTGATCCTGCCGGTGATGTACTCAGGGTTGCTGGAAACCACCGGCAGCTACAGCGTCGGCTTCGTGATGTGCGGCGTACCGGTGCTGTTCATCGGCATTTATCTGCTGCGCAACCGCTGAACATGCATAAAAAATTCCGCATATTTCGCATTTGCGCGGCCACGCTGCTGCTCAATGCAGCGTTGTCGGCTGCACAAACTTATCCGGCGAAGCCGCTGCGCATCGTCGTGCCTTATCCCGCCGGCGGCGGCGTCGACATCACCGGGCGCGCGATTGCGCAAAAACTTGCCGAAGCGCTCGGGCAATCGGTCATCGTGGACAACCGTCCCGGCGCGACCGGCACGGTGGGCACCGATTACGTTGCCAAAGCGGCGCCAGACGGCTATACGCTGCTCGTCGCGGGACGCGGGCCCATCGCCGCCGCGCATCTGATGAACCCGCCGCCACCCTACGTGTCCGCGCGCGATCTCGCGCCCATCAGCAATCTCGTCTCGTGGCCGTACATCCTGGTCGCTCATCCGTCGGTGCCTGCCCGCAACGCGCAAGAACTGATCGCCATCGCAAAAGCGAAACCCGGTGTGCTCAACATGGTGTCCGGCGGCGCCGGCAGCGGACAACACATTGCGGGAGAATTGTTCAACATGCTGGCCGGCACGCGCATGACGCATATTCCTTACAAAGGCACCGCGCCGGCTATCACCGACCTGATGGGCGGCCATGCAGACCTCGGGTTTCTCGATCCCGCGGTGCTGCCGCAGATTTTGTCGGGCCGCCTCAAAGCGCTCGGTGTTTCCGGCGATACGGTCTATCCACCGCTGCCCGCGGTACCGCCGATCAGCCAAACGGGGCTGCCCGCTTTCGTCACGCTCACTTGGTACGGTCTGTTTACGTCGGCGGGCACGCCGCGCGAAATCATCAACCGCCTCAACGCAGAAACCGTGCGCGCGCTCGCCCAACCCGACGTGAAAGCCAAGCTGCTCACGCAGGGACTGATCGCGACTTCGAGCACGCCCGAACATCTCGCGGCCGATATACGCGCGGACAACGAGCGCCTGACGGAACTCGTCAAGGCGACGGGGATCCAGCTCAATTGAACTTGCGCCCGGCGGCAGCCGGCGGGATCTATGCTCATTCCGCCTTGATGTTCGCATCCTTCACCACTTTCGCCCAGCGCTGGATTTCAGACACGATGGACGCACGGAACTCCTCGGGCGTGCTGGCGATGGCTTCGAGCCCCAGCGACGCAAAACGCTCCTGGTTCGCCGGGTCACGCAGGATGCGGCGGGTTTCGTTGGCGAGCTTGTCGACAATGGGCTTGGGCGTGCCGCGCGGCGCGAGCAGCCCCTGCCAGTCGCGCACGACGATGTTCGGCACGCCGGCTTCCGCCATCGTCGCCACTTCGGGCAGCAGCGACGAGCGCTCTTTCGACGACACTGCAAGCGCGCGCAGGCGCCCGGCCTTGATGAACTGCAGCGACGAAGTCATGGAGGCGAAGCTCATGTTGACGCTGCCGCCGAGCAGATCGGTGACCGCGGGGCCGCCGCCCTTGTAGGCGATGTGCGTGAGTTTGATGCCGGTCGTCAGCGCGAAAAACTCGCCAACGAGATGCGGCGCCCCGCCCAGCCCGGACGACGCAAAGATGAGTTCGCCCGGTTTTTGTTTCGCTGCGGCGATCAGGTCTTTCACCGACGTGATCGGCGATTTCACGTTGACGACGAGCACATTGCCGACCGCCGCCGTCATGGTGACGGGTTCGAAATCCCTGACCGAATCATACGGCTGCGTGAGCAGGCTCGGGTTCACCGAGAAGCGCAGGGAAACGAGCACCACGGTCTGGCCATCGGGAGCTCCCTTGGCGACGAGGTCGGTGCCGATGATTTCGGATGCTCCCGCGCGGTTGTCCACCAGCACCTGCTGTCCCCAGCTGTCGGTGAGCTTTTGCCCGAGGATGCGCGCCATACCGTCGCTGCTGCCGCCCGGCGCCACTGGCACGATCATGCGGACAGGGCGGCTGGGATAACCGGCCGCGGAGTCCGGCTTGGGCGCCTGGGCGCCGGCATGGGAAAAAACGGATATCAGGGCGACGGCAACGGCCATTTCACAGGTTTTCATGAGGAGCTCTTTCGTTCGTTAAAACTCGGATCGGCAAACCGCAGTCTACCAGCGCCGTCCGCCTTCACTGCATGCGCGTCGGGAAAGGTATGATACGAAAATCGCGCCTGCCGGCGGCCGGCCACCCGCCACACCAAAATTCCCGCACTTCGCCTCATGAGCAATCCAGCCAAGAACGAAATGCCGCCCGTCAGCGACGTCACTCTGCGCAGCCACATGGACCAGCGCGCGCGCGACGACCCCGGCCACATTTTTCTGCTGTTCGAAGACCGCCAGTACACTTTCGGCGAGATCAACGACGCCGCGAACCGCCTCGCCAATGGACTGCTCGCGCAAGGCCTGGTGCCCGGCGACCGCGTCGCACTGATGCTGCCCAGCCATCCGGACCACATCGTGGCCATCCTCGCGCTCGCCAAGACCGGCCTGGTGCGGGTTTCGGTCAACACCAGTCTGCTCGGCGCCGCACTCGACCATTTTTTCACGCAATTCGAACCGCGCGCGCTCTTGATCGACACCGCGTACGAAGAACAAACCAGGGCAGTGCTCGCCAGCGGAAAAACGGAAAAAGTCATCTGGCGCGGGTCCGCTGTAAAAAACGGCTTTGCCGGACTCATCGCTTATCCCGACAATCAACCGCCGCGGGTCGCGCCCGCCGCCGACGACATCATCGCTTTGACGCCGAGTTCCGGCACCACCGGTCCGCCCAAAGGCGTGCTGAAGTCCGACCGCACCCTGCGCGCTGGACCGATGGGCACCTTGCGGCTGACCGGCGCCAAACCGGGCGACGTGTTTTTCCTGTGGGAATCGCTGCATCACGGCGCGGGCGTCGCGGTCCTCATCGCCGCCATCCTTGAAAAAATCACGCTTGCGATGGTCGAGCATTTCAGCGCTTCGCAATTCTGGAACGAGGTGCGACGTCGTCGCGCGACCCACATTCACTATCTCGGCGGCGTGCTGCCGATGCTGCTGAAGCAGCCGGCGCGCGCCGACGACCGCGAGCATTCAGTGCGCATCGCGTGGGGCGGCGGCTGCCCGCTTGAAACATGGAATGCCTTTTCGGCACGGTTCGGCGTGCAGATGCGCGAAGGCTACGGGCTCTCGGAGATGATTACATTCGTCACTATCAATATCGATGGCCCGATCGGCTCCATCGGCAAGGCGCTGTCGTATTTCGACGTCAAGCTCGTCGACGCCGCCGGCGCCGAGGTTGAGGTTGGCGCGCCCGGCGAGCTTCTGGTGCGCGCCCGCGAGCCAGGCCTGCATTTCCTCGGCTATTTTCGCAACGAGCAGGCCACGCGCGAAGCGATGGCGGGCGAATGGTTTCGCACCGGCGACCTCGTGAAGCGCGACGCGGAGGGCTGGCTCTACTATGCCGGGCGCACGAAAGACAGCGTGCGCCGCCGCGGCATCAACATCTCGGCGTGGGAGGTCGAGCGCGTCGTCAATGACCACCCGGCCATCGAAGAATGTGCGCTGGTCGGCGTGCCGGGCGAACTGGACGACGAAGAATTGAAGCTGATAGTGCGGCTGGTGACCGGCAAGCAACTCGACCCGGCGGAGTTCCTGCAGTGGTGCGAGCCACGCCTACCGCGCTTCCAGATTCCGCGCTATCTCGAAACCATAGCCGAGTTTCCCCGCACCCCCACGCAGCGCATCCGCAAGAACCAGCTGGCGCGCACGGTGGAAAATGCGCTCGACTTGTCCGCCGCTGCCGCACCCGCGACAATATCCCAGAGATAGTTCTCATATTTCAGCCATCCACAGGAGTGCCAATAACATGACGATCCATCTTCGTGCCGCGCTCATCGCCTGCGCCCTCATCGCCACGCCTGCCGCCGCGCAGGAATATCCGACCAAGTCGGTGAGCATCATCGTAGGGTTCGCGGCGGGCGGCGCGATCGACACGACCGCCCGCATACTCGGGCAAAAGCTCGCCGAGAACCTCGGCAAGCCGGTGGTCATCGACGGCCGTCCGGGCGATTCGGGCAATATCGGCGCGCGGTTCGTCGCGAAAGCGCCCAATGACGGCCATACGCTGCTGATGGGGGCGCTCACCACCCACTCCATGAACGCGACGCTGATGCAGGGACAGCTCGGCTACGACCTTGACCGGGATTTCGCGGCGATCTCTATTGTCGGCTCCTTGCCGCTCGTATTGGTGGTCAATTCTTACCTGCCCGCTAACACCGTGCCCGAACTGATCGTTCTCGCCAAATCCCGGCCCGGCCAGCTGGCATTCGGCTCGTCAGGCAACGGCTCGATCGAGCACGTGGCGGCGGAGATGTTCGGCCGCCAGGCGAAAATCAAGATCCTGCATGTGCCGTATCGCGGCGCCGCGCCCGCGATGGTCGATCTGATGGGCGGACAGATCCAGGCGATCCTTACAACGACCACGACGGCCATCAACAACCTCAAAGGCGGCCGCCTGAAGCCGCTGATGGTCGCGACACCCGAGCGACTCACGACACTGCCGGACGTGAAAACCGGGCGCGAATCCGGGCTGCCCGGTTTCGAGGTGGCGTCGACTTATGGAATCCTCGCGCCGGCGGGCACGCCGCCGGCCATCGTCGCGCGGCTCAACCGCGAGTTCACGAACATCGTCGCGACGCCCGACGTCAAGGCGAGATTCGCGCAGCTCGGCATAGAACCTGCTGCCATGTCGCCCGAGGAATCAGCGCGCCGCATTCGCGCCGAACTCGACAAGTGGAACAATGTCATCCGCGAAGCGAACATCAAGATGGAATAGGCCGCGCAGCCGGAGCATATTTATGTCTAACATCCTGATCGACCGCAGCCGCGAGCAAATCGCGGTGGTCACCATCAACCGGCCGCAGCGCAAGAACGCCTGCGACATGGCGGCATGGACCGATTTACTGCATGCGTTCGCGGCCCTTTCGAAAGACAGTGGAGTGCGGCTGGCGATTCTCACCGGCGCCGGCAACGATTTCTGCGCGGGCGACGACATCATTGCGTTCCGCGCCATCAAGGACGATGCCGCTGCCGCGGACGCGCAACGCAAGCGCATACAGGAATGCTACGCGGCCCTGCAGGACGCGCCCTTCCCCATCGTTGCCGCGATTCGCGGCGTGTGCGTGGGTGGCGGTTGCAGCCTCGCCATGTGCTGCGACTTCCGCATCGCCGACGCGACCGCGCGCATCGGCGTGCCGGTCGCCAAGCTCGGCCTCGTTTACCCGACCATACAGCTGCAGCGTCTCGTTGCGCTCATCGGCGCGCAGGAGGCGCGCCGCTGGATTTACACGGGTGAACTCGTCGGCGCAGCTGAAGCGCACCGCGCGGGTTTCCTCGACGCGCTGGCGAACGGCGATCTGGTCGAAGCCGCACTGGCATTCGGCGCGCCCATTATGAGCGGCGCGCCGCTTTCGATCGCGGGCTCGAAAGCGCAGCTCAACGCTATCTGCGCCGGACAGGCGGCGGAAAAGCACGCGGAACTCGAAGCGATGATGGTGCGCGCGGACCACAGCGAAGACTTCGACGAAGCGGCGCGCGCTTTCGCCGGGAAGCGCAAACCCCGGTTTCGCGGGCGCTAGCATGCACCGGAAATCCGGCGGCAATTGACGCTTGCGTTATGCCTGCAGAGTACTTTGCGCCGTGGTTCGATGCGCAAACTGCTCCGCATGCCGCTTTTCCTGCTCGGCGTAATGCTCCATGAAACGCCCGAAAAAATCCTCGCCGACGGCGACCGCGTCGGCATCGAACTCGGCGCGCGGCGACGGCATAAGATCGAAATTGCCCTTGTTTTTGCCGCGCACCAGCAGCGCGGGCAGGCGATGCGCGCACGTGACGCGCGCGTGCGCCGGGATATAGCTGATGCCGTAACCGATGCGCCGGTGCGGTGCGTCGTTGGGCGCCGAGCGGTGCGGGCAAAACGTATGGTGCAGCGACATCTCGCCCGCCTTCAGCTCCATCATCACCGCGCCCTCCGCTTTCAGCGGCTCGACGATGACCTGGCCCGCGGCGTTGATGCTGTTGGGCAACCGGGAATTGGCGTGATGGTACTGCCGCGGCGCGCCGTCGGGCGGCAGCACTTCCATGCAGCCGGACTGCGCGCTCGCGTCCGTCAACGCGATCCACGCGGTGACGTGCTCGTGCGGGTCGAGACCGAAGTAGGTCGAGTCCTGGTGCCACGCAGTGAAAGCCGGCGATCCCGCCTCCTTGACGAAAAAGGTCGCCCAGAACACCAGGATGTCGGGGCCTATGACGTCTTCGACCGCATCGAGCACGCGCGGGTGGCGGCACAGCGCTTCGACCCACGGCAGGAAGGTGTACGAACCCGAGCGGTATTTCTTGTGCGCCTGCGAAATCGGCGTGGCTATGCGCTCCTCAAGCCGGCGGACATTCGCCATGCCGGCGGCGGCCTCCGTCGGCGTCAGCACGGGTAGCGGAAACAGAAAACCGTTCTGCCGATAGTCGCGGACCTGCTGCTCTGTCAGTGCTTTCACGTAAGTGTCTCCGGCATGTATAGGGGGAAGGCGCGCCGCGCCCGTAGCCTGCAGATTGCGGTTCGTGGCATGATGGTTGCATGGTAATCCGCATCAAAATTGCTGTCCAACTTCCTGCCACGATCAACTGGAGCACACGCAATGCGGAATTCGAATTCTCCCCAGGGTGACATCGCAATGAATTCACTGCGCGCGCTGGCGCTGTGGTTGGCGCTGTTCCCGCCTGGTGCGAGTGCCGCATCGAAGGACGACTATCCGCAGCGCCCGCTCCGGCTGGTCGTGCCGGTACCGCCGGGCGGAGCTGGCGACTTCACCGGCCGGCTGGTCGGAGCCAAGCTCGCCGAAGCGCTCGGACAGAACGTCGTCGTCGAAAATCGCGGCGGCGCCGCCGGCGTGATCGCCACGGAATTCGTTTCGCAGGCGGCTCCCGACGGTTACACATTTCTGCTGTCCTCCAGCACGACCCACGGCATAGGCCCCGTGCTCTACCGCAAGCTGCCGTACGACGCGCAGAAAAACTTCACGCACATCGGCCTGATCGCAACAGTGCCCGCCGTGATGGCCGTCAACCAGTCGGTGCCCGCGCATTCGGTGAAGGAATTCGTCGCGCTCGCCAAGGCCAAGCCCGGCGCGCTCCTGTTCGGCTCATCCGGCAGCGGCGGTCCGCCCCATCTGATGGGCGAGCTGTTCAAGGCGGTCACCGGCGCGCCCATCACGCACGTTCCTTACAAAGGCAGCGGACCGGCGGTCATCGATCTCGTGGGCGGGCAGTTGCAGGTAATGTTCGACGGTCTCCCCTCCCTCATCGGGCAAATCAAGGCCGGCAAGCTGCGCGCCATTGCCGCAGTCAGCGCAACGCGCTCGGCGGTGCTGCCCGAGCTGCCGACGATGGCCGAGGCAGGCTATCCGGGAATCGAAGGCGGATTATGGTTCGGCGTTTCCGGCCCGGCCGGCGTGCCCGCCAACATCGTCAACCGCATGAGCAAGGAAATTTTCGCGGCGGTCGCGATTGCCGAAGTGAAGGAGCGGTTCGCGAGCGTGGGCGCTTTCGTTTCGCCGCTCGGGCCGCGCGAATACACCGAGTTCATCCGCGCGGAAAACAAGAAGTGGGCCCCGGTCGTGAAGGCTTCGGGCGCGACGATAGACTAAATCCTATTTGACGAGCCCGAGATCGACCAGCGCTGCGCGCAGTTCCTGGTGTTGGGCGTCGAGATATTTCTGCGTGTCGCGGCTGTTGAGATACACAGGGTCCTGCAGCAGGCGCGCGAGTTCGTCGCGCCATTCCGGCATTTGCGCGAGTTTCGCGAACACGCCGTCCCAATATGCGATCTGCGGCGCGGTCATCCCTTTCGGGCCGACGACGCCGCGCCAATTGGCGTACACGGAATCCACACCCTGCTCTTTCCATGTCGGCACGTTGGCGAATGCGCCGCCGAGCCGCTTGGGCCCGGATACCGCGATGCCGTGCAATTTGCCTGACTCGATAAAAGGCATCATGCCCGCCGCGCTGCCGGCTGCAATGTCGAGATGACCGCCCATGACGCCGGCCACCGCCTCGGTCGAGCCTTTTACCACCACCACGCGCAGTTTCTTGATGTCGACGCCGGCCGCCTTCAGCGCCAGCACCGTCGCCAGGTGATTGGAGCCTGCGAGCGCGGTGGAAAGGCCGATGCTCAACGATTTCGGGTCCTTCTTCAAACGCTCGATGACGTCGCGGCCGGTCTTGTACGGCGCATCGGGGCGCACGCCGAAACCGACGTACTCGTTGATGAGATGGGCGAGCGGCGTCATGTCCGTGTACTTGATCTGGTCCGCGATCATCAGCGGCCCCGTAATCATCGGCTGCAGCGTCAGCGCAATATAGTGGGCATCGCCCGGATGCTGGTTGAGGTAGATGAAACTGAGCGTGCTGCCGCCGCCGGTTTTGTTGACCACGCTGGTCGCGACGTCGGTCAGTAATTTTTCCTGGAATTGCTTCTGCATGAGGCGCCCGGTGATGTCAGCACCGCCGCCCGGCCCCGAGCCGACGATGATTTCGACGCTGCGCGTGGGTTTCCATGGCTGCGCATTCGACTCACCGGTGCCGGCGAGCGCACCAAACGCGAGCATGCTAAAAATTATGGTGCGCATTTGCATTGCATGTCCTAATTAGAAATTAATCTTCAAAATTCAAAAAATATCAGCCGCAGATAAACCACGGATAAACGCAGATAAGTTCGAATTACCTAACATCGGCGAGGGGCCGACCTTGGATTTTCATCTGCGTTTATCTGCGGCTCAACTTTTTTTCAGGTCGATTCGAGTATAGCATCGCGGCGCGGCGCGTTTGACACCTGCGCGCGCCAGTCGATATGATCCAATGCAGATCTTCTCCCGCCTCTCTCCTCTCCAAAAAAATGCCTCTCCTGCTCGACAATCGCGAAGTCGCCGCCGCCATGCGTGTGGAGGAGTACGTCGAAACAATGGAGCAGGCGTTTCGCGAGCTGGGCGCCGGCCGCGCGGTCAATTCGCTGCGCGTAGACACCTGCGTGCCGTTCGACGGCTACACGCCCGACTTGAAGCGCGCGACGGCGAAACACATAGACGCGCTGCCGCTCGATGCCGACCCGGTGTATGCCGCACCAACCATTGCGGCAGCGAAGCAGGCCGGTGACGTCGTTTACCGTTTGAAGACGGTGACCGGCGGATTTCCCGCATGCGGCATGATGGCCGTGCGCATTTCGACGCACTTCGACACCCAGCCTGAAATAGCCGGCGTGCTGCGCCGCGTGAAACTGCCGCTGGCGCCGGGCTGGCAATTCATGAGCATGATCGTGCTGCTGTCGCTCGAGACCGGCGAAGTGCTCGGCATGCTGCCGGATTCGCATATTCAGAAAATGCGCGTCGGCGGCACTACTGCACTCGGCGTGAAATTGCTGGCGCGCCCGGATTCCGAAAATGTCGGCGTGCTCGGCAGCGGCGCGCAGGCCGAAGCCGCGCTCGAATGCACCGCCGCCATCATGAAACTGAAGCGCGTGCTCATCTACAGTCCGACGCAGGCCAATCGCGAGCGTTTCGCGCGCACCATGAGCGAGCGCATCGGCGTCGAAGTCATCGCCGTCGATACCGCCGAGAAAGCATTCAAGTCGGCGGACATCATTCTCGCCGCGACGAGTTCGTACGAGCCGGTCTACGATTCGGCGTGGCTGAAGCCAGGCATGCACCTCGGCATCGGCACACTGCTGGAAGACGACGTGCAGACATTCAAAATGAGCCGCCAGGTCGTCGTCAGCCTGAAACCGTTTGGCGACAACAGCGATTTCGTGCAGAACTTCGTCATGGGCAAGAAAAAGCAGGGTGCTACTTTCGGCCAACTGATCAACAAAAAAGCCCAGGAATTCGACTGGGATTCCTACGTCGAGTTGGGCGACTTGCTGAACGAGCGCGCCACGGGACGCAACAGCGCCGATGAAATCACGCATCATCTGAACAACAACGGCTGCGGCATGCAGTTCGCGGCAGCCGGCGCGCGCATCCTGCAGAACGCCCGCAGCATGGGCCTGGGCACCGAGCTGTCGGGCGATTTCTTCCTGCAGAAAGAGCACACATAACCATTGCCCCGTTTATTGTCATTCCCGCGCAGGCGGGTATCCCCTTCCCCCGCTTGCGGGGGGAGAGCGTGCTTAGAATGCGAGGGGCATTAGGATGGGGGCGTTTTGGACTCCGGCGCGCGCGAAAGTAAGAGTATTTTTCGGCGCGTAATTTCCCCTGGACTCCCGCCTGCGCGGGAGTAACGATTCTTTTTGCGGCGCACTATTTCAGGTTACGATAGGCGTCCTCGTTCACGATTTCCGGGAATTCGCATGCACTCAATCTCGAAATTTTTCCTCGCCACGCTGGTGACCGCATACGCGCTTGCCGCCGGCGCGCAAAACTATCCGACGAAACCGGTGCGCATCGTAGTGCCCTTCCCCGCGGGCGGCGGCGTCGACCTTACCGCGCGCACGGTAGGCCAGAAGCTCACGGATTATCTTGGCCAGCAGGTCGTAATCGACAACCGCGCGGGCGCCGCCGGCACCATAGGCGCCGAGCATGTCGCCAAGTCCGCGCCCGATGGCTATACGTTATTGGTTGCCGGGCCCGGTTCGGTCGCAGTAGCGCCGCTGCTGTTTCCCAAGCTAGGCTACAACCCGCTGAAAGACCTGGCACCGATTACGATGCTGGTCACCATGCCGTACATCATCGTCGCGCACCCGTCGGTGCCGGCGAAAAACGCCGCCGAACTGATAGCGCTCGCCAAGGCCAACCCCGGCAAGCTCAACATGGCTTCCGGCGGCGCGGGCACCGGGCAGCATCTCGCCGGCGAATTTTTCAACGTGCTGGCCGGCATCAAAATGATCCACATCCCGTACAAAGGCACCGCACCCGCGATCGCCGACATCATGGGCGGGCATGCCGATCTCACGTTCTCCGATCCTTCGGTGCTGCCACAATTGCAGGCCGGGAGACTGAAGGTGCTGGGCGTGTCCGGTACCAAGCGCTATCCGCCGCTGCCCAACGTGCCGACCGTCAACGAATCCGGCCTTCCCGGCTTCGATGCGCTCAACTGGTACCCGCTGATGGCACCCGCCGGCACGCCGCGCGATCTCGTCATGAAATTAAATACTGAAGCGCTCAAAGCACTGAACTCGCCCGACGTGCGCGACAAGCTGATGGCGCAGGGTCTGATCCCCGCGCCGATGTCGCCCGAGCAGCTCGGGCAGTTCATCCGCGAAGACTACGAGCGCTGGGCCAGAGTCATTAAGGCCGCAAACGTTAAACTCGACTGACATACCCAACAGGCACCCCATGAACGACACCATTGCGCCACTGAACCAGCTTGCTGCCATACGCCGCGAATTTCCCGGCACCGACAAATGGATTTATTTCGAGACCTCGGCGCGCGGGCTCATGCCGCTCGGCGCGCGCGACGCGGTTGCGCGCTATCTCGACGACCGCATTTACGAAGGCGGCGCGAAAAAGACCATGCTCGACGTGCTCGAACGCGTGCGCGGCAAATTCGCGCGACTGATCGGCGCCGCGCCCGATGAAATCGCCATCGTCAAAAACGTCTCGGAAGGCATCAACGCGATCGTGACTTCGCTGCCTTGGCAGCGCGGCGACAACGCCGTGCTGTGCGCGGACATCGAGCATCCGAACAGTACTTACGCTTTATACAATATGCGCGACCGCCACGGCATCGAAGTGCGCGCGGTGCCGCCGACCGCCGATTTCGCCACGCCCATAGAAGCCATCACCAAAGCGATCGACGACAAGACGCGCATGGTGATTGCCTCGACGGTCACGTACACGACCGGCGGGCGTTCTGATCTGGAAGCGCTGGGAAAACTGTGCCGCGAGCGCGACATCCTTCTGCTGGTCGATGGCGCGCAGTCGGTAGGCGCGCTGCAGCTCGATGTGCGCAACACGGCCATCGACGCGATGACGGTGGGCGCGTCCAAGTACTTGTGCGGCCCTTACGGCTTCGGCTTCCTCTACGTGCGGCGCGAACGCGCCGAGCGCATGCAGCCCGGCAACCTCGCGCGTTACGGCATCGACTTGGGCGATGCGCATGAAGGCGAAAAAGGCGGCGCACAGTACAAATTGATGCCCGCCGCGCGCCGCTTCGAAATCGGCAGCTATAACTATGCGGGCGCGAATGCAATCGATGTGTCGCTCGATCTCATTGCCGGCGTCGGCGTGCCGACCATAGAACAGCATGTGCTGTCGCTCGCCCGCGCGTTTACCGGCGGCCTGTTGAAGCTCAACCTGCCAGTCATGAGCGGCAAGGTGGACAAGCATTTTTCCCACGTCGTGCTGGTCGGCAAACCCGATCCCACTGCTGCGGACAAGACGATCTTCCAGGCCATTTACGATCACCTCGCGGCCAACCGCGTGAAAATGTCGATACGACACGGCCGGCTGCGCTTCGCTTTTCACTTCTACAACACCATGGAAGAAGTCGAGAAAGTGCTGGCTTTGCTGCGCGCGAAGCTAGCCAAACCAGGTTAGTGCCTTCAGGAAAGCCCGCTTCATGCATATTGCAGTCCTTCTCCACACTCTCCCCGCTATGGTGCTCGCCGCGGCTGTGCCTGTCGCGCTCGCCCAGGCCTTCCCCACCCGTCCGGTCACGCTGGTCGTCTCGTTTCCCCCGGGCGCGGCCACGGATTTCTCGGCACGGGTCGCCGCCAACCGCATGACCGAGGGATTGGGCCAGCGGGTCGTGGTGCAGAACCGCGATGGCGCTTCGGGCGTGATCGGCACGGATTACGTCGCCAAATCCACACCCGACGGCTACACGATGTTGTGGGCGAGTTCGTCGCTGACCATCAGCGCGTCGACGGGCAAACTGCCTTACGATCCCGTACACGACTTCGCGCCAGTCGGACTCTTCACCCGCATTCCCTTCCTGCTCGTCGTGCATCCGTCCGTGCCTGTTAAAACGGTGAAAGAACTGGTCGCGCTCGCGAAGGCACGCCCCGGCAAGCTCAACTATGGCTCGTCGGGACCGCTGGCCTTCAATCATCTCGGCGCAGAACTGCTCAAGATCAAGACCGGGGTGGATATCGTCCACATCCCGTACCGGGGCGCGGCGCCGATGTCGGCCGATCTTCTCGCCGGACAGGTCGACCTCGCCTTCACCGGCCCCACGACGTCCGCGCCGCACATGAGCGTGGGCCGGCTGCGCGCGATCGCCATCACCTCGCGGCAGCGGTCCCCGATGTTCCCAGCCTTGCCGACGATGGTCGAGGCCGGCGTGCCCGACTACGAGTTCACGCAATGGTATGGACTCGTGACACCGGCAAAGACCCCGCGCGAAGCCATCAACCGGATGAACGCCGCCTTGCGGCAGGCCATTGGCGATGCCGACGTGCAGAAGCGGATGGCGGCCGACGCCGGTGTGCTGGTTGCAACGACGCCGGAAGAGTTTGGCGTGTTCTACGCCGAGGACATCGAATCCAAGGCCAGGCTGGTCAAGGCGATCGGCAAATAGCCGGCGTTTTTCAATGCGTGCTACTGCTCAGCGTCCATCGCTGCCACCTTGGCTTCGCCCGGATTTCGCAGAAAGTTGTTTGCGTAACGGCGCAGCAGCGCCAGCTTTTTGAGAACATCACCGGTAGCCGAGAAGCCCGCGTGCCAGCGATGGCCGCCCCATCCCAGCGCGGCAAGCACTACTACCAGCATGCCTGCGGGATTGTGGACCAGGATAAGCACGAGAACGAGCGCGCCTGCACACATCGCGAGCCGCTCGGGCCGCATGAAGATCGCGTTGACGCCCAGTACCCGCTCGCAGCGGACGAGCGCGTGCTGCAGCGACGAGCCGTAGGCGGACAGGGCCTCGGCGTTACGCCTCAGCGCTTCGTACTCTAGC
>CAMBSS010000068.1 GCA_945870465.1 Bordetella parapertussis | reverse complement strand
CATCTTCACCCTTGTACATGGGACCGTCGCAATCGGCGCACTGCGAAACGCCTTTGTATTCGAATTCCATCTCACCCGGAATGCCCAGGCGCTTTAACTTGGCGCCCGACGCGATGATTACGGCGCGCGCGCGATGCGTTCCCGCATCGGTGGTAACGCTCAGAAGCTTGCCGTCGGAGGCAATCGCCGACACGGTTTCGGACAGGTTCTCGACGCCCAGTTCAGATATCTCCATCATCAGGTTGGACGCGTAATCGGTGCCCGAACCGGCCGGCTCGCCATCGAGTTCGTTGATGTTGACGACGAGGCCGCCGAACATCAGCGCTTCGATGTTGGCGGTCTTCAGGCCGCTTTGCACGGCCTCTTTGGCCGCGGTAAGGCCGGTGACGCCGGCGCCGATCACGATCACGTCGAAAATCGAAACTGCCATTTAAAGTCCTCTTAGCGTTTGAATTGATGCGGCGGAGTGCGCCGCGCGGGTTGCGGAATCGGTTTGGTTGCAGCAGGTGGTTTTGCGGCAGGCGGCGGCGGTGCGGTCGCGGCGCCGAGTATAGGCACGAAGTCCTTGCGCATTTTTCGCGCGTCGCCGATGCGCTGGGTGATGCCGAGACGGTCCAGGCATTCGAGTATTTCAATAGCGAGCCCGCGGCCGACGCCGGTCGCATCGCGGTACTGCGCGGCGGTGAATTGGCCGCCGGGCACCGTCTGCGTGACCACTTGTGCGACCGCTGCGAGTTGGGCAAGTGTCGCGCGCGGATAAAAGCGCTCGGGTGTCACTCGTATTACTTCGCTGGTGCGCGCCTTGCGGTGCAGAAAATCCTTGAGGATCGCTTCCTTGAGATTGGCGGCCGGTGCCAGTTCGCGCAGCGGCGGCACGTTAAACCCTGCATTGTCGAGCAGGGGTTTCAATGCCTGCCACATTTTCTCGTCGGCGGGATTGTCGGTGGCGACGTGTCTCGGCAGGCGCGCGCTGGAGCCGGCGACCTCGATTCTTTTCTCGTCGCCGAGTTCGCGCAGCAGCGCGGTAAACGTGGCGGCGGGCAGGGCGGGCGCGAGTTGCTTGCGCAGAGTGGAGACTTCGAACCCGGTGGCCTGCGGCGATTCGCGGTGAAAGCGCGTCAGCGCATCGACCGCACTTTGTTTGATGCTGTCGACAATCGTTCGCGGCAGCGCTACGCGTTGTTCTTTGCCGACGATGGCGATTTCGGGTTTGTGCGTGAGCTGCGCAGCGCGGTCGGGGGTGAGGTTCATGGCGCGCTCGAACTGCGTGAGATCGACGCCGGCGGGCGAGCCGGCGAGCAGCGCGGCAAGCGCCGCTGCGGGATCGGCGTTTTCCAGCGCTGCGAGGTGGGCCGCGCGCGCTTGCGCGTTGCGCCGCGTCGAAGCGACGAACGGGTCGATGACGGTGCCGCCGCCAATAGTGCGCATCGCGGACTGATCGCGAATGATGAAGCGGTCGCCGTTGAGCGCGGCAATCGGCTTGTCGGCTATGACCTGCACGATTGCCGAGGCGCCGGGCGCAACCGAAGCGCCGCGCCGGATCGCGATGCGCGCGGTCACGTCCGCGGTGCCGAGATGCAGATGCACCGGCGTCCAGTGTTTGAGTGGCTGTGTTTCGCCGGCGAGTAGTTGCAGGCGCACGTCGAGGCGTTGCGTCGGCGCGTGGATGGCAGGTGCGACGACCCAGTCGCCGCGATGGATCTGCGCGACGTCGGCGCCGGTCACATTGAGCGCGCAGCGTTCGCCCGCGCTCGCCTGCTGCGCCGCCTGACCGTCTTTCTGGATGCCGCGCACGCGTACTTCGATGCCGCTGGGCGTCAGCATCAATTTGTCGCCGATCGCCACCGCGCCGTTGAATACGGTGCCGGTAACGACAGTGCCGCTGCCGGCGATGGTGAACACGCGGTCTATCGCATAGCGCAGATTGCGCCCGGCATGTTCGCGAGTGCCGTGTTCGCGCGCGGCGCTGGCCAGCGCATCGCGCAATTGCTCGACGCCTTCGCCGCTGATCGCCGATACCGGCAGCACGTCGATTCCGGCCAATGCGGTCGGAGCGAGCAACGCTCGCACGCTCGCTGCGACTTCCGCCACGCGCTCGGCGGGGACGCGGTCGGTCTTGGTGATGACGGCAATGCCGCGCCGCACGGTCAAAAGGTCAACGATATGCAGATGCTCGACCGTCTGCGGCATTACGCCGTCGTCGGCCGCCACGATCAGCATCACGTAATCGATGCCGCAGACGCCGGCCAGCATGTTGCGGACGAAGCGCTCGTGGCCGGGCACATCGACAAAACCGATGATGTCGCCGGCGGCGGTCTTGCGGTAGGCGAAGCCGATATCGATCGAAATGCCGCGCTTTTTTTCTTCCGGCAGGCGGTCGGTGTCCACACCCGTCAGCGCTTTGACCAGCGTGGTCTTGCCATGATCGATATGTCCGGCGGTGGCGACGATCATTTCAGTTTCCGGAAAATCTGCGTCTTGCCGGTGCGCAGCAGGTGCTGCCAGCTTTTTTGGTCGTCCAGCATTTCGTGGAACAACTGCCAGACCCCGGCATGGTGCTCGCTGACGTCGTCCAGAATGATGAGGCCGGCGGCCGTGACATGTGGCGACCACAGGTCGAGATCCTGCCTGACAGCCGGATAGCGGTGATCGCCGTCGATGAACAGCAGCCGGATAGCGCCTTTGGTCCACGCCTGCGCAGCGGCGCCCGATTCAGCGACGATGGGCTCGACGTAATCGAAGAGACCGAGTCCCTCCAGGTTTTCGCTGAAGCGGTGATAGGTCGTGCCTTCTTTGCGGATGAAGTCGTGGTCTTTCAGCACTGGCCCGCCGTCGAAAACGTCGACCGCATGCACGTGCTCGCGCCCTGCGGCCTTGCTGCCCGCGGCAAGCCACGCGGTGGAAAGGCCCATCCAGCTGCCGATTTCCACTATCGCCCCGCTACCTTCGCCGTCGCGCGCCAGCCGGTAGAGCAAATAGCCTTCCACCGGGCTCAACCAGCCGTCGATATGTTTGAAGCGTTCCGTCAGCAGCATGAATTCCGAAATTGTTGCGACGTCTGAAAATACTTTGTCGTTCATTTCGATGATCGCAGTCGTCAGTGTGCGTGCGTTGGTAGCTGGAGCTGCTCCAACTGGGCGATCAAGCCGCTTTCGTCGTCGAGGCAGCGCAGGTCGAGGATGAAGGCGCCGTCCTTGATGTGGCCGATGACGGGCACCGGCAGCGCGCGGAACGCAGACGACAGCGCGTCCGCCGCTCCGCTTTTGCGCTTGGCGCGCGGAGTGAGCGCTATGCCCGCGCTGGGCAGCGCATCGACCGGCAGAGCACCACTGCCGATCTGGCTTGAGCAGGCAATGATTTTCGCGTCAGCGTGGTTGCCGACGGCAGCGGCGAGCGCCGGCAGCACGCGCCTGGCCTGCGCCTCGATGTCGGTCTGCGGACGCGTGAGCAGACGCAGCGTCGGCAGTTCGCGCATGAGACGCACGGGGTCCGCGTACAGCCGCAGCACCGCTTCGAGCGCCGCGAGTCTTACCTTGTCGACGCGCAGCGCGCGTTTCATCGGGTTCTTGCGGATCTTGGCGATCAGATCCTGGCGGCCGACGATCAGCCCGCACTGCGGCCCGCCCAGCAATTTGTCGCCGCTGAAAGTGACGATGTCGGCGCCGCTGGCGATGGTCTCGCGCGGCGTCGGTTCGTGCGGCAGGCCGTAGGCCTCGAGATCGATCAGCATGCCGCTGCCGAGATCGTTGATAAACGGCAGTTCGTGCTGGTGGGCAATCGCGGCGAGTTCGACTTCGGGCACGCTGGCGGTAAAGCCCTGGATCGCGTAATTGCTGGCGTGTACTTTCATGATGGCGGCGGTGCGCGGGCCTATCGCCTCCTCGAAATCGCGTGCGTGCGTGCGGTTGGTGGTGCCGACTTCCTTCAGCTTGCAGCCGGCGCGCGCCATGATGTCGGGGATGCGGAACGCGCCGCCGATTTCGACCAGCTCGCCGCGCGAGACGATGACTTCTTTTTTCGGCGCGAGCGAATTCAATACCAGGTAGACCGCCGCGGCGTTGTTATTGACGACAACTGCCGCTTCGGCGCCGGTCAGGCGCTGCAGCCAGGCTTCGACGTGGCTGTCGCGCTCGCCGCGCGCGCCGCCGCCCAGATCGAATTCGAGATTGACCGCGCGCGTCATGGCGTCTGTAGCTGCGTCGGCGGCAACTTGCGGGTAAAGCGCGCGCCCGAGGTTGGTGTGCAGTACGGTGCCGGTCAGGTTGAAGACTGCGCGCAGAGAGGGTTGCGCCAGCGCGCGCAGTTGTTTTGCGCATTGTGCAGCGAGCGCGTCGTCGTCGGGTGGTGGAAGCGCCGTGTCTTTTGCCAGCAGGCTGCGTTGTTCATCGATCACCGCGCGCAGGGTTTCGACGACGAGCGGGCGGCCGTGCGTTTCGATGAGTGCTGCTACGGCATCGAGCTTGAGCAGGCGATCTATTGACGGGAGCGCGCGACGCGCGGCGGCGGCTGAATTCAACATAGCCGCAGGTAGCCGCGAAGAGAAGCGGCGCACGATCCAGGAAGCGTCAACATGGGCAGGATAGGCGCACACGGCGCCGCAATTACGAGGGGGCAGGGAGCGTAGTTTAGCGCAGTTTTCACCGCCTATGCTATTCTCGATTCGGTTCGTCGCGCGAGCGGGCCGTGCCTGCAAATCACAAAAATTCGCCGGAGGAGCAAATATGAAAGCATACGCATATGCGCCGTTGCTGCTGGCAATCGCCGGGGCAGCCGATGCGCAGAATTATCCGTCGCGGCCGATACGTTTTGTCGTGCCGTACACCGCCGGCGGCGCGGGCGATATATTCGCGCGCACCATCGGTCAGAAATTCTTTGAGGCAATGGGGCAGACGGTGGTCGTCGACAACCGTCCGGGCGCCAACGCCATCATCGGCACCGATCTCGTGGCGAAGTCGCCGCCCGACGGCTATACGATAGTGATGGGCAACAGCGCGCCATTCGTGTTGAACCCCAGTCTTTACAGCAAGCTGCCGTATGACCCGGTGCGCGATTTCGCGCCGGTCACGCAGGGCACTTATTACGCCTACGTGCTGGTCGTGCACCCGTCGATACCGGCGAAGAATATCCAGGAACTCGTTGCCTATGTGAAGACAAAACCGGGGCTTGCTTACGGCTCGACCGGGTTGGGCGGCGCGAATCATCTGGCTGGTGAATTTCTCGCCACGATGACGGGTATCAAGCTCACCCATGTTCCCTATAAGGGTAGTGCCGCTGCTCTCACCGATGTGCTGGCTGGGCAATTGCCCATGATGTTCGACACGCAGATCACGTCGATACCGCAGTTGCGCGCGGGCAAGCTGCGGGCGATCGGGTTTTCCGGCAACCGCCGCTCGCCGCAAATGCCCGATGTGCCGACGATGGACGAGCTGGGCCTGAAAGGATTCGAAGTGAGTTCATGGCAGGGCATACTCGCGCCGGCCGGCACGCCGAAAGCGATCGTCGAACGGCTTTATCAGGAAACGGCGAAAGCGCTCAAGGCGCCTGAAGTGATCGAGCGGCTCGCCACGCAGGGCGGCAATGAGCTGGTTGGCAGCACACCTGCGCAGTACGCCGAAGTGATCAAGTCTGAAATCGTGAAGTACGGCAAGATTATTAGAGGCGCAGGAATCCGCGTCGAGTAGCTTACGTCGCGGGCTTGCGCGCTGTCCGCATGGTGACGAACTCCTCGGCGACCGTCGGATGGACGCCGATGGTGGTGTCGAACTGCGCTTTGGTCGCCCCGCATTTGATTGCAATTGCGATGCCCTGGATGACTTCGCCCGCGTCGGCGCCGACCATGTGCGCGCCGAGCACGCGGTCGGTTGCGCGTTCGACGACGAGCTTCATGAAAACCTGTTCGCTGCTGCCCGACAGCGTGTGCTTGAGCGGTTTGAAGCGCGCCGCATAAATATCGATTTCGCCGAAGCGCGAGCGCGCTTCTTCCTCGCCGAGACCGACGGTCGCCGCATTCGGGTCGGCGAATACCGCGGTCGGAATATTCGAATAATCGAGCGCGGTCGGCCGCTTGTTGAACAGCGTGTTGGCGATTGCCATGCCTTCCGCGGTGGCGACCGGCGTCAGGTTGACGCGGTCGGTGACGTCGCCGATCGCGTAGACCGACGGCGCCGTGCTTTGCGAATAGCCGTCGACCACGATGGCGCCTTTGGCATTTACCTTGACTCCCGCGGCTTCGAGGCCGAGGTTGCGCGTGTTCGGCGCGCGGCCGGTAGCGTACATGATGCAATCGGCTTCGAGCACGGTGCCATCGGCAAGTGTTGCGCGCAGGCCGTTGCCGTCGCGCGTGATGGTCTTGATGTCGGTGTTGAGCCTGACAGCGACGCCTTTTTTCTGCATCTCGTCGGCCAGCATGCTGCCGAACTCATGGTCGAAATTGCGCAGGATATTGGCGCCACGATACATCAGTGTGGCGTCGGCGCCCATGCCGTTGAAAATGGAAGCGAACTCGAGCGCGATATAGCCGCCGCCGACCACGATGACACGCTGCGGCAAAGTGTCGAGGTTAAACGCTTCATTGGACGTAATGGCGAGGTCGGCGCCCGGAATGGCGGGTTTCACCGGCCAGCCGCCGACCGCTACCAATATGTGAGTCGCGGTGTAGCGCTTGCCACCGGCCTCTATGGTATGCGCATCGATGAGCGTCGCCCGCGCGTCGATGATGCTGACGCCGGCGCTGTCCAGCAGGCGGCGGTAGATGCCGTTCAGCCTTTCGATTTCCTGGTTCTTGTTCGCCAGCAGTAGCGCGAGATCGAAAGCGCTTTCGGACGCGGTCCAGCCGAACCCGGTGGCGTGGTGTATCTCCTCGCGAAAGTGCGCGGCGTAGCTGTAGAGTTTTTTCGGGATACAGCCGACGTTGACGCAGGTGCCGCCCAGGTAGCGCTCTTCGGCCACCGCGACGCGGGCGCCAAAACCGGCGGCAAAGCGGCTCGCGCGCACCCCGCCGGAACCGGCGCCGATGGTGAACAGATCAAAATCGAATTGCGGCATCTATTGGCCGCCCGCACGCGTATGAGACGGCGAAGGCGGGGAGACAGCAGCGAGAACGTTCGCGCTCGCGGCTACTCCCATAGCCTTTCCGGCAGCGGCAGGCCGGCAAGATCTTCGGGGGTCAGCGGATGGTCCGGTTTGATGTCAAAGCGCTCGAGCACCGCTGCCAGTTGGCGCGTGTGCTGCGCCGAGTGCCAGGTCGAACGCTCGTAGAGCATGTGCAGGGCCTGCGGGCCAAAGAAAGTCTTCACTTTCTGCTGGCATGATTTGTCGGCGAGCCCGTTCCACCATTTCTCGATGCCGGCGATTACGTCGTCGCCGTAGCATGCGATCTCTTCGCCGGTAGTGAAGGTGCCGTCGGCAGGTGGAGTGTTCGCGAGCTGTGTTGCGTACTCGATGCCGTCGACGGCGGTTTCAAGATAAGCCTCGCCGATGCGGAACACGTGATGGCCCATGAGGCGGATCGAGCGCGGACGGTTGTCGATGACGAGCTCGTTGATGCGTTCCGTTGGCATCTGGCGCATGAGCCGCTGAGCCGCGCGCAGCGTGGTGAGCCATTTATGAATGAGCTGTTCGGGCGGCAGCGGTATGTGGCCGGTGCCCTGCAGGCCGACGAACTCGGCGACGTCTTCGAGATTCTGTCCGAAGACAAACTGTTCGCCGCGCGCCACCACCGGCACGTTGCGCACGCCGTATGCCAGCAGTTTTTCTTTTCCGCCCGGATCGTTAAAGACGTCGATCGCGACGAAGTCGATATTTTTTTTCGAAAGAAACTCTTTCGCTCGGAGACAGCTACTTCATCCGGGCTGGGTAAAGAGTATGAATTTGTCTGTGATGTCGTTCATGGGTGGGTTGCCGCAGGAGGAATGTATGAGTGCCGAAGCCTACTACCCGCTGCATCGATGCGTCAAGCGCGCATCGTTCAAGAACACGGCGCCGCCCAAGGGCTGGAGCAGCGAGAGGGGAGAGGGGAGAGGGGCGAGGGGAGAGGGGCGAGGGGCGAGGGGCGAGGCGGGGGGGGGTAGTTCAAAAGCTTTACGTCTTACTTCTCTCTCCTCTCCGGCTATTGAATAATTCCTCCGCCCAGACACACCCGGCTTTCATAGACCACGACGGACTGGCCGGGCGTTACCGCCCACTGCGGTTCGGCAAATTCGACTTCGCAGCTTGATTCATCGACGCGCACCACGGTGCATGGCGCGTCTTTCTGGCGGTAGCGCGTCTTGGCGTTGTACACCCAGTTGCAATGCGGTGGCGCGCCGCTGATCCAGTTGAGGTCGATGCCGGTCAGGGTCGTTTTCAGCAGCGCGTCGTGATCGCGCCCTTGTACCACCAGCAGGCGGTTATTGGGCATGTCCTTGGCAGCCACGTACCAGGCGTCGCCTTCCGCCGGGTTGTTGTTGCCGGCGTCGCGTCTTTGCCCGCCGATGCCGAGTCCCTGGCGCTGTCCTATTGTGTAAAACATGAGTCCCATGTGGCGGCCGACCATCTGGCCGTCGAGGGTCCAGATTTCTCCCGGGTCGGCCGACAGATAGCGGTTGAGAAATTCGCGGAACGGCCGCTCGCCGATAAAGCAGATACCGGTCGAGTCCTTTTTGTCGTGGTTGGGAAGACCGTTCTTGCGCGCGATCTCGCGCACTTCGCGTTTGTAGATAGAGCCGAGCGGGAACAGCGTTTTCGACAACTGCGCCTGGTTCAGGCGGTGCAGGAAATAGCTCTGGTCCTTGGTGCCGTCTTCCGCCTTGAGCAATTGAAAAAGGCCGTCGACTTCGCGGACCTGCGCGTAATGGCCGGTCGCGATGCGGTCGGCGCCCATGGCGAGTGCGTGTTCGAGAAACGAGCGGAACTTGATTTCGGCGTTGCACAGCACGTCCGGGTTGGGCGTGCGGCCGGACTTGTATTCGCGCAGGAACTCGCTGAACACGCGCTCCTTGTATTCAGCCGAAAAATTGACCGCCTCGATTTCGATGCCGATGCGGTCGGCGACCGATACCGCATCGATCAGGTCTTCGCGCGAACTGCAGTATTGCTCGTCGTCGTCATCTTCCCAGTTCTTCATGAAGAGTCCGACCACGTCGTGGCCCTGTTCTTTCAGCAGGAGTGCGGCGACCGCGGAATCGACGCCGCCCGACATGCCTACGATGACGCGCTGTTTGTCCATGCGGATCAGTTGGAATATGGAATAAGTTGAAAGGTCAAAATGCTCGCGACGACGTTGTCGTCGACTTCGAGGTGCGCGGCTGACTGATTATAAAGCGCGCCGCGACCGGTTTGCTACTAGAGGAGTGGAAATCCAAGCGTTGCAGGAGCGGGTGCCTTGGTGCATATTATCCGCGACCTCCGATACCTGCCTGATCAAGCAAATGATGGATGAAAAAAATATTTCCGGCGCGCGTGCCGGCGGCGAGAAACTCTGGAGAGTCTGGTGGCTGTGGGGTATCCCGGTCGGCTGGAACGTGAGCGGCCTGATCGTTTTCGCGGAAATCGCGCGCGTGGCGGGCTTTGCCGGCTGCGGCGACCTGCTCGACGTCGTGCGCCTGCTGGTTTATTGCGGCTGGGCGCGGCTCGCCTGGCGGTGCTCGCACAACGTGGAAGACAGTCGCTGGACGCCGGTGTCGCGCTTCGCGCTGGGCGCCGGGCTGGTTTCAATGGCGATGTTTTAAGGTTGCGGCCGCGCATAAGAGCGGGAAAGGGCTGCAGAAAAATGATATTGTTTGCGGTATGCCGCTTCCCGTAACTTCCTGCGGCCTTAGCGGCGCGTACCAAAAAAAAGGCAGGGTCGCCCCTGCCTTTTCGTGAAAAGAAGAAGTATTACTTCTTCACTTCGTCTTTTTTCATGCAGTCTTTATGGTCTTTGTTTTTCGCGTCTTTGCAGTCCGTCTTCGGCGCATCCTTCATCGGTTGGGCAGCGGCGTGTCCAGCAGCGAACGCGCCAACCGAAGCAAATGCAAAAGCGCCAGCAACCAAAGCAGCAATCAATTTCTTCAAAGTGAATCTCCTATTAGAGTTTTATCGGACAAAACCAATAATGGCCAGAACGTGGCCACGAGAGACTATACGTATGAGGCTCTCGATTGGTTGACGCCACTATATAACATGTTGTTTATATATGCAAATCCAATTATGATGAACCGTTGCTCCGTGAACCGTTGCTCCGTTCGCCGGACGAATCCCCGCTGTTACGAGGTCGACCATCCCTAATTCCGCCCTGTTGAGTCGTTGCATTCTCATGCTTGGCAGCGCCTTGCTGCCGTCATTCGTTGCCGCCGCGCCGCATGTGCCGCATGCCGACAACGCGGTGCTCGAACGTTTGCCGGTTCGTCCGAACGATCCGACCATGCGCGAATTCAGGGAGTTACGCACCGCGCTTGCGGGCGATCCGCAAAACCTCGAGCGCGCGGACCGGCTCGCGCGGCGTTATTTCGAGCACGCGATGGCGCAGGGCGATCCGCGCTATGTCGGCTACGCGCAAGCCGCGCTGAAGCCGTGGTGGGACCTGCCCGATCCGCCGCTACCGGTGCTGCTCATGCGTGCCACCTTGGCCCAGTACCGGCACGATTTTTCGACCGCGCTCGCCGATCTCGCGCGGGCAATCGAACGCGACCCGAAAAATGCGCGCGCATGGTCGCTGCGCGCGGCGATCCATCTGGTGCAGGCCGATTACGCGGCAGCGCGGCGCGATTGCGCGGCGTTGGTGCCGTTGGTGGATGAGCTCAGCGCGGCGGGTTGCGTTGCGTTCATCGATGGCATGACCGGCCGCGCCCGCGCGGGCCTGCAGGTCCTGAACGGCGCGCTGGCGCGCGCCAACGGTGTGAACCCGGAACAAAAACTGTGGATCCTGGTGCGCCTTGCGGAAATGGCATGGCGCCTGAACGACCCCGGGCTCGCGGAGCAGTACTTCAAGCGCGCGCTGGCGCTCGGCGTCACGGACGGATTCCTGCTCGCCGCGTATGCGGATTTTCTGTTCGACTACGGGCGTGCGCCGGAAGTCATCGTGTTGCTCAAGGACTGGACCATCGCGGACGCGTTGTTGCTGCGCATGGCTCTGGCTGAAAATGCGACCAATGCCAATGGCGCGCGCGAGCACCAGGCGACGCTGGCCGATCGCTATGCCGCGGCACGCCTGCGTGGCGATGCCACGCACGAGCAGGAGGAATCGCGTTTCACTTTGCAGATGCTGAAGCAACCCGCAGAAGCGCTGCGCCTCGCGCAGAGTAACTGGAAGGTGCAAAAGGAGCCGCGCGATGCGCGCGTGCTGCTTGAAGCGGCGGTCGCATTGCGCCGGCCGGAAGCCGCGCAGCCGGTGCTCGACTGGATGGGGCAGACGCGGATAGACGATTGGTATTTGCAGCGTCTCGCTGATCAACTGGCAGCGATGCGCAAAGGCGGCAAGTGATGCGCGCGGCCTGGTTGCTGGCATTGGTCTTGTGCGCGGGGTCGGCATTTGCCCACAAACCGAGCGACAGCTATTTGTCGATCACGGCCGACGGCAGCGTGCTGCGCGGGCAGTGGGATATCGCGCTGCGCGACCTCGATTTCGCGAGCGGGCTGGACAGCAACGGCGACGGTGAAATCACGTGGGGCGAACTGCGCGCGCGTCACAACGAAATTGCCGCCTATGCGCTCGCGCGGCTGACAGTCAGGCTTGACGGCGCGTCATGCCCGTTGCGCGCGACCGATCACCTGGTTGACCAGCATAGCGACGGCGCATACGCGGTAATACGCTTCGAGGCGCAATGCGCGAAGGCGGGCGCGGAACTCGAGCTCGGCTACAACCTTTTCTTCGACGTCGATCCGCAGCACAAAGGCTTGCTGCGTCTCGAATACGCAGGGGCCACGCGCACCGCGATTTTCAGTCCGGAGAGCGCCCGCCAGCGTTTCGAGCTGACGCGGCCGAGCCGCTTCGTGCAGTTCATCGATTATGCACGCGAAGGGGTGTGGCATATCTGGAAGGGCTTCGACCACATTCTGTTCCTGCTGTCGCTGCTGCTGCCCGCCGTGCTGATTCCGCTGGCCAGAGGCGCGCGCGTACCGAAGAACCCGATCGCGGGCTGGCAGGCGGTTGGGCAATTCAAGCCGGCGTTCTGGGAAGTGTTCCAGATCGTCACCGCGTTCACGATTGCGCATTCGATTACATTGAGCCTCGCCGCGCTAGGCGTGATCACTTTGCCGACGCGGCTCACCGAGTCGGCCATCGCGTTGTCGGTCATCCTGGCAGCGCTCAACAACATCTATCCGCTGTTTCAGCGGCGGCGCTGGATGGTCGCGTTCGCGTTCGGATTGATACATGGTTTCGGCTTTGCGAGCGTGCTTGCCGATCTCGGGCTGCCGCGCGACGCGCTGTTGCTGGCGCTGGTCGGTTTCAACCTCGGCGTGGAGGCAGGGCAGCTCGTCATCGTCAGCGTTTTCCTGCCGTCGGCCTACTGGCTGCGGCGGACGGCGTTTTACCAGCGGGCGGTGTTTCTCGGCGGGTCGGTGCTGATCTGCGCGCTCGCTGCCGTGTGGTTTGCCGAGCGTGCGTTCAACCTGAAGTTGCTGGTGTTTTGATGTCATAATTGTCGGCTTGGCGCACGTTGCCTGAGCTGATTGAATGCAAGCATGCCTGATCCGCAAAAACAGGGGGATCATGTCACCCGCCGCGATGCGACTTCGGCGCTTACGCCTGCGCTGATGTTTTCGCTCGCGGTGCATGCGGCTGCTGGCGGTGCCCTGTTTCAATACTGGCACCACACGACGGTCGAGTTGCCGCAACCGCTGACGGTGACTTTCGAAGTACTGCCGCCGGTGATAGTGGAAAGTACGCCGCCGGTTGAAATCAAGCCGTCAGTTCCCGCGCCGAAAAGCCGCACGCTGCCGGTGCCACAGATGCATCAGGCGCCGGCCCCGGCAGTGATGGCGGTGCAGCGGACGGACGCGGCGCCTGCGGTGGTCGCGGCGGCGGTGCGGGAGATCCCGCCTGCCCCTGTGGTGGTGGCTAAGGCGCCAGCGGTTGCTGCCGCGCCCGTTCGCGCGGATGCGGTCGAGCCGCCGCATTTCAACGTCGCCTATCTCAACAATCCGCGGCCTGCGTATCCGCCGATCGCGCGCAAGCTCGGGCTTGAAGGCGTCGTGCTGCTGCGTGTCGACGTTACCGCCAAAGGGACCCCGGAAAAAATCGTCATCGCGCAGACTTCGGGCGCTACGCTGCTCGACGAGGCGGCGCTGAAGGCGGTGCAGGGCTGGACGTTCGTGCCGGCGCGCCGCGGCGACACGCCGATCGCGCATCCGGTCGAAGTGCCGATCCGTTTCCAACTCAAGAATTAGCCGTGCGCACCGGGGTCAATAGCCAGCCGCGTCTTGCGGCCCGCGGCCTGATATTGCTGGCGGGCGCGTGTTGCGTATCCGCGGCAGTCGCGGCGGGCGTGCAGACGCTGGACACGGTGGAAGTCATCGATGCCGCCGACAACCTGCTGGGCACCGCCGATTCGGCGAGCCAGGGCACCGTGCGCCGCGAGCAGATCGAGGCGCGCCCCAATTACCGGCCGGGCGAAATTCTGGAAGCGGCCCCCGGCGTCATCGTCACCCAGCATAGCGGCGAAGGCAAAGCCAACCAGTATTTTCTGCGCGGCATCAACCTCGATCACGGCACCGATCTCGCGATCACCGTCGACGGCATGCCGGTCAACCAGCGCACGCATGGCCACGGGCAGGGCTACAGCGACCTGAATTTCCTGATTTCCGACATCGTCAGCGGCCTGCAATACAAGAAAGGCCCGTACTACGCCGACGAGGGTGATTTTTCGGCGGCGGGCGCGATGCATTTGCAGTTGCCCAATCGCCTGGACAAGGGCTTCGGCGAAATCGGCGGCGGGGCGTATGGTTACCGGCGCCTGCTGCTTGCCGATTCTCCAAAGTTGGGCAACGGCAATCTGCTCTACGCGCTGGAGGTATTTCACAATGACGGGCCGTGGACGCGCCCGGATGATTTCCGCAAGTTCAGCGGCCTGCTGCGTTACGGCCAGGGCACAGCGCAAGACGGTTTCAATGTGACGGCGATGGCGTACCAGGGGACGTGGAACGCGACCAACCAGATACCCAAGCGCGCGGTCGATGCCGGTCTGATCGGGCGTTTCGATACGCTCGACCGCAGCGACGGCGGCGACTCCAGCCGCTACAGCCTGTCGGGCGCGTGGAACAAGACCGGGCAGAATTCCGCGACCGCCGCCAACGCTTATGTCATCAAGAGCCGGCTCAGCCTGTGGAACAACTTTACGTTTTTTCAGGACGACCCCGTCAACGGCGACCAGTTCGAGCAGATCGACAAACGCGTGACCACCGGTTTCAACGCAAAGCACAGCCTGTTCGGCAAATGGGGCGGCCGTGAAGTCGAAAATACATTCGGCATGCAGGTGCGCAACGACAATATCAGCGTCGGCTTGTTCAATACGGCGCAGCGGGTGCGGCTCAGCACCACGCGTGCCGATCACGTGGTGGAAACCAGTGCCGCGGCGTATTACCAGAACAGCCTGCGCTGGAACGACTGGTTCCGCACGGTGGCGGGGCTGCGCGCAGATTTTTATACGGGGCAGGTCACCAGCGACAACCCGCTGAATTCCGGCAAAGCTTCCGACCACATGTTCAGTCCGAAAATGTCGCTGATTTTCGGCCCGTGGGCGAAGACCGAGTACTACTTCAATTACGGCCGCGGTTTTCACAGCAACGACATGCGCGGCGCCACCATCAGCGTCGCCCCCAAGACCGGCCTGCCCGCCACGCGCGAAGCCCTGCTGGTGCGCGCGACCGGTGCCGAAGTGGGCATGCGAACCGCGATCATTCCCCATCTGCAGAGTTCGCTGGCCGTGTTCGCGCTGGATATTCAGTCCGAGCTGCTGTTCGCGGGCGATGCGGGCACCACCGCCGACAGCGGCCGCCCGAGCCGGCGCGTCGGTTTCGAGTTTTCCAATCTGTACACGCCGAACGACTGGCTGGTGCTGGATGCCGACATCGCGTTCACGCGCGCGCGTTTCACCGGCATCGACTTTATGGGAGCGGGGGACCGTGTGCCGGGCGCGATTGAAGGTGTGGCGACCTTTACTGCGGCGGTAGACAACAAGGGGCCGTACTACGGCAGCATGCGGCTGCGTTACTTCGGTCCGCGCCCACTGATCGAAGACAACACGCTGCGTTCGAATTCGACCACGCTGCTGTCGGGGCGGGTGGGTTACAAGTTCGACAAAAAGGCGCGCCTCCAGCTTGACGTGTTTAACCTGCTCAACCGGCGCGCCAGTCAGATCGATTATGCCTATACCTCGCAGTTACGCGGCGAGGCGGCACCGGTCAACGATATCCATTTTCATCCGAGCGAGCCGCGCTCTTTCCGCATCTCGGCCATCCTCAATTTCTGACCGCCGTGCACGCCGGCCGCAGACAATAAAAAAGGCGGGGTCGAAACCCCGCCTTTATAGAAAAAGTCCGACTTACTTCTTTTTGTCGTCTTTCTTCGCTTCTTCTTTCTTGGCTTCTTTTTTGGGTTCTTCTTTTTTCGCGTCAGCGGCGAAAACGGCGACCGAACCCAGGGCGAACATTGCGGCGAAGATGGCTGCGAAAAGCTTGCTCATGTTGATTCCTCTTATAGTGGTTGATGACTACGTCTAATTGTTACAACGGCCATAATGCGGCCATCGTCTATAACGCGTGTGTAGAAAGCTGGGTTGACATGGCTCGCGGGGAATGCGCGCGCCAGCGAATCAATGGTGCGCTGCAGTAAAATATTAATTTTATAAACCAGCAGCTTAAAATGAAAAAGGCCGGGTGACTGGCCTTTTTTGAGTGCTTGAAGATTTATTTCTTTTGAGCAGATTTTTTGGATTTCTTGTTTTTTGCTTTCTTGGCCGGCTTGTCGGATTTTTTGGATTCCGCCTTCGGGGCGTCGCCTTTCGGCGCGTCGGCCGCAACGGCGGCGAAAGAAACGGCTGCGAAAATCGCAGCAACCAACGTCGTGAGAAGCTTGCTCATTTTTTCCCCATCCTTTGCAAAGTGATTGATTTATAGAGACACTCTTGGGCGTCTCCCTGACGCTTAACGCGCGATGGACGAAGGCGTTGACAGAAAATTATTTTTAAATTCAGGGTTTTTTCGGCCGGACTGGAAGCGGTTTCGCGGAGAGGGGGGCGTCGGCGGCGCGGAAATCCCCCGTCGCCAGCCCCGTCAGATCCCAGGTCCCGACGCTATAGCGGATCAGGCGCAGGGTCGGGAATCCGGTGGCGGCCGTCATGCGCCTGACTTGGCGGTTCTTGCCTTCGCTCAGCGTCAATTTGAGCCAACTGGTCGGTATATTCCGGCGCTGGCGTATCGGCGGGTCGCGCGGCCACAGCCACGCCGGTTCCGCCGCGAGTTCCGCCATGGCCGGCCGGGTCAGGAAGTCACCGAGGTCTATGCCCTTCGCCAACAGCGCCAGCGCCTCGGCCGTGGGCACGCCTTCCACCTGCGCCCAGTAGGTCTTGGCAAGCTTGTGGCGCGGATCGCTGATGCGGTGCTGTAAAGCGCCGTCATCGGTCAGCACGACGAGGCCTTCGCTGTCGGCATCGAGCCGCCCGGCCGCGTAAATGTCCGGCACCGGGATGAAATCCTTGAGGGTGCGCCGGCCCGGCGACGGGCTGAACTGGCACAGCACGCCGTAGGGCTTGTTGAATAAAACGAGTTTGCTCATTGCGGCTAGGGTACAAAAAAACGCCCGCTCATGCGAGCGGGCGTTGTGGTCTGGCGATGTGCCGGGCTGAGAGCCCGGCACGCGGCAGGTGCTTATTTGCCCCAGGGTTTGATGGCTTCCTTGAGCGTGTTGTAGCCGTCGATGTAGCGCGGCCGCTTGCCGCCGTAGACGTTGTCGAAGATTGCCAGTTGCGCATCCAGCCATTTGGCGAGCTCGGCATTGCCGGGATTGGCGGCCTTGTACGCCTCGTTGATCAGCACAAAGTGGATGCGCGGATCGTACGGCTGCTTCTCGCCGCCCACGGTTTCATCGCCGTCCAGCAGCCGCAGCAACATCGCATCGGCCGAGCCCAGGGTCTGTTCGTATATTGGTTCGCCTTCCATGCGGTACATGACGCTGGTCATGTCCTTGCCGTTTTTCATGGTGAAGCCCATTTCGCTCCAGACCTTGTTCATGTCCTTGCCGGTCTTTGCAAAATCGAGCACTTGCTGGCCCCACGCGCGCAGCAGATCCGGAGCGTCCGCCATGAGGTCGGTCAGGCGGTCGCCGTCGAGGTCGGTCGCGTAAATGATGCACTTGCGCTGCTGAATCATGTCGTGCAGCAGGAGGCCGAAGTTGGTGTCGGAGATGTGCTCGTAGACATCGCCGCCCCAATTTTCCATGCCGGCCTTAAAGTCTTTCGGCAGCAGCGCGGTGATCGCGTCTACGTTGTCCTTGTGTTCCTCGTAAGCGTTCACCGAGTACTGGCGCTTCAACTTGAACTTCGTGCCTTGCAGCAGCCAGCGGAAAATTCCGGCGTTGACAGCGTCTTCCTTGGCCTGGGTCGGCTTGGTGGCGACGCGGCCGATCTGGCCGGTTTCGTGCACCATTTTCAGGAACAGGCGCGCGGCGTAGGCCATGCGCACGCCCGGGGTGTTCATTTCTGAATGGATGTTGCCGGTGGCCTTCTCAACGACGAATTTCTTGTTGTCCTGCGAATAGGGCAGGCCCGGCATGAAACGAATGCTGGTGATCGTGCCGTAGGGGCGCACGTTGCAATAGACGCCGGCCGCGGTGCGCAGCGGCGCGTTGGCGGACTTGCCGAACACCACGACCTTCTTGCCGTTGTCGTTGACCATGAAGTCGCCGGCGGTGGACCATTTGAGCGACGTGTAATCGAGTTTGCCGAACCAGTCGAGCGATTTCAATTTGGTGTCGTGCCGGAACTGCGCCATCATCGGGACGCCGAGGAACGGCAGGCCGAGCACGTCGAGCGCCATCAGCGTGCCGTTCAGCGCGAACATGTCGGTAAACGCGTGTGCGACCGGCTTCACATTGCCATGCGGGTTGCCGCCTTCCCAGATAATGGCGTCGGAAATGCCGCGCGGCTGGGCCTTGGAGCGTTTGTATATGCTGTCCAGCAGCTTGAACAGATCGCCGTTCTGTTCTTCCTGTGCGATTTTTAGCAGGTCCAGTTTTTCAGCCATGATTCTCAGTCTCCGTTCGAGTGTAGTCAGTCAGATGACCGGCCTGCGTAAGCCGATCGGTAAAGGGTGTGACTAAGGATTATTCCCGCGGGTGGGCAGCGACCGCGCCATGCCGTGCTGCGCATGGCGCCTGGTGGCGTAATTATCTCATTTATCGGGGGGCATACAAATGACCGCCGGCGCCGGCCCCGCTCGTTGCCGGCAAAAAAAAGTCCATCCGGCGGACGCCGGATGGACTTTCATTTAGTTATTCTGGGATTCGCTGTCTTAATAATTAGGCAGCCTGTATATTGGACGCTTGCTTGCCTTTCGGACCTTGGGTTACTTCAAACGAGACCTTCTGGCCTTCCTTCAGAGTCTTGAAGCCGCCCATCTGGATCGCCGAGAAGTGCGCAAACAAATCTTCACTGCCGTCATCCGGCGTTATGAAGCCGTAGCCCTTCGCGTCGTTGAACCATTTCACGGTGCCTGTTGCCATATTGCTGTTCCTTATCACTTAAAAAATTACCGGAAAAGGCTTCCGGAGATTGTTTGAGTTTCAAGGACGCACACGGCAAAATGACCGGACCGGTACTGTGATCGAGCTTGAAGCCAAACACCTTTCGGCTTTCTAGGCTATTTGCCATGGGAAGTCAAGTATTTGTTCGGGACGGGCCGTTTTAGCACTTGAAAATTCTGGGATTATGGTCAAAATAACAGTTGATTGCAGGCGCATGGACGGTGGTACCTAGAATGGCGATACGGCATCGGGACGAATCGGTTCTGGAGGCTAAAAAGGCCAAGGTCAAGTCGCCTCCAATGTTCAAGGTTTTACTGTTAAATGACGATTACACCCCGATGGATTTTGTCGTCATGGTGTTGCAAAAATTTTTCTCCATCAGCCGCGAAAAGGCAACTCAAATCATGCTAAAGGTTCATCGCGATGGTACCGGTGTATGCGGCGTTTATCCGCGCGACGTGGCGGCGACCAAGGTCGAGCAGGTGAGCGCCTATGCCCGTCAGCACCAACATCCACTGTGCTGCGTGATGGAGGAAAACTGATGATTGCCCAGGAACTCGAAGTCAGCCTGCACATGGCGTTCATGGAAGCGCGCCAGAAGAGGCACGAATTCATTACCGTCGAGCACCTGCTGCTGGCGCTGCTGGATAACCCGTCGGCCTCCGAGGTGCTCAAGGCGTGCGCCGCCGAAATCGACGATCTGCGCAAGCTGCTGTCCGAATTTGTTACCGAACACACGCCGGTACTGACGACCGAAGACACCGACACGCAGCCCACGCTGGGTTTTCAGCGCGTGATCCAGCGCGCGATCCTGCACGTGCAGTCGTCGGGCAAGAAGGAAGTCACCGGCGCCAACGTGCTGGTCGCGATATTCGGCGAGAAGGATTCGCACGCGGTCTATTTCCTGCATCAAAAGGGCGTCACCCGCCTCGATGTCGTCAACTTCATTTCGCACGGCATCAGCAAAGTGCCACAGGCTGCGCCCGGCAAGAGCGAAGGGGAAGCCGAATCCGAGCAGGAGCAGGCCACGGGCGGCGCGCTCGAGAGCTACACGCTCAACCTGAATTCGCTGGCGCTGGCCGGCAAAATCGATCCGCTGATCGGGCGCGACCGCGAACTGGAGCGCGTCGTGCAGACGTTGTGCCGCCGTCGCAAGAACAATCCGCTGCTGGTGGGCGAAGCGGGCGTCGGCAAGACGGCCATCGCCGAGGGCCTCGCGCGGCGCATCGTCGAAGGCGACGTGCCTGAGATACTCGGCAAGTGCACGGTTTACGCGCTAGACATAGGCGCGCTGCTGGCGGGCACCAAATACCGCGGTGATTTCGAGCAACGGCTCAAGGCGGTGCTGAAACAGCTCTTCGACAACCCCAATTCAATTCTTTTCATCGACGAAATTCATACGCTGATCGGCGCTGGTGCTGCGTCGGGCGGCACGCTCGATGCGTCGAACCTGCTCAAGCCGGCGCTGTCGACCGGGCAGTTGAAGTGCATAGGCGCGACGACCTACCAGGAATATCGCGGCATCTTCGAGAAAGACCACGCATTGTCGCGGCGCTTCCAGAAAGTTGACGTGGTCGAACCCACCATCTCGGAGACCGTGTCCATCCTGCGCGGGCTCAAGACTCGTTTCGAAGAACATCACGGCATCAAGTACGCAGCGTCGGCGCTGACTTCTGCCGCCGAGCTTGCGGCGCGTTATATCAACGACCGCCACTTGCCCGACAAAGCCATCGATGTCATCGACGAGGCGGGCGCAGCGCAGCGCATCCTGCCGAAATCGAAACAGAAAAAGATCATCACCAAGCACGAGATTGAAGAGATCGTCGCCAAGATCGCGCGTGTGCCCGCTCAAAGCGTGAACTCCGACGACCGCTCACAGCTGAAGAACCTCGACCGCAATCTGAAAGCCGTCGTATTTGGCCAGGACAAGGCGATCGATGCTCTGTCCGCGGCAATCAAAATGTCGCGCAGCGGCCTTGGTAATCCGCAGAAACCGACTGGCTCGTTTCTGTTCTCGGGGCCAACCGGTGTCGGCAAAACCGAAGTCGCGCGCCAGCTTGCTTACATCATGGGTGTAGAGCTGATTCGCTTCGACATGTCGGAATACATGGAGCGCCATGCGGTGTCGCGGCTGATCGGTGCGCCGCCCGGCTATGTCGGGTTCGACCAGGGCGGTTTGCTGACCGAAGCGGTCAGCAAACAACCGTATGCGGTCCTGCTGCTCGACGAAATC
>CAMBSS010000067.1 GCA_945870465.1 Bordetella parapertussis | reverse complement strand
GGCGTCAGCGGCTCGATCTTCATCTCGGGCTTGCAGCGTTCCTGGCACGCCAGCACGGGCACGCCGTTGACCTTGACCGCGCAGGTGCCGCAGCGGCCGACGCGGCACGCGAACTGATAGGCGAGATCGCCGGCCTGTCGCTCGTAAATCGAACGGATGACGTCGAGGACGCGCCAGTTGTCCTGGCCCGCGACTTCGAACGTCTCGTAGTGCGGCTCGGCATCGACACTTGGGTCGTAGCGCCGGATTTCAGCCCGCATTTTAATATCGGTAGGCATTACGCTATCGCTCCTGCAATTTTTTCGCGTGCCGGCACTGCTTTCTCCAGCGTCACGACGGCTTTCTTTTCAACCTGCAACTGGCCGGCATGGCGCCGTACTATCAAGTTGGCAGTCCAAGTGGAGTCCAGTGCCGGAAAATCGGTGCGGTAATGCGCGCCGCGCGTCTCGGGGCGCTGCAGCGAACTCGCGGCCATCGCTTCGCCGATGTCGAGCAGGTTCTCGAGCTCGAGGAATTCCATCCACTCGCGGTTGAGCACCCGCGATTTATTCGTGACTTTCACGGTCGGCAGCACGTGCTCGCGCAGACTGCGGAACGCCGCCAGGGTTTCCGTCAGCTTGGCGCCGCTGCGCACGAGACCGACGTGGTCCCACATGAGTTTCTGGATGCGTTTCTTGATGTCGGGCGGACGCACGCCGTCGTTGCGCTGCATGCAGGCTTCGAGCGCTGCCGCGCGTGCGCGTGCCTTGTCGAGCTGGGCCGCGCCGCCACCCGCATACTCACGCGCATCTTCGGCTGCCGCGATACCGGCGCGCCGCCCAAACACCTGGATATCGGGCATGGAACTGCCGCCCAGACGGTTGGCGCCGTGCACGCCGCCGGCCGCTTCACCGCTGACCAGCAGCCCCGGCACGTTGCAGCGGCACCACGGATCGATGCGCACGCCGCCCAGCGTATACAGCGCGCTCGGCGTGACCTGGATCGGCTCCTGCAAGCGCGCGTGGCCTTCGCCGTAATTCTCGAGCAGCCGCTTGATGTAGATGGGCCGCTCTTTGAGGAAAGCATCGAACACCTGCGGATCGGGATGCATCAGCACGCCGCCTTCCGGCGTGCCGCGGCCTTCGAGGATCTCCAGCATGATGGCGCGCGCGAGGATGTCGCGCGTGCTGCCTTCGCGCCGCACCGGATCGTGCTTCAGCACGAAACGCTCGCCCTTGGTGTTCAGCAGATGCGCCGGCTCCGCCTTGGGGTCGAAATGGCGCATGCCGTAATGCGCGGGCTCGATCAGCGTGTAGCCGCGCGCGCTGGGCGGATAGACGAACGAGATCGGGATGAACTGCATGAACTCGATGTCCACCAGCTCGGCGCCGGCGCGCAGCGCTATCGCGATACCGTCGCCGGTATTGATCGCGGGACCGGAGCTCGTCTCATACAACTGCGACGTGCCGCCGGTCGCGATGACCACCGCGCCGGCGGAAAAATAACGCCACGCGCCTTTCGAAAGATCGAGCGCAAGACCGCCGGTGACGCGTCCGCTGTCGTCCTGCACCACGTCGGCGAGCATATGAAAATCGCAGATACGGATGCCGCGCTTGTGCAGCTGGTGCAGCATCACTTCGGTGATGCCTATGCCTTCGTCGATCGAGCCAAGCGTGCGCACGAACGTGCCGCCGCCGGTCATCGACATGTAATATTTCTTGATCTCGGTGCGGTCCCACGCGAGACCGTAGCTTTCGAGATCGTAGGCGCGGTCCATCGCCTCGTCGGCGAGTATGCGCGTCAACGGATAGTTGTTGATGCCGACGCCCGAATCCACCGTGTCCCGGAAAAATGCGTCGGTGCTGTCGGCGGGATTGAAGCCCGACACGGCGTTGTAGCGGCCGCCCGACATCCGGGTATGGTTGGCGCGCCGCGGCCCTTTGGCGAGCAGCACGACCTTGGCGCCCGCATCGTGCGCGGCGATCGCCGCCCGCATGCCCGCCGCGCCGCTGCCGGCGATCAGCACGTCGACGTGCTCGGTGAATACTTCGGTTTTGGCTGTCACTCGCGCGCTCCTACTTAAATTCCTGCACTTTGCCCTTGAGGTCGGCGTCGACCCAGTTCTCGCCGTAGATGATCTCGAGCGGCTTCTTACCCTGCTTGATGTCGTCCGCCTGCTGGTGCTCCATGTCCATACGCTGGCGCGCGATCTTGATGATTTCCTCCGCGGCCTTGAGCGGGATCACCGCGACGCCATCGTCATCGCCGACCACGATGTCGCCCGGACTGATCACGAGGCCACCGACGTGCACCGGTACGTTGATCGCGCCGGGGGTATTTTTTTGCGCGGAGCGCGGGCACACGCCGCGGCAGAACGCGGCGAATTTCTCGGCGCGCAGCAAACGGATGTCGCGCACGCAGCCGTTGGTCACGATGCCCAGCGCACCGCGGTTGCGCGCCTGCAGCGACATGTTGTGACCGAACGAGCCGGTGTTGTTCTCGCGGCCTTCATCGATCACCAGCACGTCGCCCGGCTGCAGCATGGTCAGCGCCTTGTGCGTCGTAATGTTGTCGTTCGGGTAGTTGAGGACGGTGAACGCCACGCCGATCAGGCGGATCGGTTCGAATATCGGGCGTATCTCCGGCATCATCACGCCGTGGCGGCCCATGGTGTCGGCCAGCGTGGAAGTCCAGATGCCTTCGAGCTGCTTCAGCAGCGCCGGCGACGGGCGCGGAAAGTTGTGATGAATTTGGCCGTACATGGATTTCCTCAGTTCGTGGCGGCGCGGATGCCGTTGTTCTTATCATGGACACAAGCTGAACCAGCACCATGCTAGCAGAGCCCTGATATCGAATAAAATAACAAATATCACTCTTGCTATGCATTTTTCACATACTAAGGCCGGCAGGGCCGGGCACGGCTCAGAGTGAGGGAAGGCTTCCCTGCGCAGCGGCAATCCGCCGCCCGGCAATCGCCTTGTCCACCTCGGACTTTTTCAGCGCGGGCGCAAACAGCCGCATGAAGTCGATCATGTAGCCGCGCAGATAGCTCTTGCGACGCACGACGATACCGAGCGTGCTGGGCGCGAACAGGCGCTTGGCGTCGCGCTGGCGCAAATTGGCGTCCTTGCGCGCATCAAATGCGATGGTCGCGAGGATCGCGATGCCCAGCCCCATTTCCACGTAGGCCTTGCTGACGTCGGCATCGATCGCGCTCAGCACCACGTTCGGCGTCAGCCCCGCTTCGGCGAACGCCTTGTCGACGATGGAACGCGCACTGAAGCCTTCGTCGTAAGTGATGATGGGATAGCGGGCGATGGCGGCCAGCGTCAACGACTTCACGCGCAGCAGCGGGTGCCGCCGCGGCGTGACCAGGCTGCGGCTCAAGCCGTAACAAGGCAGGACCGCCACCTCGTCAGGCACATGCTGGGTCTCGGTGCAGATCGCGATGTCGGCCCTGCCCTGCGCCACGAGCTCGCAGCACTGCGCGGGCGTGCCCTGCCGCAGGTTCAATTTCACGCGCGGATGGCTTTGCATGAACTTGCGGATGACCGGCGGCAGCACGTAGCGCGCCTGGGTATGCGTGGTCGCGATGGAAAATTCGCCGGCCGCGAGCTGCGACAGTTCGTCGCTGACGCGCTGCATGTTCTTCGCGTCTTCTAGCATGCGCCGCGCGATGGCGACAACTTCCCGCCCCTGCGACGTCATGTCGAGTATCTTGTTGCGCTTGCGTACGAACAGCTCGATGCCGAGTTCTTTTTCGAGTTCCTGGATCTGCCGCGTAATGCTCGGCTGCGTCCGGCAGAGCGAATGCGCGGCGCCGGAAATCGTGTAGCCGCGGTCGACGACTTCGCACAGCGCTTTCAGTTGCTTGAGGTTCATGCTGACGTTACGCTGATTTCAGCCCTTGCCCCCACCATCCGCACTTCGCGCTGCGGAAACGGGATGACGACGTTGCGCGCGCGGAACGTCTCCAGGATCGCCTTGTTGACCTCACCGACGGCCGCGATGTAATCGGGCACCTTGACCCACGGATTGACGCTGATGACGACGCTGGAGTCGGCGAGCCGCGTAATGGCAATGCCCGGCGCCGGGTCCTGCAGCACGCGTGGATTCGCACGCAGGACTTCATCGATCGCGCCGAGGGCGACATTCATGTCGGTGCCGTAGGAAACGCCTACCGCCACATTGAGCTGCCGGATACGGCCGTAGTTGTGCAGGATCTCGCCGACGATTTTGCGGTTCGGTATCACCACCTTGGAGCGGTCGGCATGCCCCAACGTCGTATTGGACAGGCTGATATCGAGGACTTCGCCTTCTTCCTTGGCAATCGAGATGTAGTCGCCGACTTGAAAAGGCTCGGTGAATATGATGGTCAGGCCGGCAGCCAGGTTGCCGAGGATGCCCTGCATGGCGAGAGCGATGCCGGCGCCCGCAACGCCGAGGCCGGCGATGAGAGGCAGCAGTTCGACGCCAAGGTTCTGCAGCGCCATGATCGCGAACAATCCGAGGACGATGAGGCGGCCGCAACGCACCAGCAGCGAACGCACCGGCGGTTCGAGCCTGAAGCGTTTGAGCATGCGCCCCAGCATGCTGCCCGCCCAGCGCGACACGATATAGCCGACGACGAGGATCAGGATCGCGACCAGCACCCTGGGGCCGAACCTGACCGCCATGTCGAGGACGGCGGCCTTGACCTGATCAAGCGTCTCGAGTTGATTGCCCATGTGGACTCCCTGTTATGAATGAGTATGCCGGGCGGCTCAATCGCCGGCATAACGAACATAGCCGCGTGGGGCGCGGCGAACTCCGCGGCGGGCGGGACAGGCTCTGTCCCGCCCGCCGGCGGCCACGAAACGCTCAGCCCTCTGCTACTGCTTTGGTATCGGCCGCCCGCAGCGCCGGACGCGCCAGCGACGGCGGACGCAATTGCGCATCGACGAACTGCAGGCAATGCGGCCCGAGTTCGGGAATGGTCGAGCAGCCCAGCAACGCCATGTTGCGGCTGATTTCGTCGCGATAGATTTCGAGCGCGCGCGCGGCGCCTGCTTCGCCGCCGGCGGCAACGCCATAGAGCGTCGAGCGGCCGACCATCACCGCATTGGCGCCCAACGCCAGCGCTTTGACCACGTCGCTGCCGCGCCGTATGCCGCTGTCCATGAAGATGGTCGCGCGCTTGCCCACCGCATCGACGATTTCCGGCAGCACTTCGATCGGTGACACGATGCCGTCGAGATTGCGCCCGCCGTGATTGGACACGTCGATGCCGTCGGCGCCATGGTCGACTGCCATCGCGGCGTCCTGCGGATCGAGCACGCCTTTCACGATCAGTTTATGCGGCCATATCTTGCGCAGCGCATCGAGATCAGCCCAGCTGATCGAATCGGTGCGCAGGCTGGAGCGCCCCACCGGCCCCCTGGTCATCTTGGCTTTCGCCGCCGCCGGGTAGTTTGCATACATCGGCATGCCGCTGGTGACGAGATAACGCATCATGGTGCCGATGAGCCAGCGCGGATGCGTGACCATGTCGAACACGTTGCGCGCCGAAAACGAAAACGGGATGGTGAAACCATTGCGGATATTGTATTCGCGGTTGCCGGCCGATACGCCGTCCACCGTCACCACCAGCGCCTTGTAGCCGGCGGCCTTGGCGCGGTTGACCAGTTCATGCGACAGCGCGCGGTCGGGCCACATGTAAAGCTGGAACCAGAGTTCACCGCCTGCTTCATCGGCGACTCTTTCCATGGCCGTCATCGAGCCGGTGGCGAGCGTGAACGGAATGCCCGCCGCGCGCGCCGCGCGCGCCAGCGCGAGCTCACCCTCGAACCACATCAGTCCCGCGGTGCCGGTGGGCGCAATCACCAGTGGCATCTTGTGCTTGACGCCGAAGATCGTGGTGTCCTGGTTGCGCTTGGATACGTCAACGAGGGTGCGCGTCTTGAAGCGCAGGCGGTCAAATACGGCGCGGTTGTTCTTCAGCGACACTTCATCTTCGGTGCCGCGGTCCATGAATTCAAAGAGCCCCTTGGGCACGCGTTTCAGCGCGATATCGCGCAGATCGAAAATATTGTATGCGTTCAGGTCTTTTTTGCTCATGTGCGATATCCCTTGGGGTGCGTCAACGATGGCTCTGCGCTGGCGAGAGCGGCAAACTCCGGGGTGCGGCGGCTGTTTTCCACAACGCCTTCACCAGTCATAATGATAAACGATTGTGCCCTTCCCCGGAGTTTGCCGTGAACCACTGTTACCGCGCGTGCGTCATTTCACTTTGCCTGTTGCTGGCCGGCGCCGTCGAGGCCCAACCCGCTGCTCCATTCGAGGGACAGCAGGGCAAGGATGTCGTGTGGATCCCGTCGCCGCGCGACATGGTCGAGAAAATGCTCGACCTGGCGCGCGTGACGCCGCAGGACTACGTCATAGACCTGGGCTCGGGCGACGGCCGCAATGTCATCGCCGCGGCAAAACGCGGCGCTCGCGCGCTCGGCGTTGAATACGACCCGGGCCTCGTCGAAGTGTCACGGCGCAACGCCGCGGCCGCGGGCGTTGCCGACAAAACATTGTTCGTGCAGAACGACATGTTCGAAGCCGACATTTCGCAGGCAACCGTCCTGATCCTGTTCCTGATCCCCGACAACCTGCGCAAACTCGCCGCCAAATTCCGCGCATTAAAACCGGGGACCAGAATCGTCTCGAATACCTACGACATTGCCGGCTGGTATCCGGAAGCAACCGACCGCACCGCGCCCTGCTTGAGCTGGTGCATTGCGACGCTCTACGTGGTGCCGGCCGAAGTCGCCGGCGCGTGGCGCCTGCCCGACGCGGAATTGACGCTGGAGCAGGACATGCAACTGGTGTTCGGTACATACGAAACCAGCGGCATTGCGGTGCGCCTCGAAGACGGCCGCCTGAACGGCAATGAAATCCGCTTTACGCTGAACGGCGTCGCTTACGAAGGACGCATCACCGGCGACAGGATGGAAGGTATCGCGAAGGGCCGCACCACGCATACGTGGAGCGCAACCCGCGTACCCTAGCAGTTCAACCCGCGCCGCGATCACCCGCCAGTTCGCGCGGACGCATCAGCCAGAACACCACCAGTTCCAGCAGCACCAGCGCGGCCACCGCGAGAAACGCCGCGCCCCACGCCAAACGCGACATGCCGCCGGCCAGGTCGAGTATCCAGCCGATCATGAGCGGACCGACGAAACCGCCGGCATAACCGAGCATCGAATGCACCGCCAGGGTGGCGCCGCGGCGCGCGGGCTCGGCGGTGCCTGCCGCGCCCGCCGTCAGCGACGACGAGTCGAGCCACACGACAAACCCGTAGATCAACAGCAACGCGACGGCAACCGGATACGACGCAGTGCCGAGAAATCCCAGGCTGCCGCCGACCACGATGGACGCGAGCATGGCAAAACAAATGAGCTTGCGCCGGCCCAGGCGTATCGCCGCTTCGTTGCCGATGACGCTGGCGACCGCGCCGATGAGACCGAGCCCGGTGACGACCATTGCAGGCGACAGCGGCGTGCCGCCGGCACCGATTGCAACGAACGCAAGGAATGCCACTGCCCAGCCGCGCAGCGCGCTCATCTCGAGCGTATGCACGCAGTACGCAAGCGCATAAGCCATCGCCGAACGATTGCGCAGAACCGGTCGGAAATCGAACAACGCAGCACCATCGGCGGGTTTGGCCAGCGGAGTTTTCCGGCGCGGCACCGCCAGCGCCACCACCAGCCACGCCGCGGCCGCACCGAGTGCCGCGACCAGGAATGCGGACTGCCAACCGTAATAGTGCGCGAGCAGATCGGCGCACGAGAATGACAGCGCCCCCGAAATGCCGATGCTCGCGGCGTGTCCGGTCACCGCGCGCGACATGAGCTTGGCGTCGACCTGATCGGCGAGCAGCTTGAGCCCTGTCATATAGGTGCCGGCCCAGCCGATGCCGGTCAGCGCGCGCGTCGCCATGGCCGGCCAGAAGCCGTCGGCATAGAGACCGAACAGCAGATGACCGGCAACCGTGCAGCCGACACCAAACAGGTAAACCAGCTTGGCGTCGATGCGGTCGGTGAGCGTCACCAGAATAGGCACCGCGAGCAGGTAGGCGCCGTAAAAAATCGCGGTGATCCAGCCGGCCTCGCTGTTGGTCAGTCCCCACAATGGAATCATGCCCGGCAGCAGCGCCGGCCAGAAGAATGCACCGATCTGCACCAGCACCTGGGCCGCGCAGACCACCGCGACGAGGCGCGCGCCGGACAAAGAATGAATCGACATGTGCATGCTTTCCTGCCGGGCAGCGCGCCCGGCGGACAGGGTACTGGCCCGCGGCGCGTTTCTTACTGCTTGAACACCACCGGCGCCAGCGTGTGCTGGTCGATCATGACGTCGACGATGGCTGGCTTGCCGCTCGCGAATGCACGCTGCAACGCGCCTTCGAGGTCGCCGGGACGCGTGACGTGTTCACCGTGCGCGCCGAAGACTTTTGCCAGCGCGCCGAAATCCGGATTGTTGTAATCCACCGCGTAAAAGCGCCCGCCGTAATGCTCGTTCTGGAACGCGCGCTCGTTGCCCAGGCCCTGGTCGTTGAACACGACGTAAACGACGGGAATTTTTTCGCGCATCGCGGTTTCGAGTTCGCCGATGTTGCACATCGCGCCCATGTCGCCCGATGCACAGAGCACGGGTCGGTCCGGCCGCGCGAGCTTGGCGCCGAGCGCGATCGGGAATGAGCCGCCGACCGACGCCCAGTCATCGATGCAGAAAAACGTGCCGGGCTCGTAGCTCTTGAAGTAACTGCGCACGTGCTTGCCGCCGTTGCCGGCATCGACCACCAGCAGACCGTCTTTCGGTAGCACCTTGCGTATCATGTGAGCGACGAACTGCGACTGTATCGGTTCCGCATCGTGCTTCACCAAACCCTGCAGTTCGGTTTCCCACTCGGCGCGCGCTTTCGGCACATCGACCCACGATTTTTTGAGATTGCCTTTGGCGGCGCGCGCGCTCAGGCCCGCGATGAAGCTTTGCACCGAGCCCGTGACGCCGAGAGCGACCGGGAACACGATGCCGATCTGGCCGGGTGCTGCGCTGTGATGCACCAGCTTCGCGTCTTTGCTGAACACGCCGTACTTGTGCATGGTTGAGAACACGTCGATGTGCGCGCCGATCGCGATGATGACGTCGGCCTTGGGCACGATGCGGTTGGCGCTGCCGAAACCGTTGCGGCCCAGCGGCCCGAGTGCGAGCGCGTGGGATGAAGGAAACGCGTCGGGCGAATACTGCAGCGCGCCGACCGGGATGCCGGTGCTGTCCGCGAGCTGCGCCATCGCGGCAACCGCTTTTTCGCTGATGACGCCGCGGCCGACGACGAACACCGGTCTTTGCGCACTGGCGAGCAACGCGTACACCTGATCGAGCTGCTCGCTGCTGCACGACGGCAATACCATGTTGCGGTAAGCGGCGGGCGCGATGGCTTCCACGGCGGTCTGCTCGAGCAGGACTTCGCTCGCGGCTTCGATATGTGTCGGCCCCTGCGGTTCGGTCAACGCGACGCGGAATGCCCGGCGCACCGACTCCTGCACCTTTTCCACGTTGGGAATGCTGTAAGCCCACTTGGTAAGCGGACGCATGAACGTGACCTGGTCCATGTCCTGCGTCGCGTCGCGCTCGCGCATGACGCTTTCCTGCACGCCGCAGATGCTGATGACCGGCACCAGGCCGCGATACGCCGCGCCGATGGCAGTCGCAAGATTGGTAACGCCGGGCCCCTCGGTTGCCGTGACCACGGCGGGACGCATTCCGGCACGCGCAAAACCGTAAGCCATGAACGCCGCGCCCTGCTCGTGGCGCGTCAGGATGAAGCGGATCTGCGGCGTTTCGCGCAGCGCATCGAGGATCGCGAGGTTCTGCGTGCCGGGAATGCCGAACACGTGGTCGACGCCTTCGCGCAGCAGGGCATCGACCAGCGCGCGGGCGCCGGTGACTGTTTTGACCGCATTTTTTTCGGTGGAATCCATTACTGCACTTCTCCTCTTCCGGATTATTCTGGCTGCAACGAGACTGCAATGGTAGCCTCAATCGATGCGCACTGCCATGACGGCGCGGCCAGGGACACGACGAAAATTACAATAACCCGGCGCCGCATCATAAAATGGGCGGCATCCCTGTTTGTGCCGCAAGCGAGGTGGAAATTGCGCTTACTCACGGTTCCCGTTCTTGGCTTTGCCGTCCTTGCATGCGCGGCCGTCTGCGGACACGCGCAGGACAAGCCCGCCGAGTACCCGCTGCGGCCGATCCGCCTGATCGTGGGTGTGGCGCCTGGCGCCGGCAACGACGCGATCACCCGCGCCGCTGCCCAGATGCTGAGCGACCGCTGGGGACAGACCGTCGTCGTGGATAACCGGTCCGGTGGCGGCACTGTCATCGCCGCCGAACTCGGCGCGCAGGCGCCGCCCGACGGCTACACCATACTCAGCGCGACCGACACGCTGATGTTGCTGGGCGCTTTGAAGCGCGTGACGTTCGACATACGCAAAGCACTCGAGCCCATCGGGGTCATGACAACGCAACCTTATGTGCTGGTGGTCGAGCCGTCGCTACCGGTCAAGTCGGTGAAAGACCTGATCGCCTATGCGAAAACAAAACAGTTGAGCTACGGCAGTTCGGGCATCGGCACCACCGTTCATCTCGGCATGGAGCGCCTGGCCGTGCTGACGGGCGCGAACTTCGTGCACGTGCCGTACAAGGGGACCGCCCCCGCCCTGGTCGGCGCCATGTCGGGCGAGATACACATGGTGCCTGCAAGCGCGATTTCCGCCAGCGCGGCAATGAAGACCGGCAAGGTGCGCGCGATCGCCGTAATGGGGCTCAAGCGCGTGGCGGCTTTTCCGGATCTGCCGACAGTCGCCGAAGCCGGCCTGCCGGGTTTCAAGATCGTCAACAGCTACAATCTCTTCGCCCCGGCCGGCACGCCGCGGTCGATCATTCTTGCCATCAACCGCGTGGTGACCGAAGGCATGAACGCACCGGCCATGGCGCAAAAACTCGCCGCCGACGGCAGTGAACCGGGCGAGCGCATGACGCCTGACGAATACAAGGCGCAGTTCGCGAAAGACTATATCGAGGCCGAGAAACAGGCCCAGCAGTTAAGAATAAAGTTGTACTGATCCGCAAGCTGCCGTTGACGGGCCAGCCTGGCCCAAAGGGCGCGCGATATGAATGGCAGTTCAGGAGAAAGCAAGCTATGAGCGGCACCACCACTGCACTGGATATCAACGAAGTCTTTCGCAACGGCGGACGCTCGGTCGAATTCCTCGACGAAATCAACAAGGCGTCCGTCGTCATGCTCGACAAGACGCGCATAGTGCCCACTGCGCTCGCCCGCAAAATCGCGGCGGGCATCGTGCAGGTCATCGCGCAGCGCCAGACATCGCCGCTGCGGTCGGCCGATTACCTCGATTACGAGCCGCGGCTGATTGCGGCTGCAGGCGCCGAGGCTTCGCGCCTGCACAGCGGACGCAGCCGCCAGGACATCGCATCGACCATTGCGCGCATGAACCTGCGCGACGGGCTGCTGCAGGAAATCGACGCGCTGGTGGCCGCGCGCGAAAAACTGCTTGCGCTTGCCACCAGGCATACCGAAACCATCATTCCCGCTTATACCCACGGCGTGCAGGCGCAGCCCACGACCTTCGCGCATTACCTGCTGGCACTCGCGGCGATGCTGGGCCGGCAGACTGAACGCCTGCTGCAGGTGTACCAACGCGTGAATCAAAATCCACTCGGCGCCGCAGCACTTGCCACTTCGAGCTTTCCGCTCGACCGCCAGCATCTCGCGGTGCTGCTCGGATTCAAAGGCCTGGTCGAGAACGCCTTCGATGCCAACCATCTTGCGCCCGTCGACAGCGCGCTGGAAGTTGCCGGCGCATTGAGCATAGCCGCAGTCCAGCTCGGGCAGTTCGCCGAGGACATCCACGCGCAGTACGCGGAACCGGTGCCGTGGTTCATGCTGACGACGGGAGCACTCACTGGCACCAGCAGCATCATGCCGCAGAAGCGCAATCCGGCAGCGCTCGAACAACTGCGCGCACAGGCGAGCATCATGGTCGGCGACATGCACACCGTATTTCTCGTCGCGCACAACACGCGCATCGGCATGTTCGACTACCGCATGTACGACCCGGTGCCGTGCGCGCGGGCGCTGCAGGTCTTCAAACTGTTCCAGCAGATCATCGACGGCATTGTCGTCAACAAGGAGCGCGCGCTGGCCGAAGTCAGGGCGGACTATTCGACGACAACCGAAATCGCCGACGCGCTGCTGCAGCGCGCGGAGGTGCCGTTTCGCGTCGGCCATCACTTCGCCTCGCAACTGACCGACTACGGCCGCGGCAAGAGCCTCAAGCTGCACGAGATCCCTTACGCCGAAGCGGAGCGCATCTACGCGGCGGATACTCAACAAAAGCTCCCGCTGAGCGAAACCGACTTCCGGGAAATCATCAGCGCCGAATATATGGTGTTCGGACGCAAAGGCATAGGCGGGCCGCAACTGGCCGAAGTCAACCGCATGCTGACAGCCGAAAAAGATAAAATGGCCGCAGACCGCGCAGTGCTTAAAGACAACAACGACCATCTCGCGCGCGCCAAGGCTGTTCTCGAAAAAACATTTACCGCTCTGGCGGGCGGCTGAACCTATAACAAAATCTGCCGGAGGAACAATGAAACAGGTGTTACGCATGGCCGTACCGATTCTTTGCACTGCGCTATTGCCATCCGCTGCCTTCGCCCAAGCTTATCCATCGAAAATCATCAAGGTGGTGATCCCGTGGCCCGGCGGCTCCAACGACGCGGCAGGACGCATCGTGTTCCAGCGCGTCGCCGAATCCATCGGCCAGCCGGTGGTAATCGAAAACCGCGCGGGGGCTTCGGGAACGATCGGCGCGGCCTACGTTGCCAAGAGCCCGCCTGACGGCTATACCGTGATGGTCACCTCGGCGAGCCATATCTCAAACGCACATCTCTACAAGAACCTGCCGTTCGACGCGCTCAATGATTTCATCGGCATCACGCCGCTGACGGTGCAGACCGGCATCCTGATGGTGCATCCGTCATTGCCGGTCAAGTCGGTGAAAGAACTGATCGCTCTCGCCAAGGCAAAACCGAACCAGATCCTGTACGGCTCGTCCGGCAGCGGCAGCTATCTGCACCTCGCGATGGCGCACCTCAACATCATGACCGCGACGAAAATGACGCATGTCCCGTACAAGGGCGGCGACGCCGCCGGCATCGGACTCGCGGGCGGAGAACTGCAGGCTATGGTGGCGAGCATGCCTATCGTCAGACCGCATCTTGGCGGCAACCGCATCCGCGTGCTGGCGGTGACTTCGGAGACGCGCATGAAGCAGCTTGCGGACACACCCACGCTGGCTGAGGCGGGCGTGCCTGGCTATGAATTCACTGCCTGGGTCGCCGCTTTCGTGCCGGCAGGCACGCCTCGCCCCATCGTCGACAAACTGAGCGCCGAAATCAAAAAGGCGCTCGACCATCCCGACGTGCTCGCCAAATACGACAGCGTAGCGTTCGAGACGCTGTTCATGACGCCCGATCAGTTCGCGGTGCGCCTGAAGTCCGATTCCGACAAGTACGCCAAGCTCATAGCGGCGACCGGCGCGAAGGTCGATTGAGGGACCCTTTTAACTACGAACTAAAGAAATTTGGAACCACCGATAAACGCAGATGAACGCCGATGGATCGTTGAAGTAAATAAATGTCACTCGCCAGGAGAATGAAAGCCAAGCGTCAGCTTATTTGAGTCGTTCGTTTGTGAACTATCGGCGTCCATCGGCGGTTAAAAAAACCTTTCCAGCTTTAAAATTTTTCCACCCACGGACGCAGTTCCAACTCCCACGTCCAGGCGCTGCGGTCCTGCTCGAGCACATGCAGATAACTGCGCGCGATCGCATCGGGGTCGAGTGTCGAATCCGGCGCATCGGGCTGCTCGACATGGCGCGGCCCGCGTATGCCGCCGTCGATCACGAAATGCGCGACGTGCACGCCTTTGGGCGCGAGTTCGCGCGCGATGCTTTGCGCCAGACCACGCAGCGCGAACTTGCCCATCGCGAACGCCGCGGACAGCGGATAGCCCTTGATGCTGGCCGACGCGCCGGTAAAGAGTATTGCCCCGCTGCCGCGCGGCACCATGCGCTGCGCCGCCAGCTGCGCGACCAGAAAGCCGCCGTATGCGGAAACGGACAATGCCTTGGCCACTGCGTCCGCATCGACGTCGACGATGGAGCCGCGCACGCGAAAGCTCGGGTTGTAAACGACCACATCGGGCGGCGCGCCGAAAAACTCGTCGGCCCGCGCAAACATTTTTGCGACCTGCGCACGGTCTGACGCGTCGCATTCGATCGCGCACGCGTCCAGCTCTTTCGCCAATGCAGTGAGCTTACCCGGCGTGCGCGCCGCCAGCGCGATGCGCATGCCTGCTGCAGCGAACGCGCGCGCGACCGATGCGCTCAGGCCGTCGCCCGCGCCGACTATCAATGCTGTTTTGTATTTGGATTTCACGACCACCCCGTCCAATAATCTAAGAACCGAAAAATCCCAAAAAGCAGCACTCCCGTCGTTCCCGTGCGTGAGAGCCTGCCCCGGCAGGTTTCAAGCCGGGGCGGGAACCCGGAAGGTTTAATTCTTTCTGGATGCCCACCTACGGGCATGACAATAATTCAGAGTCTGCCTGACAGTATAATGTCCGCTCTGAATCTCTACGGCTTAAAAAGCGATCCCACTTACATGACTGCGGCCATACCGCTGCAAAAAATCCGCGTCGGCGACATCGATATCGAATACGAGGTCGCCGATTACACCGACCCGTGGAGCGATAGCGAACCGGAAACCATTCTGTTTCATCACGGCTTCTGCCGCAACATGGATTTCTGGCGCGGCTGGGTGCCGGAGCTTGCGCGAAACTACCGCGTGCTGCGTTTTAATTCACGCGGTTGCGGCGGCACCACGGTACCGGTGCCAGGTGAGCCCTATCACGCGGACCAACTGGTGGGCGACTCGCTGGGACTCATGGACAAGCTGGGCATCGAGCGAGCGCACTGGGTCGGCGAATCGTCTGGCGGCATATTGGGCATCGTCGCGGCGCTGACGCATCCCGAGCGGCTGCATTCGCTGGTGCTGGTCAACGCGCCATTCAAGCTGCCCGACGCCGTAATGGCAACTTATAACGTCGGTGAAGCCGACCACGCGACGGCGATTGAAAAGTACGGCGTCGGCGGATGGTGCCGCAAGACGCTGGCTTACCGGCTCGACCTCGCCAAGGCCCCGGTAGAAATGCAGGAATGGGTGATCCGCGAAATGGGCAAGGTCGCCAACCACGTCGGCATCGCGCACCACCTGATGGCCGCGGGCGGTGACATGACGAAGCGCATTACGGAAATCAAGATGCCGATCCTCATCATGTTCGGCGAAAACAGCCCGCTCTCCCACCATGGCGGAGACCGTGCTGCCCGGCTTCGAGATCAACACGTGGTTCGGGCTCGTCGCCCCCGCCAAAACGCCGCGCGAGATCATCGCGAAGCTCAATCAGGCGGTAGTCAAAGGCCTCCTCAACGCGGAGATGCGGGAACGCCTGCTCGCCCAGGGCATAGAGCCGGTCGGCAACTCGCCCGCGGAATTCACGCAGCTGATGCGCGAAGAACTGCCGAAGTGGGGAAAGATAGCCAAAATATCCGGCGCCAAGCTGGATTGAAGCAGCGCCGCGCGATACCCTCGCGCAAAAAACAAAAGGCGTGATTCTCATCACGCCCCCTGGTTTCGCTTCGGTTCTCCCGCCGGGGCAACCCTCAAACATCGGGTCTAGGGTGGTCGCCGCTCGTCTGCATCAGGTACACCCGCAATGAAGGGGCGCGCACAACAGCAGATTTCGTAAGCAGCATCCGGAGTGACATTTCCTTGTCTTGAGAATCTACCCCGGCCGGAATCCTGAAGCTGTCTATATTTACGGCCGCCCTGCCAGCAGCTTTAGGGTTGATTTCGATTTATTTCCGGAATCAGGCAGATAGCGTTGTCCCGGGACCGCGAAACCGAACCCGGCAGGTCATCCGATTCACCCGGATAGCGCATCTAACCAAGGTATAATTTTGCGCGCCTACAAAAAACCGGGGGAGAACAGCCATGCGTATCCTGCTCAGCTTGCTGGCGATATTCGTCAGCATATCCACCGCTCTTGCGGCCGACGCCGAAGCCGGCAAAGCGAAAGCAACAGCGGTTTGCGCCGCCTGCCACGGCGCCGCCGGCGTCAGCGTCAGCGACACCATACCCAATCTCGCCGGCCAGAAAGCGCGCTATCTTGAAGCGCAATTGAAAGCGCTCAAGGACGGCAGCCGCAAGAACCCGATCATGAGCGCGATCGCCACCCAGCTCAGCAACGACGACATCGCCAATATCGCCGCGCATTTCGCAGCGCAACCGGGTGCAGGCAGCGCCGCAAGATCGGATTTCCTGCCGCAGCTCGTGAAAACCGGCGTGTCCTTCCCTGAAAATTACAAGACGACCTTCACCAAGTACCACACCATCAACTTTCCCGAGACGCGGCAGGTGCGTTATTACTATGCGAACGAAGCGGCCACTCAGGCCGCCAGGGCCGGCAAAACGCTGCCCGACAGCTCGGTGCTGTTCGTCGAAGTCTATTCCGCCAAGCTCGACGCCGACAAAAAACCGGTGATGGGCGGCGACGGTTTTTTTGTCGCCGACCAGCTCACGCTTTATACCGCGATGGCGCGCGACAAGGGCTGGGGCAATGAATTTCCGGACATGCTGCGCAACGAAGACTGGAACTACGCCATCTTCACCACCGCAAAACAGCACCGCCCCGGCGTGAACCAGGCCGAATGCCTGGCCTGCCACAAGCCGCTCGACAAGGTGAGCTACACGTTCACCCTGAAGCAGCTCACCGACGCGGCAAAAGCCAAATAAGACTTTGCCGCGCCCGTTCGCGGCACGCACAGCAATTGGAGGATGGCAATGCGGGGAGAATTTGCACTCGTTTCAATAACATCGATCGCCGTGGCGTTGGTCGTTGCCAACGCCAGCGCGCAGCAATATCCGGTGAAGCCCATACGCTTCGTGCTGCCGTTCGGCGCGCCCGGCGGCGCGCCCGATATCACCGCGCGGCTGCTGGCGCCGAAACTCACCGAAGCGCTGGGCCAGCAGATCGTAGTCGAGCCGCGCGTCGGTGCCGGCGGCACCATAGGCACGGAAGTGGTGGCAAGAGCCGAGCCAGACGGCTATACGATTCTGCTGACCAGCCCGAGCCATGCGATCAACGTTTCGCTATACCCGAAGCTGCCGTATGATCCGGTCGCCGACTTTGTGCCGATTACGCAGCTCGTGGAAGTCCCCAACATCCTCGTCATTCATCCCTCGCTGCCGGCGCGCACGGTGAAACAACTGATCGCGCTGGCCAAGTCCAAACCGGGCAGCCTCAATTACGGCTCGGCAGGCAGCGGATCGTCGCAGCACCTTGCCGGCGAGCTCTTCAAGAAAATGGCCGGCGTCAACATGGTGCACATCCCTTACAAAGGCGGCGGTGGCGTGGTGGTCGATCTCATCGCGGGACAGGTGCAGCTTACTTTCGGCTCGGCGACTTCGCTGCCCTATGTGCGCAGCGGCCGTCTCATTGCAATCGCGGTGACCACCGCTCAGCGCGTGAGCACCGTGCCCGACCTGCCGACTATTGCCGAAGCAGGTCTGCCGGGTTATGAAGCATCGGCATGGTATGCGCTGTTCGCGCCGGCACGCACGCCCAAAGCCATCATCGACCGCCTGCAAAGCGAAACCGTGCGCGCGTTGAAGCTGCCCGATGTGCGTGAACGCATGGGTTTCGAGACGATACAGCCAGTGGGTTCGACTTCCGCCGAACTCGCGGATTTCCTCAAGGGCGAAATCGTCAAATGGGGCGCCATCATCAAGGAGTCGGGCGCCAAGGCCGATTGACCGGAACAAGACGCGGCCTCTAGAACAATTTGGAACCGCCGATGAACGCAGACAGGTTCTAAAGACTTGGCACTGGTTCGGGGCTGACTCTAGATTCTGTATTGGCGTTCATTGGCGGTTGCTTGTCGATGTCGTGAATTCGAGATAGGTTCGAAATCACTCGACGCGAATTTTCGCCTCGGCGATGACTTTCTGCCAGCGCGCCATATCGCGGCGTATCACTTCGGTAAATTGTTCCGGCGTGTTGCCGTCCGCGTCGAACCCCTGCGCGATCAGCCTTTGCTTCACGTCGGCACTGGCAAGCGCCTTGACGATCTCGCCATGCAGGCGCGTGATGATTTCGCGTGGCGTCGCAACCGGCGCAAAGAGCCCGTACCAGGTCAGCACGTCGAAACCCGGCAGCGTTTCAGCTGCCGTCGGCACTTCGGGGAAAGTCGCAGCACGCTGCGTGCCGCTCACCGCGAGCGCGCGCACGCGACCGCTTTTGACGAAAGGCGCGAGCCCCGCCAGCGTGCCGAATGACAGCGCAACCTGGCCGCCGACCAGGTCGTTCAGCGTCGAGCCGGTGCCTTTGTATTGAATGACCAGCAAGTCGATACGAGCCGACTGCCGGAGCAATTCCGCTGCCAGATGCGAAGGCGTCCCGATGCCGGCGGCCGCGATAGTCAATTGTCCCGGACGCGCTTTGGCAAGCGTGATCAGTTCCTTCAGCGTCTTCACCGGTATCGACGGATGCACCACCAGCAGGTTGGGTGTGGACCCGGCGAGCGTGATGGGCGCGAAATCGCGCTCGACGTTGAACGGCACGTTCTGATACAGCCAGGGATTGATGGTGAAGATATTCGTCGTCAGCAGCAGCGTGTAGCCGTCGGGCGGGGCTTTCGCGACTGCTTCGGTGCCGATCAGCGCGTTGGCGCCCGGCCGGTTTTCAACCACGAACTGCTGGCCGGTGCTTTCGGTCAGGCGCTGCGCGAGGCTGCGCGCCATGATGTCGCTCCCACCCGCGGCGGCAAATGGAACAATTATCCGGACCGTCTTGGTGGGATATACGACCGGTTGCGCGGCATGCGATACGCAAAAGCATTGAACCGCAAAGCACGCGAAGGACGCAAAGAAGAGCGCAAAAACATATTTCATCCTGTCGTACACCATATTCAATCCGGACTTCGATGCAGATTTTACTAATTGCATCGGGTTTCCTTCGCGTCCTTCGCGTCCTTGGCGGTTCCAGATTGAGTAGCCGTACATAGCAACGAACTACGCTGCCGACTACTTCAACACGGGCAGTGGCGGCGGCGTTCCCGCGGGCAAGGGCTGGTTGTCGATATTGAGCACCATGGATACCAGCGAGTAATAGCCACAGACGCCGATCAGGTCGACCACGCCGCGCTCGCCAAACTTGTCGAAAGCGGCTTTCTGGGTTGTGGCGCTGACGGTCTTGTTTTCGTGCAGCTCCTTGCAGAAATCGTACACGATCGTCTCGTCCCCCTGCATGTTGGCGGGACGCTTTCCCTGCGCGAGGTCGGCGGCGATTTCCGGCTTGAGGCCGCCTTTCATCGCGTGCGGATAGTGCGCGAACCACTCGTATTGCGAAGTCCAGTAGCGTGCAGTGATCAGGATCGCGAATTCATTGAGGCGCGCCGGGATCGAGCTCTCGAAGCGCAGAAATTCGCCGACGCTTTGCACGCGGTCGCACAACACCGGGCTGCGCAGCAGCGCGTTGAAAGGCCCGCGCACACCGCCGCGCGGGCCGGCCATCAATCCCTGGTAGATCTTCAGCTGCGCGGGGTTGAGTTCGCTCTCGGCGAGTTTTTTAAAAGTCGGCCCGCTCATGCGGCCACCCCAGCGCGAATAGTTGTTACGTCGATACAAAATCGGACCATGCGTTTCTCCTCCGTTATGCGGTCAGCCAACATCGTAACATGCAGGCCGATGTTCGTCCGGCGCCCCCGCGCCGTCATCGCTTGACGGTTCCATGCTAATCTCGAAAAAATAATCGGCAAAGGAACAGCATTGAACAAATCGCCCGGACGAACTGCCCTCGCAATCGTGCTCGCACTGATCGCGGCATGCGGCGGCGCGAACGCGCAAACTTGGAAGCCCACGCGCCCCGTCGCGCTGGTAGTGGGCGCGACACCCGGCGGCAGTCTCGACCTGACCGCGCGCTTGCTCCAGCGCATCCTTGATCAGCAGAAGCTCGTCGGCTATCCGGTCGTGGTGCTCAACAAACCCGGCGCCGGCCAGGGACTGGCGTGGGAATATCTGCAGGACCGCGGCAACGACGGGCACGCCATCGCGCTGGGCGGCCCCAACCTCGCGTCGAATCCCATCATGGGCACGCACATGATCGGCTACCGCGATGTAACTACTATCGCGCTGCTGTTCGACGACTACACCGCGCTGGTGGTGCGCGCGGGCTCGCCGCTGAAGTCGATGCGCGAAGTGGCCGAACGCCTGCGCAAAGACCCCGGCGCGTTGACGATAGGTGTGGGACCGGCACTCGGCGGCGGCGCGCATATCGGTGCGGTGGTCGGACTCAAGGCAGCCGGCGTGCATATTCCCGGAGTCCGTTTCGTCGTCTACAAGTCGGCAGGCGAAGCCATGACGGCGGTGATCGGCGGCGAGATCGACATCGCGGCGGGCACCGTCGCCAACTATCCGCCGCAACTGGCCGCCGGCCGCATCCGCGTCATCGGCATTACCGCACCGCAGCGGCTGGGCGGCGTCATGGCCGTGGCGCCCACATTGAAAGAGCAAGGCATAGACGGCGTCTTCACAACCTGGCGCAGCGTTGTCGGGCCCAAAGCGATGGCGCGTGAGCAGGTCGCCTATTGGGAAGCCACGCTCGCCAACGTCATCAAGACCGACGACTGGCAAAAAGACCTCGAGCGCAATTTCTGGACGTCGAACTTCATGACCGGCGCCACCGTCCGCCGCTACATCGAGGAGCAGGGCAAACTGTTCCGCGAGATATT
>CAMBSS010000066.1 GCA_945870465.1 Bordetella parapertussis | reverse complement strand
CGGCATGACAGGGCGCCAGCCGATAGCCTTCATCGAGTTCACACCAGCTTCCGGCAATTCCATTGCCCAGCGCGGCGGAGTAGCGATCCGTGCGCCGGGCGCCGCGACAGAAAATCGTGGCTTCCGCACGGGCGCCCGCTTCCAGCAGTTGCGCGTGGACACGCCTGACTTCAGGCTCCTCGCGCGCCGCGACCGTGGCGGCGAGATTGTCCGCAATCACTATCGCGGCTTTGTGCAGAACCGCCGCGGGAATTGGCGCGCTCTGCGCGGCGTGCGCCCATGCCAACAAATTGCGGATGCCCGTGGCGACTTGCTGTTCGGTCTGATCCACTAACCTACGCTCCTGCCGGCAAGGATGCCGCCGCCATCAGTTCATCGACGCCGGTCTGATCGAGACGCTGCAACAGCGACAGCAAATCGCGACCGCGTGACGCACCCAGTACGGGCGTGACCAAGCGCTCGAATTTCGCGGTGACGCGACGCCCCTGCCCGGCAAAATCCGTGGCCGGAACACCTGCGTCGGTCATGGCCGTTAACCGCCTGCCATCAACGAGTTCGAGTATGATTTCCGTCTGCATGCTGGTCCAGCCGCTGACGAGTTCGACTGTGATGCGATCGCGCAACGCGCACAAAGCCGGCTCAGCCGCAGTGGCCTCGGAGTAAACGGCGAGGTCCGACGTGTCCACCGCAGCAAGCCCAAGCGCGGTCATGAACCGCACGCTGAATTTGGCCTCCAGCCCGTTGCGCGGATTCTGAATATTGCACACGCCGTTTGAACCCTGCTCGACGCGCACGATCGCGTGTTTGATCATCGCCGGTTCCACGCCGTGCGCTTCGCGCAACTGCCGCACGCATTCGAGCGCGGAGTGGGTGCCGTAACAAGACGCGTGATACTTGAAAAGATTTTCCAGAATGTAAAACTTGTCCGGGTTGCCGAGGATCGCCTGCGGATTGCAATTCGGGCTCAGCGTCGCGGCAAATCCCTGCGCGCACTCGAGCACATCCATGCGGCTATCCATGTTGCGCGCCGCCAACTGGGCCGCGCGCAATCCGCTTTGCGCTGCCAGCCCGGCGTGAAACGGCTTGCATTCGGTGCCGAACATCGACTTCAGACCCGCCGCCTGCGTCGCTGCGATCCCAAGAGCCGCAGCCGTCTGCGCGGCGTTCAGCTTCATCAGATGCGCACATCCAGCTGCCGCAGCGACTGCTCCGACGGTCGCAGTCGCATGATAACCGCGCGCATAATGTCCCGGCGCCACCAGCAAACCGACACGGCATGCGGTTTCATAGCCGGCGACAAATGCGGCAATCAAATCCGCACCCGCAGCGTGCAGCGGTTCCGCTGCCGCCAGCAAAGCCGGCATGATGACGGCCGACGGATGCCCGTTCATGCTCAGATTGACGTCGTCGTAGTCCAGCATGTGCGCCGTGGCGCCGTTGATGAGCGCCGCCTGCAGAGGCGCGACTTTTGCGCTGCGCGCGACAATGCTCGCGAGCGGCCTGCCGCCCTCCGCCAACGCATGCTCCAGCAGCAACGCCGGCAACGATTGGTCGGCAGCGGCAATGGTCACGGCAAACCAGTCACGCGCACACTGCAGCGCCAGTTCACGCACGTTGGAGGGCAAGGCGCCATGAGTGATGGCGCGCGTGCGAGTGACCAGCGCCGCGGTCAAACCCGCGCCCATGTTCTGTGCTGCTGCCGGCTGTGCGTTCATCATTCCGCCTTCGCGCCGGATTCTTTGACGACTTTGGCCCAGCGCGCAATATCATTGCGCTGAATCCGCGCCAGCTCGTCGGGACTGCTGGCGACGATTTCAGCGCCTAGCGCGGCGAGCCGGTCTTTCAATTCCGGCTTGCGCACGAACTTGACGATCGCCGCGTTGAGTTTCGCGACCACATGCGCCGGCGTATTCGCCGGCGCGAACACGGCAAACCAGCCCACCGCGTCGTAACCCGGCACGCCACTCTCGGCAATGGTGGGAATATCCGGCAATTGCGCCGCGCGTTTCGGCGACGTGATCCCCAGCGCACGCAGACGATCGGCCTTGGCGTACGGGTACGTCGCCACGATGTCGCCGAACGTCACCTGCATGCGGCCGGCGATGAGATCCGGAAATACCGCACCGGTGCCCTTATAGGGAATATGCGTCAACTGCACGCCCGTCATGATTTTGAAAAGCTCGCCCGAAAGATGCGGCATGCCGCCCGCGCCGGAGGACGCCATGTTAAGTTTGCCCGGCGCAGCCTTCGCCAATTCAATAAATTCCCTGACCGTCCGTGCCGGCACGGACACCGGCACCACCATCAGATAAGGCGTTTCGGCGACCAGGCAAACGGGCACAAAGTCGCGCACGGCGTCATATGGAATTTTTGCATACAGCGAGGGGTTGATCGCGTGCGTGCCGGTACCGGCGGTAATCAGCGTGTAGCCGTCAGGCAGTGCCTTGGCCACCATTTCGGTGCCGATGTTGCCGCCCGCGCCCGGGCGGTTGTCGACCACCACATGCTGGCCGAGATTCTCGGTGATGCCCTGCGCCGCAATGCGGCCGATGATATCGGTGCCGCCGCCGGGCGCAAACGCAACCAGCATCCGGATCGGCTTGACCGGATACTCGGCCGCCCCTGCACTGCCCGCAACAGACATTGCAAGGGTTAACGCAATACGGCGTGTCATCGGCATCATCATGAACCTGATAAGATGGAATTATTCAAACAAGGAATACAGCGCTGCAGAATGGCTCTATCTTATCAGCGCAGTCCGCTCCGCTCAATGTTTTGCGCAGGGACACGCCACGTGAAGCAACCCTGCTGCGCGGGATTCGCACAATGACCCGGCCGCTCGGATTGCTCCTGTCGTGTTTCGATTACTCGCCGGTGGCGGCAGACGAGTTTCACGACTGGTATGACACCGAGCATATTCCGGAACGAAGGCGCGTGCCCGGCTTTCTCGATTGCCGGCGATGGCTGGGCGCGGACCGCAACGCGGTTTCCGTTACAACGTACGATCTATCGTCCATCGGGGTGCTGCGCAGTCCCGGCTATCTGGCGATCGGCTACGAGAACAACTCACCGTGGACGCGGCGCGTCGGCTGGCGCTGCATCAAGCTGGTGCGCATGGAAGCAGAGCAGATCGTTCCCGGCAATCAAATGCCGCCTCCCGGCGCAGGTGCGCTCTTAATCCGCGCGATTAATCTCGAGTCGGTGTTCGCGACTGAAGTTGCGGGCTGGTTCGCCGCACATGCAGCATCACTTGCCGCGGTACCCGGTTTCCAGTGCGGACGCCTGTTTCACGCAGCAGCCGGAACGCACCAATATGCGGCGCTGTATCACTTCGACGCGCTGGAAAATGCCACATCGCCGGAATGGCGCGAACTTTCCGAGGCACCGTGGAATGCCAGCGTAGCGCCGCACGCCAGAGACAACGTGGATCTGCTGGCGAGCCGCTACGTCAGGACTGCCGCCTGAACTCCTGCTCGACCCACGCCGCGACATCCAGCGTTTTCCGGTCCGCGCGAAAACGGCCGATGATCTGTATTCCAACCGGAAGCCCCGCCTCGCCACGATAACGCGGCAGCGTGATGCACGGCAGGCCAAGCAATGTCCACATGCGATTAAACACGGCTTTGCCGGTCGAACTCAATCCGGCGGGCGCTTCACCAATCGCGCTGGGGGTCAGCAGCACGTCGAATTCCCGGAAGCAGTCATCGATCAGCGCGCGGCAGTCGCGGGCATGCCGGGTGGCGGCTTCGTAGTCTTCACCCGGGCACGCCAGCCCGGCTTCCACACGCGCTGCCAGACCCGCCGACAGTAGCGCGCGATGGTGCCGATACTCATGCTGCAGCGCCCGCGCAATCTCGAAATATTCGATGGTACGGTGCACTTCGCCGAGTTCGGCAAACAGAGGCGGCAGATTGCAGTCCGTTACCGCTGCGCCTGCCGCACTCAATTTTGCGCAGGTTTGTTCAAGCGCGGCCACCGTGTCAGGAGCAGCTTGCGCCCAGTCCGGCGTGCGGCAGAATCCGATGCGCGGCGGCGCACCCGGTTTCGTCACTGCCAGATCGCCGCGCCCGCTCAACACCGCGGCGAGCAGCGCAACATCTGCGACCTCGCGGCCGAATACGCCCACGGTATCGAGCGTGTCGGAAAGCTGCTTGACGCCGCTGCGGTTGATCAGCCCGAAGCTCGGCTTGAAGCCGACGACGCCGCAAAAACTTGCCGGCCGGATGACGGAGCCGCCGGTCTGCGTGCCGACCGACAGCGGTAGCATAAAATCCGCGACCGCTGCCGCCGAGCCGCTCGATGAGCCGCCCGGCGTATGCGCGGGATTGTGCGGATTGCGCGTCTTGCCGGGATAACTCGTCGCGAATTCGGTCGTCACCGTCTTGCCCAGCACCAGCATGCCGGCTGCGCGGGCCATGGCGATACATCCCGCGTCCGCCGCTGGCTGGTGAGCCGGATAAATCGGCGAACCGTATGCCGTGGGCATGTCGTGCGTATCGATGACATCCTTGACGCCGAGTGGCACGCCATGCAGCGCTCCAAGCGACTGGCGCTGGTCGAGGTCCCGCGCCGCGCGGAGGGCGGCATCGCGGTCAAGATGCGTCCACGCCTGCACCGCATCTTCGCGTACGGCTATGCGATCGAGGCAATCGCGCACCAGCGCTTCAGAGGTCAGGCGTCCGGCAGCTATTTCGGCCGCCGCGGTCGCGGCGCCCATGCGATGAGGCGGTAGCGTGCGGGCAGTCATCGCGGCCTCAATTCAACAGCATCCAGGCAAGGAGCCGCGTGCCCAGCGCAAAGTCCGGCATTGCCATCGCTTCATGGGGATTGTGGCTGCCATGCGCATTGCGCACGAAGATCATGCCAGCCGGGAAACCCGCCAGTGCGAAATCCTGCGCATCATGCCCCGCGCCGCTTGGCAACGACATCTGCGCAACATCGAGTTGGGTGGCGCCCTCGATGAGCCGTCGCTGGACATCCGTGTCCATCCGCGCGGGTTCGGAAATATTGAACCGCCCGAGATCGAACTTGACGCGGCGCCGGGCGCCGATCTCTGCGGCGAGATCCTGCGCCAGCGCCACCATTTTTTCGAGCGTGGCCAGATCCTGGCTGCGCAGGTCGATGGTAAAGCGCGTTTCCCCGGGCACCTTGGTAATCGAATGCGCGCCAGGGTCGGTATAGAGCTTGCCGACGGTGAAGACCAGATCGCCGCCGCTGCGGCGCACGTCTTCCCATGCCTGATCGAGACGATGGCACAGTTCAGCGGTCGCCAGTACCGCATCGCTGCGGTATTCATGCGGGACCGCGCCGGAATGCGTGTAGGCGCCGATGCAGCAAGCATTGCGCGCGCGGGCCGAGCCCCGGATCCCGGTGACGATGCCGACCGGGATGCCGCGGTTGTCCAGCACCGGCCCCTGCTCGATATGCAGTTCCAGATAGCCTTTATATTTGCTTCGCGGCAGCAGTTTGCTCTTGTCGCTGGCGGCATCCGGATCGAATCCGGCCTCACGCATATGCGCGGCCAGCGTGCGATTGCTCTTCACGTTGATCGCCGCCTGCAGTTCTCCCGGCTCCAGCATCCCCAGCACAGTACGGCTGCCAAGATGGCCGCCGTGGTTCCCGCTGTACCAGCTGCTCGCCTCTTCAGCGCGGATGCCCATGACCGTGACATCGGTAGCCGGCACGAGTCCCGAACTGCGCATGGCGGCCAGCGCGGCCACTCCGGCAATGACGCCCGCGGCGCCATCATAGTTGCCGCCATTGGGCACCGAATCCAGATGCGAACCCGTAATCCAGCCAGGCAGCGTCCGGTCGCGTCCCGGCAGCGTCAAATACAGATTGCCGGCAAAATCCACCGCAATCTCAAGCGCAAGCGAGGCGGCCGCGGCCGCCACCTGATCGTGCGCATACTGCTCACCCGCGCCGTACGACTCGCGGCTCACACCTTCCTCTGCCGCCGTATGGGTGCGCAGATCAGTGAAAAGCCGCTCGGCGAGCACCATGGCACCATCTACCGCGGACGTCAGTTGATCAAGCTCAGTTGATGACAAAAATATTCTCCTGCTTATTCGGGTTTGATGTTCGCGGCACGCACCACCTGCCCCCACTTCTGGGTTTCCTTGTCAATGAAGGCCGCAAATGCCGCTGGCGAACTGGCGACGATTTCCGCGCCCAGCACCCCACCGGCCCCCGCGCGGTTGTCGACCACCACCGCAACGCGCAGCGCATCCGACAGGCGCGGCGCAATCAGCCGTGCCGTAATGTCGTTCGATGCGCCAGGCGCAAACGGAATCACGACGCGCAGCGGGCGGCTTGGATACGCCGGCTCTGCCGCTGCGACGGGCTCAATAGCCGCGATCGCTGCGCCAAGAATGATTAACCGCGATGTGACGTGCAACGCTGGATTCATAGTGACCTTGTAGATACTGAATTGTTTGGCAAATTGACGCTATTGCATCACCTTAACCCGCCGCGCGTGCGGCGGGCCGGCTTGCTGCGACGACGATGTGGGCAGTCAGCTCACGCACGTCTCTGATGTTCTCCAGCGACTGCACCGCGCCGTAGAAATCATCCATCTGCTGCCGCCCCAGGTGCCGGTGCACGCAGCCTTCGAACTTGCGTCGGTGCAGAGCGGCTGCCAACGGCACACCCGCATGATGCCCCACCGGCCGCTCGATGCTTCCCTCGAGCGTACGGCCATCATGCAGTGTAACGACGACATCGGCATAAGAGTCCCCCTCGCGCGCCAGCGTCTGCGCATCGAGCGGAACGACATGCATCAGCGTCATCGCCGGCTGGATTGCGGGATCGCGGTAGCTGTCGCCCTCGAAATGCGGCAGGTTGACTTCGCGATTGACGAGCGCGCGCGCCAGCACGTACTGTGCGCTCAGCTTCGCGTCGAGCGCGCTGCGTGGCGAGGGCCGGTTGGTATGCGCGAGACGCCGTGCAGCAATGCGCGCATCCACCCGCGCGACCTTGCCCGCCTCAAGACCATGCTCGCGCGTCAGCTGGAGCATGACGTCGACAGCTGCCTGCGTGCTGAGGCAGCATGGGTACTGCTTGATCGCGATGCCGGGCATCTCGATATCCCATGGCGTGCCCCACTTGGCGAGTATGCGGCCGATGTCGTAGGTGCCTGCCCCGTTGAAGAGTTCCAGAAACCCATGATGGTGTTCAAGCGCGTCGGCATTGCCGGTGAATCCTTCGGCGGCGAGGCGCGCCGCCAGGAGACCGTTGCGCGACGAGTGGCCGATGTGCATCGGTTTGGCCATCGAGCCCAGATTGGATTTGACGCCGGCCGCCAGCGACGCGCACAGCGCAAGCGCGCGCGTCGTCTGTTCCGCATTCAACTTCATCAGCCTGGCGCACGCCGCGGCGGCCCCGAACACGCCCAGCGTCGCGGTCGGATGCCAGCCTTTCTCGTAATGATGGAAGTTCACCCCGCGCCCGATACAGGTCTCAGTCTCGAAGCCGGCGACATACGCCGTGATCACATCGCGTCCGCTTGCACCGCGCTCTTCCGCGAGCGCGATCAGCGCGGGCAGTACCGGCGACGACGGATGACCGCCCAGATTGTCGGTACAGTCATCAAAGTCGAGCACGTTGGCCGCAATGCCGTTGATGAATGCGGCATCGAGCGCGCCGACCCGCTGATCTGAGCCCCACAGCAAGGCAGGACCGCCTGCAGCGCCCGTCACCCGCTGTGCAATCGACACGGCCTCTTCGCCCGCACCGGCAATGCCTACCGCCAGCGTGTCCAGCACGCCGATCCTGGCGTAATGCAGCGCCTGCGGCGTAATCGCGTCAAAGTCGGTCGCGGCGATGCGCGCGGCGAGCGCTTCGGCGAGCGTCATGCGCATCCCGGCACAATGCCGTCCGGCAGCGCATAGCAGTGCTCGGCGATACGCGACGGCAGGGTGTACCAGACCTGCTCGCGCTGCGGATGCCTGACGCAGTGTTCGAGGGCCTGGCGCAATGCGCGCAGCCGGAACGGCTGCCCCATGATGAACGGGTGTATCACCACCGAGCATACCAGCGGGCGCTTGACCGACTGCTTCAGCAACTCCTCGAAATGATCCACGATCATGTCCGCAAATTCGCGCGCGCTGTGCTGCCGCCGCGCGATGACCGGGCCGTCATTGATCTCGATCGAGTACGGCACCGCCAGAATGCGGCCGCTGCGGGTTTTCAGCCAGATCGGCTGATCGTCGCACGGCCAGTCCATCAGATATTTGTAGCCCGCTTCATGCAGGAGGTCCGGCGTCACGTTGCTCTCGCTCAGCCCCGGCCCCATCCACCCGGCGGGCGGTTTTCCCTCGTGACGCGCAATCGCGCTGGTGACGTCGTTGATCATGCGCGCTTCATCGACCTCCCACATATGGTCCTGGTGCTCGGAGTTGGTCCGGCCGTGTCCCACGATCTCATCGCCGCGCTTGCGGATGCGCGGAAAAATCTCGGCGCGGTAGTCGTACAGCAGGCTGTTGGTATTGTGCGCGGCCGGCAGCCCGAGTTCATCGAACATGTCGAGCAGATACGACAACCCCACCCTCAGGCCGTAATCGCGCCACGCGTAATTGCGGTGCGTCTGCTTGGCGTTGACCACCGCGTTGTCGAGAGCGCCATCGCCGGTTTTGAACGCGAAATACTCCAGATTGGTGCCGACAAAAAAGGCCAGCCGCTTGCCGCCGGGCCAGCTGTAGTCGGGTCTGTCATCGATATACGAAAACGGATAGCGGTCATGCGTGGGCAGTTTCATCAGTGGATCCATGTCGTTCCTTTGGTTGCGGCTGCAGTCTCAGTCTATGCGCGCGCCGGACGCCTTGACCACCTTTGCCCACTTGGCGATGTCGCGCTGCATGTAGGCCAGAAACTCCGCCTGGGAATTGCCCACCGCGTCGAGACCCTGGGTATGCAGGCGCTCTTTCAAGTCGCTCACGCGCATGGCTTTCACAATCTCCTCCTGCAACTTCGCCGTAATCGGCGCGGGGGTCTTGATCGGCGCAATTACGCCATACCACGCCTCCGCGTCATACCCGGGCAGCCCGGACGCCGCCACCGTCGGCACGTTGGGCAACGCCGGGTTGCGGGCGGTGCTGGTGACCGCCACCGCGCGCATCTTGCCCGCGTTGACAAAATTGAGCAGCGAAGACATATCGTTGATTGCGAGGTCGACCTGCCCTGCCATCAGGTCCACGAGCGCAGGCCCGCTGCCCTTGTACGGAACATGCGTCATTTTGACGCCTGCCATCATATTGAACATCTCGACCGTGAGATGGTTGGAACTGCCGTTGCCCGCCGACGCGTAGTTCAATTTCCCGGGTTGGCGTTTAGCGAGAGCAATCAGATCACCCGCCGTCTTCACCGGCAGCGACGGATGCACAACGAGCACGAAAGGTGTCGTCGCGACCAGCGTCACCGCTGCGAAGTCCCGCACCGGATCGTAGCCCAGTTTTGTATACAAGCTGGGCGCCACGCCATGCGTGCTGGAGGTCGCCATGGCCAGCGTATAGCCGTCGGCGGGCGCCTTGGCAGCCGTTTCCGAGCCGACGGTTCCACCTGCGCCGCTGCGGTTGTCGATCACGAAAGTCTGGCCAAGGGCTTCGCCCAGTTTCTGCCCCACCGCGCGCGCCACGATATCGGTGCCGCCGCCAGGCGGGAACGGCACGATGATGCGCACCGGCTTGGCCGGATACGTCTGCGCATTGGCGGCCGCCATCACGCTCAACAGAGTGACGGCGGAAATACTCATAATCCTTGACATGGTGACTCCTGGAGTTCTGTCGGTTGAAAAGTATTCAGTGAATAACGGCAACAGGTTCAGGCGACCAGCCGCCACGGCAATGTCTGCCCGGCGAACAGCGGAACGAGCGTTTCGCCATCGCCATAGGGAATTTCCGCCGGCATCTGCCACGCCTTCTTTTCGAGCGTAATCGTGGCGGTATTGCGCGGCAAGCGGTAAAAATCCGGACCGTTGAAACTCGCAAACGCTTCGAGGCGGTGCAGTGCGCGCGCCGCGTCAAACGCCATCGCATAGAGTTCGATCGCCGCATGCGCGGTGTAAACGCCGGCGCAGCCGCACGCATGCTCCTTCAGTTCCCTGACGTGCGGAGCGCTGTCGGTGCCCAGAAAAAACTTGCGGCTGTCCGACGTGATGGCGCCCAATATCGCGAGCCGGTGCACTTCGCGTTTGAGCAGCGGTATGCAATAGTGGTGGGGACGAAAGCCCTTTTCGAACAAGGCATTCCGGTTAAGCAGCACATGCTGCGGCGTAACCGTCGCGGCGACATTGGCGCCCGCCGCCAATACAAAGTCGACCGCCTCGCGCGTGGAAATATGCTCGACGACCACGCGCAATCCGGGAAACTGCTTCACGACGCGGTTCAATGTCTGCTCGACAAAAACCGCCTCGCGATCGAATGCATCCACCGCGACATCGGTCGTCTCACCATGCACCAGGAGCGGCAGGTCATGTTTCTCCATCGCCTCGAACACCGGAAAACAACGCTCGATCGCGGTAACGCCCGGTTGCCCGGCGTGGGCAATGCCTTTGGGGTAAAGCTTGACCGCGTGGACAAACCCACTGTCCTTCGCTGCGCGAATCTCTGCCGCATCAAAGCGGTCGCTCAGATACAGCGTCATCAGTGGCTCGAAATCCGTGCCGGCGGGAACCGCCCGCAATATGCGCGCCCGGTAGGCCGCCGCCGCTGCCACCGTCGTGACCGGCGGATGCAGGTTCGGCATGATGACCGCGCGGTGAAAGCAGCGCAGCGTGCCGGGCAGCACCGACGCAATGTAGGGTACATCCCGCACATGCAGGTGCCAGTCATCGGGCTGTGCAATGGTCAGTCGCGCGTCAACCGCTTCGCCCCCTGCGGCGTGAGGCATCATGGCGGCGATTCCGCAGTTAACCCGGACATCACTTACTTCGCCGCCGACGCAGAGGCAACTCTGGACTTGAGCCTGACCTGCTCGTCGCGCGCCGCGTAGTAGCGTGCGGTCGCGTCCTGGCGGAACGCATCGACCGCGGGATCAAAATCAAAAAGTGGCCGCGGCTCATGATCGAAATAATTGTCATGATCGACGCATTCGGCCGAAACAGCGGGTAGCGGATGCGTGGCGCCTTCCCCGGCGTATTGATCGACTTGCTGCTGCTTCAGTATTTTCATTTCCGCGCTTTCATGCGGCACTGATATCAATCCAGCTTGGTGCCTGATGCTTTCACAATGCGCGCATATTTCTCCGTTTCGCTGCGCAGGTGCTGCGCGAACTGCTCCGGACTGCCCGCCACGATTTCGAGCCCCAATTCCCCCATGCGCGTGCGCATCTCGGGCGCGCGCAGGACTTTACCCAGTTCTTCGTTGAGCTTCACGATAATTTCCGGCGGCGTTTTCGCTGCCGCCAATACGCCCTGCCACGACGTCACCGCAAAACCACGCAGCCCGGACTCGTCGATCGTCGGCAGTTCAGGCGTCACCTCCGCACGCTTCAGACTGGTGACAGCGATCGCGTTCAGCTTGCCGCTTCGAATGAAAGGCAGCATTTCCGGCAGTACGTTGATCATCAGACTCATGCGGCCGCTGACGAGATCGAGCACGCCCTGCATTACCAGTTTGTGCGGCACATGCAGCATGTCGACGCCGGCCATCATCTTGAACATTTCTCCGGCGAGATGGGAAGCAGTGCCATTGCCCGCGGACGGAAAAGTCAGTTCGCCGGGACGGCGCTTGGCGAGAGCAATCACATCGCGGACGGTTTTGGCGGGTATCGACGGATGGACGACGAGCACCAGCGGCGCCGAGGATAGGAGCATGACCGGCGCGAGATCGCGCAGCGGGTCGTAACCCAATTTTGAATACAAACTGGGATTAACCGCGAGCGGCGTAATTCCGGTCAGCAGCGTGTGGCCGTCAGGCGCCGACTTGACCACTATCTCCGCGGCGATATTGCCGCCTGCGCCGGGACGGTTGTCCACGGCAACAGTAGTCCCCAGCGCAGCGCCGAGTTTTTCCGCAACCAGGCGGGCGACAATGTCGCTCGTCGAACCGGACGCCGACGGTGCAACCCACCGGATAGGCCGCGACGGATACGACTGTGCGATGGCACCGGATACCACGCAGAGCCCCGCTATCAATACAACGTATTTTCTCATGCCTTCAGAATAGCCGTACGCGCGGGCGCCTGCAAAGAAAGCGCGATATCCGTGCGCCAGGCAATTCATGCTTGCTGCCTCAGCCAGTCGACCATGTCCGCGTATGCCGCGGCCGGTCCGAAGGCCGGCGTAAATCCCGCGTCCTGCACGATACGGCTGATATCCATCGGCGCGCGGTCAACCTTGTCGGCGGCGAAAATATCATGCGGCTCGCCCGCGCTGACGGTGCGGAATTCGAACCCCGGATAGACTTTTCTCAGGTGCCCGCACCAGTCCGCCAGCGTGCCGTGCCAATCGCCGCTGCGCCCGGAACTGAGGTTGTACAGCGTGTAACGCAGCGCCGGCGCGTCAAGCAGAGCGACGATCCCGGCTGCAACATCGCGGCTGTATACCTGGTCTTTGCGCCCTTCGCGCGCCGGTAAGCGCGCGTTCTGGCCTGCAGCCGCAAGCCGTGCCAACTGGAAATGCGGGCTCAGCGTGTCGCGCACGCCGGTATCCCGCTCCCATGGCCCGATCACGCTGCCCAGGCGCACGCAGACAAGATCCAGCCCCCAGACCGCGCGCAGCCGCAACGCAGTGCGCTCGGCCGCATGCTTGGTGATCTGATACAGCGTGGCCGGCCGCGCCGGGGTGACATCTTCATACAGGCGCTGCTCGGTGAAGAGCGACTCACCGTATGCCGAACCCGAACTCACGTAAACCATGCGGCCAACGCCATGCTTGTGCGCGCTTTGCACGACCCGCACCGTGCCTCGCACGTTGACGTCGATGATGCTGTCCGGATCGCGTGTCTCGCGCTCCACCCCGGCGGTGATCACCGCGCCGTGCACCAGACGTTCGACTCGATATTGTGTGAACAATTGATCAAGCGCCGCATCATCGCGCACGTCGCCCAAAACCACGTGCAGCTTGCTGCCGTATTTTGCGAATGCGCGGTGCGCGCCCTCCGGCAGCGGCGCCTGCCCGAACGCGATAACCTCGTCGCCGCGCGCGAGCAGCGCTTCGACGACGTTGATGCCGACAAACCCGGTCCCGCCGGTGACGAGCGTTACCATTTGGCGACCGACACAATCAGATCGGCGCCATGCAGGATCCTATGGCGTCTTGCCTGTACGAATAGAGTTATACGGCGCTCAGTCAACTTTTATCCCCACTTGCTGAATCAACTTGCTCCATTTTTCGAAGTCGCCTTTGAGTATTGCGTTGAACTGATCGGCCGCCGCAAAAGCCGGTTCACTGCCCGACGCCAGCAGACTTTTCTGCACCTCTGGCATGCTGCTGATGCGCTTTAACTCCCGCTCCAGCCGGCTGATGATTTCAGCTGGCACACCCTTGCGGACGAGCAGCCCTTCCTGCAGCGCCGCCTCGTATCCCCTGACACCAGCCTCGTCCAGGGTCGGCACCTCGGGAATAAACTGGGAACGCCGGGCAGATGTTACGGCCAGCGCGCGCAGGCGGCCGCTCGTGACATGCGGCACGCTGAACGCCGGCAGCGGAAACAGATAGCCATCGCGACGGTAGGCGGCAACCTGCGCGGGTGTCAGACGGTGGGGCATCTCGATGGAGTATTTCGGGCCAATGAACAGTTGCGAGTGACGCCACCGCCCTGCACTGGCGCGTAACAGAATGTGTCATTATATCCTCTTGAACAAGAGGACACACCATATGACGATCGCCAGCAACATCTCCGCGGCGCTCCTGATTGCGTGCGCTGGCATGGCGCACTGCGCGGAGCCCGCCTACCCAACGCGTCCGGTGCGACTGCTCGTCGGCTTTCCGCCCGGCGGCTCCACCGACGCACTTGCGCGGATCATTACGCCGAGGCTTGGCACTGCGATGGGTCAGAACTGGATCGTGGATAATCGCGGCGGCGCCGGCGGCAACCTTGCGAGTGAAACCGCAGCACGCGCCACGCCTGACGGCCATACCGTGTTTCTCGCTTTGAGCACCCAGCTCACGGCCAGCCCCAGCCTCTACAAGCTCCCATTCAGCGTTGAACAGGATCTGCAGCCAATTACAGTCCTCGCCACCCACGAGCACATCGTGCTGGTGCATCCGAACGTTCCTGTCAGGACTCTCAAGGAATTGATAACACTTGCCCAGCAGAAACCCGGCGCGCTCAACTACGCGTCGAGCGGGGTCGGCGGCTCGCTGCATCTCGCGGCAGAACTTCTCAAGAGGCGCGCCGGGTTCGAGATCACGCACATCCCGTACAAAGGGGCGGGCCCGGCCATCGCCGGTGTGCTCGCCGGCGAAGTACCGGTGCTGATCGGTGCGGTACCGTCGACCCTGACGTTCTTCACCAGCGGACGCCTGCGCGCGCTGGCGACAACCGGCGCCAAACGTCACAAGGTCACTGCGGAGTTGCCGACAGTAGCGGAACTGGGTTATCCCGGATTCGAAAATATCGCGTGGTTCGGGTTGTTTGTCCCGACCGGCACGCCAAAAAGTATCGTTGACAGAATCCGCGGCGAATCGCTCAAAGGCCTCGAGCATCCCGACGTGCAAAGCACCATGGGCCGGCTGGGACTCGATCGCGAGACCAGCACGCCGGCCGAACTTGCCGCGCGCCTTAAGGCGGAAACCGCCCAGCTCGCGATCGTAATCAGGGAAGCCGGCATCCGTGGCGAGTAACGACAAGCATGATTTGAACGGCAAGGTCGTCATCGTAACGGGCGCCTCGACTCCGCGCGGCATCGGCTACACAGCCGCGAAGAGATTTGCCGCGGCTGGCGCGTCAGTGTTTCTGGTCGCGGAAGGAACCGCCGAACAACTCGCAACTGCCGTGGCTGAATGTCGCGCGTTGCCGCATGCAGCTCGGATCGAATCTGCGCTGATCGACCTTGGCGAATCTGGTGCAGCGGAGCGCATGATCGCGCAGGCTGTCGCCCTCTTTGGCCGGGTTGACGTCCTGATCAACAACGCGGCGATCCGCATTTCCGAAGATTTCGGCAACTACACGCGCGCGCAATTCGATCTCGGGGTCAATGTCAATCTCGCCGCGCCGTTCTTCGCCAGTCAGGCGGTGCTGCCGGTATTCCGGCGACAGGGCGGTGGCCGCATTATCCATATCGCGAGCCAGCTGGGCCACGTGACCTTCGCCCAGAAAGCACTCTACGGGCTGGCCAAGGCGGCGCTGATACATCTGACCAAATCGATGGCCTACGAACTCGGGCGCGAGAACATCATCGTGAATGCCATCAGTCCGGGACCGATCGACACCCAAAGAAGCGCCGTCAGAAGCGCGGCGTTAACGCAAGAACTGCTGAATAAAGTACCGCTTGGACGGTTTGGCGAGCCGGAGGAAATTGCCGATCTCGTATTCTATCTTGCCACTTCGAGCCCTGCATTTTTGCAGGGGCAGGATATTGTGATCGACGGCGGCTACATCATTCACTAGCGCTGTACGGGGCGCGGAACGGGCCCTGCGCCAGTGCGGTACGGCGAGTCAGGCCGCTGGTCTTCGCTGCATCCGTGAGGCAAAGTTGATGCCGCTCCTGCCCGCGTCGAAAATCGACATTGGCCACCTGCCCTTGCTATTCAGGGGCCATTTCGAGCAAGCGGTCGGAATCCAGGGATTCCCCGCACGGAGATTCCACCGCCTAACCGAACTCGCCCACGGCGGCGCGAATACCTCCAGGCGCCCTGCCACAGCTCTCCGGCGCTCTGCCATTACCCTTTTCCTGCAGTTTGCCGTACCACTGTTCGACCGGGGCGATAACCGCCGCTAATTAAAGTTAAAGGCGCATCACCGCCACGGCACAAACGAGCGCACGGCGCGTCAGGATGGGGCGTGCCCGGAATATTCTGCAAGCAGGGTTAAATTCGTTAAATTTAAAAGTAACGGCCGATCTCCGGTTGTGGCCGAAAGTGTGAATTCGTAGCTGAGCCCTTAACCCGCCACTGGAAAAATCCCATTTTCGTCCAGGGTCCGCTTTGCGGAACATGGGCTTAGCGCGTGCTTTCAGCCACAACCGGAGATCGGCTGTTACGTCTCATTTTCACGATAAATCGTCGCCTCGAACCTTTCAGGCAATAGAAATCCGTAAACCTGCAATTCTGTCGATATTAAAGAGTATAAAGCTATATATAGCCCCATTGTCCGCTCACGGCATTCATGAATAATCGTCGCAAATTCATTATCGCGCCTCGCTCAGGCGCACTCGCAAAGCCGCTCGGCTCTTTCGCTCAACAGCCGGCTCCGGGCCGGGTTCGTATCGGCTGTCTCGGCCCGCGTCGTATGGCGCCACGCCCGCCGCATGGTTGCCACTGACGGCAATGTCAAAATATTCCGGCTGACGATGGTGACGACTGAACCTTTGGCAAAAGTATGAGCCGACCCGAAGATCAGGAGCAACACGATCTGCAACTGCGGGCGGCAGCCGAGCAGCAGATTGACCCTGCGCCGCAGACCAAACCCGGTGAACTCCCGGGGGCGGAACTGCTGCATGAATTGAAAGTGCACCAGGTTGAACTGGAGATGCAGAACGAGGTTTTGCGCGAGACGCAGATTGCACTGCTGGAATCGCGCGACCGCTATGCCGATCTGTATGAGTTCGCCCCGGTCGGCTATATCAACCTCGGCACCGATGGCATGATCGCGGCGATCAACCTCACAGCGACCACGCTGCTGGGGCGGGCGCGCAAGGAGTTGTTGCGTCGAGCCTTCATGTCGTTGGTCGTTGCTGCTGATCAGGATCGCTGGGTTCTGCTTTTTCAGGAAGTGAAAAAAGGTGGCGGACAAGGCCGGATTGAACTGACGCTGCAACGTGGTGATGGTGCAGTGGTGCAGGCGCAGCTTGATTGCGTCCGCGCCGAAGGTAGCGTCTCCGGGGTAAGCATCATCCTGAGCGATATCACTACGCGCAAGCTGGCAGAAATTAATTTGCGTCGATTGAAGTCCGTGGTGGACTCCACCCATGATGCGATCATCAGCAAGGCGACGAACGGAATAATTACCAGTTGGAATCCGGGTGCGGAAAAGATCTTCGGTTATACGGCCGAAGAAGCCATCGGCAAACAGATGCGGATGCTAATTCCCGCGGACCGGGAAAACGAGGAAGTCGAGATTCTGGCGCGTATCGCGCGGGGAGAGAAGGTAGAGAACTTTGAGACCATTCGTCGGTGCAAGAACGGCCAATTGATCAACATCGCCGTTAGCATTGCTCCCATTTTTGATGATGGCGGTTCGATAATCGGGGCCTCCAATGTCGCGCAAGATATCACCGAACGCAAACAGGCCGAAGCCAAACGCGAATCGCTCGAAGAGCAGGTGCGCGAAGCGCAAAAAATGGAAGCGATCGGCACGCTGGCCGGCGGCATCGCGCACGACTTCAACAACATTATCGCCATTATCCTGGGCAATGCCGATCTCGCGCGGCAAGACGCGGAAACCGATCCGGCGTCAGTGGTGCAAAGCGTGGACGAAATCAGCAAGGCCGGCAACCGTGCCCGCAGCCTCGTGCAACAAATACTCACATTCAGCCGCAGGCAGACTACCGAGCGCAAGCCCATCGCGCTAACCCCGGTGATCGATGAATGCGTGCGACTGCTACGCGCAACTATGCTGTTGCGCGTGACGCTTGAAACTCACTGCGAGGCCGATATGCCGCTGGTGCTGGCGGACGCCACCCAGATCCAACAAGTCCTGATCAATCTCGCCACCAATGCGATCCACGCCATGCACGGCGAACCCGGGCGCATTCAAATTCGTCTGGATACGATCCGTGTCACTGCAGCATTGGCCGAGGCGCGGCCTGAACTGCTTGCCATTTACGCACAGCATCCCGGCCTCAGCGTGCGGTTGACCGTGAGCGACGATGGGTCGGGCATGGACGCGGCCACGTGCGAGAAGATATTCGAGCCGTTTTTCACCACCAAGCCGGTGAACGAAGGCACCGGGCTGGGCCTGTCGGTGGTGCACGGAATCATGCAAACCCACGAGGGCGCGATAACGGTCGACAGCGCGCCCGGCGAGGGCACGACCTTTACGCTCTATCTGCCGGTCGCGCCGGTCGCCAATACTGAGCATCGCGCTGACGCCGCTGTTCCCGCGCCGCTTCGTCATGACGGCCAGCACATCCTCTACCTCGACGATGATGAAGATCTGGTGATTATTGTCAGACGGATGCTCGAGCGGAGCGGCTTTCGCGTGAGCAGTTACACATCCCAGCGCGAAGCGCTGGCAGCGCTGCGGGCCGCCCCGGCAGCCTTCGACCTGTTGGTCACGGACTACAACATGCCGGGCATGTCGGGTGTTGATGTAGCGCGCGAGGCCAGGCTGATCCGCGCCGACCTGCCGGTGGCGGTGGCCTCTGGGTTCATCTCCGAAGGTTTGCAGGAGGAGTGCGTTGCAGCCGGGGTCGCGGAGTTAATTTTCAAGACCAATCAGACGGAAGGTCTGACCGGCGCGATTGAACGGCTGGCGTCGCAGGTCACAGAAAAAACGAAACCTTCCTGAGCCGGCTTATTCGCGTTAGTGGGGCGCCTGAATGGCCGGTTCGGCGAAAACCCGGCGGCCGGTTTGGGTCGAAAGCACCATTCGAGATTTCCAGAGAGCGGGCGCTCAAATCAGAAGCCCCGATCACCTCGCCATCAATTGGCCGGCGACCGGAGTAGCTTATGAGCGGACCGTAATTAATAAAGGCGCGCCGTGGTGACGCTATTTCACGACGGTAAAGCTCACGACCTCGGACTTGGTACGCCCCTCCGCATCGGTAACGTCTATTTTGATGTCATGCGCGCCGGCAGGTATGTTGGCGTCCGCCAGACTAATCCCGGACTCTGAAATCGATGACTTCAGTCGCGGCGTTAGATCAACGGCCGGTTTCCGGAGATAGGTAACCTTGACCGACGAAGCGTCGATCTTGGAGCCGCCGTGCGGCTGGAACTCGACCTTCATCGCGAACGGCGCCTTGACCTGACCGTCCGGACCCGGGCTCATTACCTTGATGCTAGGCCCACGCGTGATGCCGCCGCGCGTGGCCATCTTGGCGGCCGGCGGCAGCTTGGCCTCGTCTTCAGTAATTAGATCGACTGCGTAGCAGCGCGTGGCAAACGTAGCGCAAGCGCCCAGCACACACGCCAAAACGATCGTATGACGGCTGAAGAATGGTCGTGTAATCATATTTACTCCTGTCAATTCGCCAAAAATGCGGCACATCCAAAGTTTCGAACCAAAAACCGCCAGAAACGGCGGGCGTTGGCACCGAGTTCAATATACGCCCAACCTGCGTACGTATCCGTTCAAATATACCACGCAAAAATGTTGAACATTCAAACTTGCCGCGGCCCCGCAATCCGCTCGACTGCTGCCCGCAGATGCTTGATGCCTCCACGCGAGTTAACCAATTTGTAACGTGTGGTCCCCCTTCACGCCCTCAAACCGCCTATTCTTATTAATCACCCACCATTGTGAAGGGAGCCCAAAACAACGGATGAGCATAGCTATAGTCTGCTGCCTTATTATCGGGCCCTCCATGGCTCATCAAACTTAAGCTAGCTTGCTGTAAAGCTATGGATTTTGAAGCAGCCTTTTCTTGATATTGTCTTTTAAATAGACTAATCATCAGTTGCCTAGCGGCCTCACTATCGACAGGCCAGCTTGATACTAAAAGTGATCTGGTTCCGGCAAAGAAGAAGGCTCTTCCCAGACCTGACAAAGCCTCTGTCCCCTCACCTTCGCCCGCCCCTGTATTACAGGCCGATAAGATCACCCAATCAGCATTCAATTTTAAAGTGAGAATTTGATCTACTTTTAATAGGCCATCACCTTTTTTGCCGAATACATCTGGATTAGTTAAAGCCAAAGCCGGTTGAGTTAAACCATCGAGCTCCCCAGGAACTAAGCCATGGGTAGAGAACATCACTACTTTATAATTAGATAAATTGGCCTTTATTACTTCTTCTAAAGATGCACGCTTTTGCAAATAAATATCTCGCTTAGCGTCAACATTAAACACTTTAGCTATTTCTTCAATCTCATCCCTGGTATCAGGCAGTCTTGGCAAAATACCGACTTCTGCAGAACTTAATTGTGCAGTATTAGGGCTACTGCGTAATTTTACGACGCTGCCACGTGAAGCCAATTTAACTCCGGTATCACCATTAGCGACTTGCTTTTCTTCGGCCTTGGCTTGATCCTGATTAAACAGAGGGTCTGCAAAAGCTATGAAGTCAAAGCGCCCGTCTTTGAATTTTGGCAAGCCTCGCAAAGAAACCATCGCAGTAGCAGTAGGCACATTAGCGATCGCATATTTTTTTATAAGCCATGGCGCCTCACGGTAATTAGAAAAACGCAAATCTGCTTTTGCATTTGGCAAAAATGCAGCCGTGGTAAGAAGGCCAAGGGGCAATTGTCCAATTTCATCATGAGGTATCAGTAATAAGGTATTTTTATTGTCTAAAGCAGGCTGAATGGGCTTGAACAATGCATCATACAAGCTATGAGATAGTGCAAAGTTAAATTCAGGAATCTCTTCCACTAAAACAACTTTAGGATCTAAGGATTTGCGTAACTGAGTTATATCTTTTCTGAGCTGACTCTGGGTGATCGCAAGACTTTTAAATTGTGGGGCTCCTGTATTTGAGGCCGCCCAAACATAACTTATTTTTTTTCCGATGAACCAAGCGACTAATACCTTATTTGGCATTAACGCCTTTTGCGCTTTTTCTAAAGATACGGGTTTCGGACTAATCAGTTGAGCGTAATCTGGAAAGTCCAGTTCAATTAAATGCAAAGTGTCTTTGGATTCCTGACGCAGTCCCTCGATGTTGGCCTTCATAGCTTTTTGCGCCCCTGGCAATTGCTGAGCAGCAGGCTGCATTGCTAACTCTTTATATGATCGGCTTAAGAATGTGATTTGTTGATTAAGATCTTGTTCTTTTCGCGCCAGCTCAGCCAATCGAATATTTGTGATATTAGCGCGTGCGTTACTGGCGTTTAACGCCTTTTGCACACCACTGCTTCTGGCCATATCACCTAAGGCAAAAGCCTCAGCTACGATTTCAGGATGGGGTTTTTTTTCATATAAGCGCGCCAACAATCCTAAATAAGATTCAATGTAACCTGCCAGGTATTTCCTCTCTTTAGAGGATGCCCCATCAGAATCTTGGCCAGCCTCGCGCTCAAACTCAACTAAATCAGCCATACCAGTGGAGAATAAGCCTCTTGCCTTGCCATCTTTTTTCTCTTCGGCAAGCGTCATCGCCAACATTAACTTAGCATCGGTTGCCTCTTTCGATTTCTTGCCGGCACGAGCTTCGGTCGCAGCAAGCAATTGTTCAGCACGCGCTTCTGCCTCGGACAAAGATCCAACTCTGACCAAAGCCAACACTCGATCAAGGCTATTAGTATCTATGAATCGAGCGGTATTGGGGTATGTTGCAATCGTTTGATCCAGCTCGGCATAAATTGTTAGTGCGTCGGCATACCGTTC
>CAMBSS010000065.1 GCA_945870465.1 Bordetella parapertussis | reverse complement strand
AAATGGACGGACGGCCTGCCAGTGGTGCCGCCGACACGCGGGGCGATAGAGCGCATCCTCGCTTATCTCAAACGCGATCCCGCTGAAGTCGTCGGCGTGGTGCCGCCGCGCAGCGGGGTGGCGACCATAGAGAAAATCGCCATCAACTGCGTAATGGCGGGCTGCAAGCCCGAATACGTGCCTATCGTAATTGCCGCGCTCGAAGCAGTGCTCGAGGAAAAATTCAATCTCAACGGCGTGCAGACAACTACGCATGCCTGCGCGCCGCTCGTCATAGTCAGCGGTCCCGCGGTGAAGACGCTGGGCTTCAATACACGCGAAGGCGCGCTCGGTCACGGCTGCCGCGCTTCGGCGACGATAGGCCGCGCATTGCGCCTGATCCTGTGGAACATCGGCGGCGGCTTTCCCGGCGACCCTTGCAAGACGACACTCGGGCATCCCGGCTATTTCACCTTTTGCCTCGCCGAAGACCAGGAGGCGAATCCGTGGGAACCGCTGCACGTCGAGCGCGGCTTCAAGGCGGACGATACTGTCGTTACAGTCACGGCGGTGACGGCACCGATGTCCGTAGCGACCGGCGCCGGCTACAGCCCGATCGAAGACGTCCTTTGTTTGCTCGGCGATTCAATCGCAACACTCGGCAGCAACAACATCACCGGCGGCGACATGGTTTACGTGCTGGGGCCGATGGCCGTGAAGGCGCTGCATGAAGCGGGGCTCACCAAGGCGCAGGTCAAGCAAGGCATCATGAAGTTCGCCACGCGCCCGGTGCACGAAGCGAAGCGCCGCCGCTCCATTTCCGCGACGCATCCGATGCACTGGAGCCACGTTGTAGACGAGAACGATCCGAACGCGCGCGTGCCGTGGATACGCTCGCCGGAAAACCTGGTGCTTGTTACCAGCGGCGGCTGGGGTTCGGGTGCGGGATTTTGCGCGCTGTGTTCGGGTTGGGGCACGCTGGGCGGGTATACGCAGAGCAGGAAGGTGGAGTTTCCGGGCAATTAGAAATACAGAAAAGCATTTGGCCGCAGATAAACGCTGATGTTTTGTAATTGACGGTTAATGGGTTCAACACGAGATTCTCATTGTTATATGAATTTGTTATTTTTGTTTTATCTGCGTTCATCCGTGGTCATCTGCGGCTGAAAATAGCTTTAGAGTTTGAATTCAGGAGGCGCGCATGACCATTGAATTATTCGACCCGGTAGGCGAAGTCGAGGCGATCACCCAGAAGCCGCAGCGCATATTGGAGACGCTGGCAGGCAAGCGCGTGGGCTGCATCTTCAACCAGCACGTGTCGGCGATCCCGTTCTGGAAAGCGATGGAAGAAGAGATCGGCAGGACGCTGAACCCGGCGAGCGTGATGCGCGTCTACAAAACCAACACGTGGGCGCCGGCGCCGCGCGTCGATGCGAACAAACTGCTGGCGGAAACAGATTACGCGCTGGTCGGCGTCGGGGCCTGAGGCTCCTGCACCTCCGGCGCCGTGCGCGACGGGATATATCTGACGAAGGCGGGTCACCCGACAGTGGTGTTCGTGCACGACTTTTTCGAGAAGGCGGCGCGCGCGCAGGCGAAAGCGCTCGGTATGCCGGATTTGAAAATCTACGTCTATCCGCAGCACAAGGCCGGCGATTTTGAAGCGGGCGAAGCGGTCAAAGGCGTGAAGGCCGCGCACGAGCTGGCGGACTGGCTCGAAACGCGCGGCTGAAATCGCGCGCAGTTATTCGTCGGGCTGGCAGTGGTTTGCGTGCTGTCACGTTGAGGCTGATCGGCAGCTTGTAAACCATATTGCTGGTGTCGCGAAGAGGCCGAAGTTTTCGACGCGGACGATGTCGGTAAAGCTGGCATCGTGCAGGTAAGCGGTCAGGATATCTTCATTCAGGCCGACGTAGTGGAAGTCCGCTTCGTCCATCTGGCTGCCGAACATGATTCCCATGATTTGCATGCGCTGTTTCAGGCTCATCTCCGGGTCCAGGAACAGCCGGCACAGGGTGTCCAGGTCGGGGACACTGACGCGTAGCACCCCGCCCGCCGTCAGCACGCGATTGAATTCACGCAACGCGGCCGGCAGCTCCTTTTGGAACCGCAGGTGCTCGATGACGTGCGATGCGTAAATTTCCAGGATGCTGTCGTCGGCGAAGCGCGACAGGTCCGCGCAATGTCCGAGGTAGTCCACGTGCGGGCCTGGCAGCACGTTGAGGATTTTTCCAGTCAGGATGCGCGATCTGCCCGCCGATGTGCAGGCGGATCGCCGGCGTGCCGGCGTTATGTCTGCCGCTTGCGGAGAAAATGTTTTTCAACAGGGAGGCGAACATAAGAGCATTGACTCTGGAGAGTTTGCGGCGGGAGCAGTCACACCACCAGAAGAGAACGGCATGCACCCACGCGGTATATGTGCGCGTACGGCCTTCCCGCCGGCGCGGCTTCGTGCTGTTAAAATTCCAGTGCGCAATGCCACTGCGGCATTCCTGCGTGCGTACCTATTCGCTGGAGAGGAGTTTAATGCGACATTCGATGCTGCGCGCCTGCGCGCTGGCGGTACTTTTTTTCATTGCGGGCGCGGCGTCCGCGCAAAGCTATCCCAGCCGGCCGATCCGTCTGCTGGTGCCTTTCCCCGCGGGCGGCGGCGCCGACACGCTGGCGCGTATTTTCGCGCCCAAGCTCGGCGAAGCGCTGGGCCAGCAGGTGATCGTCGACAACCGGGCGGGCGGCGGCGGCAACATCGCGCTCGAAATCGTGGCGAAAGCCGCGCCCGACGGCTATACGCTGATCCTGCCGCTGAACTCGCTGCTGACCGTCAACCCGAGCATGTACAGCAATCTGCCGTTCAGCGTGGAAAAAGACCTGCAGCCGATTACCCAGCTGTCCTCCTCGCAGCACATCCTCCTGCTTTATCCTGGACTCAATGTCTCTTCGGTCAAGGACCTGCTGGCGCTCGCCAAGGCGAAGCCGGGCACGCTGACCTACGCGTCCGCCGGCGTCGGCAGCACCGCGCACCTGGGCGCCGAACTGCTGAAATGGCGCGGCGGCGTGGATATCACGCACGTGCCGTTCAAGGGCGCAAGCCCGGGCGTGATCGCCACTATGTCGGGCGAAGTGCAGATGACTTTCGCCAGCGTCGCCGCAGCGCTGCAGTTCATGCAGGCCGGAAAATTAAAGGGGCTGGCCGTAACCTCATTGAAGCGCGCGCCAACCGCGCCTGAGTTGCCGACGCTGGACGAGGCCGGGTTGAAGGGCTTCAACGTCATTTCGTGGCACGCGCTGCTCGCACCGGCGAAAACATCTGCTGCGATCGTCAACAAATTGCACAGCGCCGCGCTCGGTCTGGCGAAGCAGCCAGTCATCATGGAAGCAATGGCGCGGCAGGGGATGGAAGTCACCACCAACGAACCGGCCGCACTGGCGGCCATGATCAAGGCTGAGACCTCGATGTGGCGCGACGTGATCAAGGCGGCCAACATTCGCGCGGAGTAACTGCGCGGCCGTGCGATAATCGTTTTAAGCGGCGCACAATTTGCGCGCCGCACCCGGGACCTCAATGGAAAACAACCAGCAACCGCGTTTCGTACTTTTTACCAAGCCCGGCTGAACGAGTTGCCTGAGGGCGAAAGAGTTTCTTTCGCGCGCAAAGGTGGATTTTGAAGCCGTCGACGTGCTCAACGATCCGGGCGGCCGCGAGCGGCTGCTGGCGCTCGGCGTGCGCAACCTGCCCGTCGTCGCGCGGGGTAACGATTACGTCATGGGGCAGAGCCTCGAAGATGTCGCGAAGTTCGTCGGCGTCGATACCGGGCACCGGCGCCTGCCGCCCGCCGAAATACTCGAGAAGTGGGTCGTCGCGCTGCGTGCCGCCCAGCGCTACATGCGCCAGTTTCCAACCGCGCGCATCAACGAGTCCGTGGTGCACAACCGCGCGCGTCCGGCGCGGCTGCTCGGCCATCATGTGTTCTACATCGTCGAAACCTACTTGAAGTCGGTCATCGAGAAAATCGAATATTCGCCGATGAACACGAACGTGCCGGCCGGGGACGAAGGCAAGTATCCGACGGGCGACGACATCGCGCGCTACGGCGACGGCGTCGTCACGCGGCTGCGCGAGTGGTGGGACGCCAACGAGAAAATTTCGTTCGAGCAGCTGGTGCCCACGTCGTACGGCGACCAGTCGCTGCACGAGGTTTTCGAGCGCTCGGCGTGGCATGCGGCGCAGCACGTGCGCCAGCTCGCCGACGTGCTGGAGCGCTGGGGCATAGCGCCAGACGGCAAGCTTACTCCGGAAGACCTGCAGGGCCTGCCGCTGCCCGAGCGAATCTGGGAATAGCCGACGCACCACACTCGACATCTTTCCAGAAGCTTGCATAACGTAGACGAAAGAGGGGACTCGTGGATTTTCGCAGCGACAATGTGACGGGCGCGGCTAGCGAGATCATCGCAGCGATAGAGAGTGTCAATCAAGGGACCGTGGCGAGCTATGGGGCCGACCCGCATACCGCGGCCATGAACCAGCGTTTCTCGGAGCTGTTCGAGCATGCTGTTACCGTCTTTCCGGTGTCGACCGGCATCGCGGCGAACGCGCTGGCCCTGTCCGTGTGCAGCCCGCCTTACGGCGTGATCTACTGCCAGCCGTCAGCGCACGTGCTGCACCGGGAATCCGGCGCGACCGAATTTTTCACCGGCGGCGCGAAGCTGGTCGCGGTGCCGGGTGACTCGTTCAAGATCGACGCCGCGACTTTTGCGGAAATGGTCGAAGGCGATCACAGCGGGCTCACCTCGAAGGCACCGCCCAGCGCGCTGTCGCTGACTCAGGCAACCGACGGCGGCACGGTTTACGCGCCCGCCGAAGTTGCGGCGCTGTCGGCGGTGGCCAGGCGGTACGGCATGAAGGTCCACATGGACGGCGCCCGCTTCGCCAATGCCGTGGCCAGTGTTGGATGTTCTCCCGCCGAGCTGACCTGGCGCGCCGGCGTGGACATCATGTCTTTCGGCGCGACGAAATGCGGAGCCATGACTACTGACGCCATCGTGGTGTTCGATCAGAAGATGGTGCAGGAATTGCGTATTCGCGCGCGACGTGCCGGTCAGGCGGCGTCCAAGATGCGTTTCGCCTCGGCGCAGCTCGACCGTTTCATCAAGGATGGGTTGTGGCTGAGGCTGGCGGGGCAGGCCAACAGTGCGGCCAAACGGCTGGGCGATCTGCTTGGCGCCATTCCCAAAGTCGAAATCACCGCGCCAGTCGAGGCGAACGAACTCTTCGTGAGCCTGCCAGCCGGCGCGGTCGATTTCCTCGAACAGCGCGGCGTGCTTCTATATCGTCGCGGGCCCGGCAAAATACGCCTGGTCTGCCGCTTCGATACCGCGCCTGCCGAAATCGACGGGTTGGCCAACCTGATGCGAGAAGCGGTCGCCGGTCGTTAAGGCGAATTTCCGCGCCAGCGCGACGCGGCGGGTTCTGGGGTTACTGGGTGACTGCCAGGCCCAGCGACTTGACGACGCCGCCCCACCTGACGAGTTCGGCCCTCTGCAGCTTGTCGAGCGCTTCGCTCGAACTCGAGGCCGCCTCCATGCCCATTTCCTCGAAGCGCGCACGGATATCCGGCTGGGCGATGGCGTAGGCAATTTCGGCGTTGAGTTTCTGCGCTATCGCGCGCGGCAACCCGGCCGGCGCCCAGAACGCGTACCACTGCACGACTTCGAAGCCGGCAACGGATTCGGCGACCGTCGGCACGTTGGGCAGGCCCGGCAGCCGTTTCGCCGACGTGGCAGCCAGCGCGCGCATGCGGTTCGCGCTGATGAAACTCGTCACTTCGGGGGCATTGGCGAAAATGAAATCAACCTGGCCGCCGATCACGTCGCTCACTGCTGGCCCGCCGCCTTTATATGGCACGTGCACGACGTCGATGTTGACCGCCGTGCGAAAAAGTTCGACGGCAAGATGTCCCTGGGTGCCGGTGCCGCCCGAGCCGTACGCGAGGTGTTTGGGCTGCGCCTTCGCCAGGGCGACGAAATCGGCGAGCGTGCGCACGTTGGCGGTTTTCGGGCTGCCGCCGACAGTGATCAACAGCGGGACATTGGCCGCGAGAGACAGCGGGGTGAAGTCCTTCACGAGATCGTAGGGTATTCTGGGCGTCATCGACGGGATGATGGTCTGGGTCACGCTGTTGATGCCGAACGTGTGGCCGTCCTTGGGCGCTTTGGCGAGGTACTCGCTGCCTATGATGCCGCTGGCGCCGGGACGATTGTCCACCACCACGGACTGCTTCCATTTATCCGCCAGCTTGACCGCAATCAGCCGCGCAATGATGTCGGACGCGCCGCCGGGCGCAAAGGTAACGATGAGCCTGACTGGCCGGTTGGGAAACACCGCCGCCTCGTTGTCTGCGCCAAGCGCGGGCGACGACAGCAGCAGCGCGGCGTAAAAGCCTGCCGAAATCCACGTGGCGTGCGCGCGTCCGCGCCCTGCATTTTCGCTGCTCGACGTCCGCATATTCGCTCCTTCTAGCTGGCAATCAGGGATCCGGCCGAATCGCGGCCGCGACTGTCGGTACTGAACTGGTAGAGTCTGTGCCGGTTTTCGCGCGTCGCCAACAGGTGTTTGAGCATGACGGCTTCGGCGGCAGAGCCGTCGCCTTGGCGCAGCGCCTGCACCAGCTCCAGCAATTCACCGACCGCCAGCTCCGCCCGCGGATGCGCCGAGCGCCACCGCACCGCGCTTAACCTGTTGTGCAGGCTGTTGACGATCTCGCGCATGTGCGTGTTGCCGGAGGCCGTCAGCACCAGTTCATGCAATTGCCAGTCGACCGCGAGGAATTCCGCAAGATCGATCTGCGGCGATTTTTGCAGCCGCTGCAGCTCCTCCGCGATCCGTTCCAGGGCGTCGGCGTTAACGCGACCCGCGGCCAGCCGCGCCGCGGCTGGCTCGAGCAGGGTGCGGATCTGGTCGATCTCCATGATGTCCTGCAGCGTGGGGCGCCGCACGAGGGTGCCGCGGCGTGGAATCGTCGTGACCAGCCCGTCCTGCTCGAGTCTGCGCAACGCCTCTCTGATCGGCGTGCGGCTGACGCAAAACCGTCCGGCCAGGCTGATTTCATCGACCAGAGCGCCGGGCTCGAGCTGCGCCATGACGATCTCGTCCTTGATTTTCTGGTAGACGACATCCGCCGCGCTCTGGCGCTGCCACGCGGCGAGTTCACGGATCTTGGCGGCCATCTGCGTTCAGCTACTCACGGTAGTTTGCAATGTGGGGGAATCGGCGCACACCCGGTATCAGTAGACGGGCGTCAGCCAACGGCGATATTTTTTCAGCTTGCCGCGGACCACGCTCAGGTATTTTTCCTGGATTGCGCGCGTGATGGGTCCCGGCCCGCCATCGCCGATTTTCATGCGGTCGATCGAGACGATCGGGCTGATCTCGTGGCCGCTTCCGCATTCGAACATCTCGTCCGCCATGTACAGCTCGGAGCGGTCGATCGAGCGCTCAACGACCGGCAGGCCGAGGTCCTGCTGGAAAATCTGTATGAGCGTATCGCGCGTGATGCCCTCGAGTATGCTGTTGGTCACCGACGGCGTATACACCTTGCCGTCCCTGACGATGACCACGCAGGCGCCGGCCGTTTCCGACACCTTCCCCGACTGGTCCAGCATGATCGCGGTGTCGTAGCCGTCGAGTCCCGCCTGTACTTGCGCGAGCCGGCTGTTTACATAGTTGCCGGTCACCTTGGCGCGCGGCGGCATGGCCTGGTCGTCGATGCGCCGCCACGAACTCACTGCCGCATGCGTCCCGGTCTTGACCGTTTTCTTGGCCGGCCGCGGCAGCGCCGTGACGAAAGAGCCGACGAACATCTTGGCGGGGTCGGACGTGTGGTCGCTGCCTTCCCCGACGTAAACGTTGGCGCGGATGTGGATGTCTTCGCGCAATTTGTTGTGCTTGATCAGGTCGACCATTGCCTTCTCGATGACTTCCGTGCCGTAGGGCAGCGGCAGCCGGATGATGCGCATCGACGCTTCCAGCCGTTTGTAGTGTTCCCGCGAGCGGAATACGAACATCTGCTTTTGCTGCGCGTTCCAGTAGCCACGCAAGCCCTCGAACACGCCGATGCCGCGAATCACGCACTCGCTGCGGATGTGAATCTTGGCGTCTTCCCAACGCACGAACTTGCCGTCGAGCCACGCGAACTTAGCTGGTGCCGCACCCATGTCTTTATCCTTCGGTTTGAAAAATCAGATTGAGCAATGCGCTTGCCGTGCCGTTTATTCGGTCTTGAGGTTCGCGTCTTTGATGACCTGCGCCCAGCGCTTCATTTCTATTCCAATCAGCTGCGCGAACTGTTCGGAAGACGGCGTGACCGGCTCGAGCGCGAGGTTGGTGAGCCGCTCGCGCACGTCCGACTGGGCGATGGCTCGCGTAATTTCGTCGAGCAGCAGTTTGACCACGGGTTTCGGCGTGCCGGCGGGTGCCACGATGCCGTACCAGTTGGTGACTACCAAGTCGGGGAAGCCCTGCTCGACGAAAGTCGGCACGTCGGGCAGCAGCGCGCTGCGCCTGGCCGAGCCGACGACGATCGCCTTCAGGCGGCCGCTTTTCACGAACGTCACGACGCCCGCCGCGCCCGCGAACGTCGCCTGGATCTGTCCCGCCATGACGTCCGCGGTCGAGGGGCCGGCGCCCTTGTAGGGGATGTGATTGAGATTGACGCCTGCCTTGAGCTTGAAGAGCTCGCCCACCAGGTGGCTGCCGCTGCCGTTACCCGAGGAGCCGACATTGATCTTGCCGGGCTGCGCCTTGGCGTGGGCGATGAATTCTTTGAGATTAGCGACCGGCAGGCCGGGATGCGTCATCAGGAGATACGGTGTATCGGCGATCAGCGTCACGGGCACGAAGCTTTTCACCGCGTCGTAGCGCGCCTGCTTGGTGTAATACGAGCTGTTGATGGTATAGGCCGCGTCGGCGAGCAGGAGCGTATAGCCGTCGGCAGGGGAGTTTGCGGCGAGGTCCGTGCCGACCATGCCGGCGGCTCCCGCGCGGTTGTCGATCACGAACGTCTGGCCGAGGCTTTCAGTCAGTTTCTGGCCGATGATGCGGGCGACAGTGTCGGAACCGCCGCCGGGCGAGTAGGGCACAATCAGGCGCACGGGTTTGGTGGGATAGCGGTCGGCGGCGATGGCGGTCGCGCAATACGCGCCGCAGGCGACGGCCGCCGCGGCAGCGAACAACCATTCGCGGACCGACAGTCCGTGTTTAAACGGCAATAAATGCATAGCTCCCCCGTAGCGCAAAAAAACCGATTGAACGATGTTTATTTGTAGGATACCATAATAATACAAGAATAAAAAAACCGGTAATCTGCGAGGTTGGAGTAAGCGCCGGGCGGACGTCTAAAAAGCCGGATAAATCGTTTATATATATAGAAACTTATGCAAGGCGGGCATGGGTAGACCACCCTGGAGCCCGCCCGTCTCAGCTAGGATACATGGCGCACCCGGAAACACATTTCAGTCTTGGCGTGGACGTCGGCGGCACCTTCACCGATTTTGTCCTGCTCGACGAAAACACAGGCCGCATTTCCATCGGCAAGGTGTTGACGACGCCCAGCGATCCGAGCGATGCGATGGTGGCCGGGACGGAAAAACTGCTGTCGAGCTCGCAGGTCGAGGGCGGTCTCCTGACTCGCGTCGTGCACGGCACGACACTCGTGACGAATACCATCATCGAGCGCAAGGGCGTCAAGACCGGGCTCATCACCACCATGGGCTATCGCGACACGCTCGAGATCGGACGCGCGCTGCGCTACGACCTCTACGACCTCTCCATCGAGTTTGCCGAACCGCTGGTGGAGAGAAATCTGCGTCTCGAAGTGGATGAGCGCGTCGGGTCCGATGGCACCGTGCTCAAGGATCTCGACGAAGCGCAGTTTATTGCCGCGGCCGAAACGCTGGTAAAAGAAGGCGTCGAAGCGCTGGCGGTCGTGTTTTTGCACAGCCACCGCAATCCGCTGCACGAGCAGCGTGCGCAGGCGCTGCTGCGGGGGCGTTATCCTGAGCTGCCGGTCAGCATTTCATCCGAGGTGGTCGGCGAGTTGCGGGAATTCGACCGCACCTCGACGACCGTCACCAATGCATACGTGCTGCCGCGGATGAAAAGCTACCTCGGCCGCCTCGAAGCGCGGCTCCAGAAAATTGGCGTCACCGCGCCACTGCGCCTGATGCTGTCGTCCGGCGGTGTCGCCACCGGGGAATTCGGCAGGGAGTTTCCGGTCCAGATGATCGAGTCCGGGCCGGCGGGCGGCGCCATCGCGGCGTCGTATTACGGCCGCCTCGCCGGATTCAATGACCTGCTGTCGTTCGACATGGGCGGCACGACCGCCAAGATGTGCCTGATCACCGGGGGGCAGCCGACGCACGCGCATACGTTCGAGGCCGCGCGGGTGCAGCGTTTCAAGAAGGGCAGCGGCCTGTTGCTGCGCGTGCCGGTGATCGAGCTGATCGAAATCGGCGCCGGCGGAGGGTCGATCGCGCAGGTGGACCGCATGGGGCTCATCAAGGTCGGGCCGCACAGTTCGGGCGCGGAACCCGGTCCCGCGTGTTACGGCCAGGGCGGTCTGTCGCCGACGGTAACCGATGCCGATCTCATGCTCGGCTACCTCGACACCGATTCGTTTCTCGGTGGACGCATGAAGCTCGATCGCAGCGCCGCCGAGTCGGCGATCAGCAAAAAGATCGCGGAACCTGTCGGCCTGCCGATGGCACAGGCCGCCACCGGCATCCAGCAGATCGTCGATGAAACCATGGCTTCCGCGACGCGCGTCTATGCGGCGGAGCGCGGAATCGACCTGCGCGATTACACGATGCTCGCGTTTGGCGGCGCCGGGCCGGTGCATGCATTCCATCTGGCGCGGCTACTCAAGCTGAAGCGCATTATTTGTCCATTCGGCGCCGGCGCCGCATCTGCACTCGGTTTTTTGGTGGCGCCGGCGTCCGTCGAGATGTCGCGCAGCTACTTCGTGCGGCTCGCGGATATTTCGTGGACCCACGTGCGGGGTTTTCTGGGCGAACTCAAAGCGCGCGCCGAAGCCATGCTGTGCGCATCCGGCGTGACGGCGTCTTCGATTGTGTACGACACGCATATCGAGATGTCGTATATGGGCCAGGGATTTGAAATCGGCATCACTTTGCCATTTGAGTTTCTGCAGGACGCAGCGCCCGCCGATGAACTGCGCCGCGCGTTCGAAGCCGAGTATCTGCGCCTGTACGGGCGCATTCTCCAGGGTGTGCCCATGCAGACGGTGACGTGGCGCTTGGTGGCGCGCGGGCCGGCCCCGCAGTTGGTGCCGGTCGCGGCGGATGCAGCGGACCGCAGCGATCCGCTGAAAGGCCGCAGGACGGTGTATTTCCAGGAGCGCGGGCCGGTTGCCGACGTGCCCGTGTATGACCGTTATAAACTCGGTGCTGGCGCCAAGTTCGCGGGGCCGGCAGTATTCGAAGAGCGCGAGTCCACATTCGTCGTGGGCTTCGACGCCGAGGTGCGCGTCGACGCGGCGCTCAACCTGATCGCCGAACTGAACTGAATCCGCCGGGAAAAACGCGACGCCATGATACTCGATCCGATCAGCCTGGAAATCATCTGGAACCGCCTCGTGGCGGCGGCCGACGAAGCGGCGGCGGCCGTGGTCAGGACGTCGTTTTCGACCAATGTGCGTGAGTCCAACGACTATGCGTGCGTGCTGACCGATGCGGTCGGCAATCTGCTGGCCGAAAACCGCGCGAGCATTCCGGCGTTCTGCGACTGCCTGGGACGGTCGGCCAAGCTTTTTCTCGAGCACTTTCCCGTCGGTTCGTGGAAGGCCGGCGACGCCATCCTCACCAACGACCCGTGGTTCGGCACCGGGCATTTGCCCGACTACACGTTGATCTCGCCGGTATTTTTCAAGGGGCGGCTGGTCGCCTTCGCCTGCTGTGTCGCGCATAACCCGGACGTGGGCGGCGCGATGTGGGCCGCGGACTGCGCCGAGATGTTCGAGGAGGGGACACGCATCCCGCCTGTGCGGCTCATGATCGAAGGCAAGCCGAACGACGTCGTGCTCGACATCATCCGTGCCAATTCCCGCGTCCCCAACGACTCCGTCGGCGACCTCATGGCCCAGGTCTCGGCCAACGAAGTGATGACGGCGCGCATACTCGAGCTGCTGAAGGACCTGCGCATCGACGGCCTCGAGGACATCAGCAAGGAGCTCGTGTCCCGTGCGGAGACCATGATGCGGGAAGCCGTGCGCGCGCTTCCCGCCGGCACGTATCGTTCATCGGTGATGATGGACGGCTTCGAGGAGCCGCTGCGCATCGAATGCGCCGTGACGGTGAAAGACGGCGACCTGTCCGTGGATTACTCGGGGACCTCCGCGCAGGTCCCGTACGGCATCAATTGCGTGATTCACTATACGGTCGCGTATACCAATTATCCGTTGAAGTGCATCCTCGATCCGCTGGGCCCCAAGAACGAGGGCTCGTACCGGCCGTTCCGCGTGACGGCGCCCGAAGGCACGATACTCAATTGCCGCTTTCCCGCCGCCGTCAGCGGCCGGCATATCGTCGGGCACATGCTGAGCACCTGTCTCTTCGAAGCGTTGGGGCAGATAGTGCCCGGCCAGATCATCGCCGATTCGGGCAGCGCGCCGGGCCTGCGCACCGTTTACAGCGGCGCGCGCCGCGATGGCACCCGTTTCAGTTTTGCCTTGTTTGCGAATGGCGGTATGGGCGCGCGGCCGGCCTCCGACGGTTTGCCCTGCACTCAGTACCCTTCCAACACTACGCCCGGGTCCGTCGAAGTCATGGAAGGCCTCACGCCGCTCATCGTCTGGAAAAAACAGATCTGGGAAGATTCCGCCGGCGCCGGCCAGTGGCGGGGCGGCCACGGCCAGGAAATGGTCATCGAAGTCGCGACCGAAGGCCCGATGCGCCTGTCGGTGATCTCGGACCGCAGCAAGTATCCGCCGCTGGGCTCGCACGGTGGCGGCGCCGGCAGCGCGGCGGAACTGAAAATACTGAATCGTGAATTCGTGGTCCCGCGCAAAGGCCGCACCGTGCTGCAGCCGGGCGACACGCTGCGCATCCGTTATCCGGGCGGCGGCGGCATGGGCAATCCCGCCGATCGCGACCGGCGCCTGATCGAAAAAGACCTGCGCCAAGGCGTGCTGAGTCCCGCGCGCGCGCAGTCGGTATACGGTTACAAGAAATGAAATCGGCCTATTGGAGTTGACGATGCAAAGCGCAATTGATCCGGTGAGTCTGGAAATCCTGTGGTCGAGATTTATCGCGGTGGCCGACGAGGCCGCGACGACCCTGGTGCGGACTTCGTTTTCGCCGACAGTGCGCGAATCGAATGACTATGCCTGCGTTTTGTTCGACGCTGCCGGCCATGCCATTGCCGAAAACACGATCGGCATACCTTCGTTTAACATGACGCTGTCGCGCACGCTCGCGCATTTTCTGCAGATGCGTCCGCTGAAATCCTGGCGTCCGGGCGACGTCGGCATCACGAACGACCCGTGGCTGGCGACCGGGCACCTGCCCGACGTCACAGTCGTGGCGCCGATTTTCATCGGCGAGCGGCTCGTCGCGTGGAGCGGAAGTGTTGCGCACATGGTGGATATCGGCGGCATTCCGTGGTCCGCCGATGGACGCCAGGTATTCGAAGAAGGCCTGCGCATTCCACCGATGATGTTATTCCGCGAGGGCAAGCCGAACGAAGATTTGCTGCAGTTGATCCGCGCCAACAACCGCCTGCCGGACCAGGTCATCGGCGACCTGATGGCGATGGTGTCGGCGGGACGCATTGGCGAGGCTCGGCTGGTCGAGCTGATGTCCGAAGTCGGCGTCGAAGACCTCACGGAAATTTCCGCTGAAATACGCTCGCGCGCCGAACGGTCGATGCGCGCAGCGATCAAGGCCATCCCCGACGGCACCTATCGCAGCGCGCTCGACATGGACGGCGCGCCTGACGAGCCGATACATCTCGAGGTGACCGTAACGGTCGCCGGCGACGAAATGACCGTCGACTATGCGGGAACGTCCCCGCAGGTGCTGGGCGCGCTCAATACCGTGATGAACTACACCGAAGCGTATTCCTGCTATCCGCTCAAATGCCTGCTCGATCCCACGACGCCGCGTAACGACGGCTCGTACAAACCGATACGCGTGAAGGCGCCTGAAGGCTCCATCCTCAATCCGCGTTTTCCGGCCGCGGTTAACGCGCGGCAGCTCGTCGGCCACGTTCTCTCCGGCATGCTGTTCGACGCGCTCAGCACCGCAATTCCGCAGCGTATCATCGGCGAGTCGGGAAGCGCGCCGACGCTGCGCTGCGTCGTTTCCGGGATTGCCGCGAGCGGACTGCCTTTCAGCTCGATACTGTTTCTCAACGGCGGCATGGGCGCACGGCCCGACATCGACGGATTGGCCACCACGTGTTTTCCCTCGACGGTGATGGCCGGCGCGATGGAAGCAGTCGAAGCGGTGTCGCCATTGCGCATCTGGCGCAAGGAGTTTGCGGTGGATTCGGGCGGCGCCGGACGTTTTCGCGGTGGCCTTGGGCAGGAACTGGAGGTCGAGGTGCTCTCCGCAACTTCCGCCATAGTCTCGCTGTTCGTGGAGCGCACGCGCAACCCGGCCCGCGGCGTGGTGGGCGGTAAGCAGGGCGGCGGCTCGCGCGTCGAGATCAACGGCAAGTGCGACGGTTTCCCACTGAAAGGACGCAGCCGCATTGCGGCAGGCGATCGCATTTTCGTCAGGTATTCGGGCGGCGGGGGATATGGAGACCCGCGCGAGCGCGATCGTGACGCGGTGCGCGCCGATGTCGAGGCCGGCATCGTTTCCGCGCAGGCGGCCCGCGACGTGTATGGTGCCAAATGAAAAGTCTCGCGGGAGTAGACGTTGGCGGCACTTTCACTGATCTGGCGTTCTGGGACGACCAGCACAAAACGGTTTTTCTGCACAAGGTTTTGACGACGCCTCAGGATGCGACCGAAGGCATCGTGTCCGGCATTGCCGGGTTGCCGCAGCCGCCGCAGGCGATCGTGCACGGCACGACGCTGGTCACCAATGCGCTGATCGAGCGGCGCGGCGCAGTGGTCGGACTTATCACCACTGCGGGTTTCCGCGACACCCTGGAGATGGGGCGCGAGCTGCGCTACGACTCTTTCGATTTGTTCCTGAAAAGCCCGGAACCGCTGGTGCCGCGCGTACACCGCCTGACCGTCAAGGAAAGAATGGGGGCAGACGGCGCAGCCGTCATACCCCTGGACGAAGACGGCGTGCGCGCCGCCGCCCGTCAGTTGAAGAGTGCCGGGGTCGAAGCGATTGCCGTTGCTTTTTTCAATTCCTATCGCAACCCGGCCCACGAAGCGCGCGCGGTCGAGATCCTGCGCCAGGAACTTGACGGCATGTTTATCTGCTCGTCCGCGGACATCGCACCCGAGTTGCGCGAGTACGACCGTTTTTCGACTGCTGCCGCCAATGCGTATGTGATGCCGTTGGTATGGCGTTATCTCGAGCGGCTTATCAAGGCGGCGAAGGTGCCGGTATTCGTGATGCTCTCGGACGGCGGCATCACCACGGCGCGCGCGGCGATGCAGGCTCCCGTCAACCTGGTCGAGTCCGGTCCTGCAGCGGGCGCCATGATGGCGGCGCATATCGCGGAGCGTGCCGCATGGGACCGCGTCATTGCCTTCGACATGGGCGGCACCACCGCCAAGATCAGCCTGATACACAACGGCGCGCCGGCCCGCAGCCACGAGATCGAAGTGGCGCGCGTCCACCGCTTCAAGAAAGGCAGCGGACTGCCGCTGCGGGTGCCAGTCGTGCAGTTGATCGAGATCGGCGCGGGCGGTGGCAGCATCGCATGGGCAGACAACCTCGGATTGCTGAAGGTTGGCCCGCGCAGCGCGGGCGCCATGCCCGGACCAGCCTGCTATGGCCGCGGCGGTACCGACGCGACGGTGACGGACGCCGATGTCTATCTCGGCTATATCGGCGCGGAGAGTTTTCTCGGCGGGCGCATGCCGCTGTCGCGCCCGGATGCCGAAAGCGCGCTGGATGCGCTGGCCGGGCGTCTCGGGCTCGAGCGCACGGCCGCCGCCGCGGGCATCGTCGAGATCGTCGAGAACAACATGGCGACCGCGGCGCGCATCCATATCGCCGAGCAGGGACAGGACCACCGGCGCTATCGGCTGCTTGCATTCGGCGGCGCGGGGCCGGTGCACGCGTACGGACTGGCGCGGATTCTCGGCATACAGGAAGTCGTGTTTCCGCGCGGTGCCGGCGTTGCTTCCGCGATCGGCATGCTGGTGGCGCCGCGCAGCGCCGAATTCACGCGCAGCTACGTGCAGCGCATTGCGGCCATCGATTGGGCCGCAGTGCACAAAATTCTCGGCGAGCTGGAAGCGCGCGGGCGCGAGCTTCTGCTCGAGGCAGGCGCGGCGGCGGATGATATTCGCATCGAGCCTTCCGCGGACATGCGTTACCTGGGGCAGGGGTACGAGGTAACGATTCCGGTGGAGCACCAGGTGCTGCTGGGCAAGGATGTCGAGGGTTTGCGCCGCGCGTTCGAAACGGTCTACGAGCAAAGATTCGGCCGCTTCCTGCCGGGCATGCAAATCGAAGTGGTCTCGTGGCGGCTGCGCGCTTCGTCTGCCGCGATGGCGGATGAGGTGCGTCTCGAGAAATCCGACGCGCGGGCCGGGCACAGCCCCATCGGCGAGCGCGCTGTATACTTTGTCGAGAGCGGCGGGTTCAAGCCGACGCCCGTCTATTCGCGCTATGGTCTCGCGGTGGGTCGGAAGATCGACGGGCCGGCAATTATCGAAGAAGCAGAATCGACGGTGGTGGTGGGGCCGCGTGCCAGCGTCGCGGCCGATGCGGCGGGAAACTTGGTGATGCATCTGAGCGGCAAACGGGCGCCGGCGTAAATCAGACCGGCGATTGGCGGCTGGAGTCATGGACAGGGAGAAAACGACGATGACGGGCATGAAACGAAGCAGCAGTTTCAAAATCGCCATGGGCGTCGCGGGCTTGCTCGCGCTGGCGCCCCTGCTGGCGTCGGCGCAAGCGTATCCGGTGAAGCCGGTGCGCATACTGATTCCGTTTCCGCCCGGCGGCCCGTCGGATTATGCCGCGCGCGTCGTCGGTATCAAGCTGGCCGAATTCATCGGCCAGTCCGTCATCGCGGACAACCGTCCCGGCGCCGGCGGGCTGGTGGCGACCGAACTCGGCGCCCGCGCGGCGCCGGATGGCTACACCTTGCTGATTGCGAATACCGGCACGTTCGCGGTGCTGCCGCATCTGCAGGCGAAGATCCCGTACGATGCCATGCGCGATTTCACGCCGATAGTGAACCTGATCGCCGGGCCGGCCTTCCTGCTCGTGCACCCTTCGGTGCCCGCCCGCAACCTGCGCGAGCTCATTGCTCTGGCGAAAAAAATGCCAGGACAGATCACTCATGGCTCCGCCGGCATCGGCCAGTCTTCGCACCTGAACGGCGAGTTGCTGAAGCAACTCGCGGGGATCGATTTCCTGCAGATCCCATACAAGGGCAGCGGCCCGATCATACCCGAATTGATCGGCGGCCAGCTGATGATGCACTTCTCCACGTCGGTCGATAACCTGCAGTTCGTGAAGTCTGGGCGAGTGCGCGCGCTGGCCGTCACCGGCACCACCCGGCTTAGCGTCGCGTCGGACCTGCCGACCATGGCTGAAGCCGGCCTGCCGGGATTCGAGTCTCTCAACTGGAACGGCGTCGTGGGGCCGGCGGGATTGCAGCGCGATATCGTGCTGCGCCTCAACCAGGAGATGGTGCGCGTGCTTAACCTCCCGGACGTCAAGGAAAAAATCATAGCGCAGGGAAATTACGTGGTCGGCGATACGCCCGAGCAGTTCGCGGCGTTCATGCGCGCCGAGTCGGACAAGTGGCAGCGGGTGGTCAGGAAGGGGAATATCAAGCTTGAGTGAGCGTTAAATAGTCTGCTTACTACTGCCAAATCTTGAACCGCGAAGGACGCGAAGGACGCGAAGGACGCGAAGGACGCGAAGGACGCAAAGGACGCAAAGGAAACCCGAAGGGAAATATCAGGTAATCGTGCATAGACTGAAACGCGTTGTTGAAGCTTTTCCTTCGCGTCCTTCGCGTCCTTTGCGGTTAACGCTTTAATGTAGTATTAGTGTATTAGGGTTTGACGGCCGCACCGCGCAGCGTAAACAAGTACAAGCCCACGATCATCGCCAGCAGGCCGAGCGCGCTGAGTGCCAACGACCAGTGCACGCCGATGACGCCGCCCATCACGCCGACGGTGACGCCGGCAAATGCGCGCATTCCTAAACCTGACATGCTGAAGAGCCCGACCACGCGGCCGCGGATGTTGGCGGGCGCATTCATCTGCACCAGCGTCTGCGCCATCGAGCTGAACGACAGTTGCACGAAGCCTGCGATGAACAACAAGCCAAACGCGAGCGGGTAGGCAGTCGCGGCGGCGAAGCCGCCGATAGCGCAGCACCACATCATCGCCAGAATGAACGCGGTTTTCGGATGCGCTTTGAGGAGCCCGCGGCTTTCGAGCACGATGCCCGCGATTAAAGCGCCGGCGGCATCCGCGGCGAGCAACATGCTGTAAGCGATGTCGGCGCGGCCGTGGCCGAGATCGTGCGCAAACTCCGGCATCTGCGCCTGGTACGCATTCCCCACGAATAGCGACGCGCCGCCGGCGAGCAAGGTCATCGAGACGATGGTGCGGTTGCCGGCGATGGCGCGTATCGTCGTCACGATGTCCGCCAGCCCGCGCATGGTGGCCGGGTTCGGCGCGCGCGGCTTGAACGGCGCCTTCCACAGCCACAGCAGCAGCGGCACGTAGATCAGCACATTGATGAGGATGCCGTGCTGAGGGCCGAACGCGAGCATGATGGCGCCGCCCACCGCCGGGCCCATCAACTGGCCGAGGATGCGCGCTGTCGCCGCGAGCCGCACCGCGCTCTGCAATTGCGCGGGGCCGACGATGTCGTGGATGAAAAGCTGGCTCGCGGGCCCCCACAAAACTCCCGCAAAACCGTGGATGACGAGCAGCACCATCGCGTGCCACATTTCGAGCGTGTCGGTGATGAACAGATAACCCCATGCCAGCGACACGAACATGAAGCACACCATGCCAAGCTGGATGATGCGCCGCGGATCGAAGCGGTCGGCGAGCGCGCCCGTGTACACCGAGAACAGCAGGAACGGCACCCAGTGCGAGATCACCGCGAAACCGCCCAGCGCCTGCGAGTGGAATTTCTCGAACATCATCCAGTAGCTGATGACGTGCTCTATGCTGTCGGCCATCATCGCCAGCGCGGACGTGAAGAAGTAAGCGCGGAACGCGGGATGACGCAGCGCCGCGAACGATTGCTCGGCGGGCGCGTGGGACTGGCTACTGTCGGTAGTCAAGACCGGCTTTCGGACTGGCGGCGCCGCGAAGAACGGTCTGCGGCGTGTATCGATAAGGTCTGCGATAATAGAACAGAGGCGGTCAAATTGGAAACCGCACGGCGCCAAAAATCCCGGGGGAGCTGCATGAAAACGTATCCGAATCACACCAAGAACCAGTTGCAGGCCGGCAAGATCGCGATCGGCATGGGACTGCGCCAGGCGCGCACCGTTGACATCGCAGCGATTGCCAAGACATCGGGCTTCGACTGGCTGTTCATCGACATGGAACACAATTCGATGGACGTCGATACCGCTGCGCAGATCGCCAACGGCGCGCTGGCCGTCGGCATCACGCCCATCGTGCGCGTTCCCGGCAAGGAGCATTACCACGCGACGCGATTGCTGGATGCCGGAGCGCAGGGCGTCGTCGTTCCGCATGTCGACACGGCGGAAGAAGCGCAGCGCGCGGTCGCCAACTGCAAGTACCCGCCGATTGGCCACCGCTCGATGGCGGGCGCGCAGCCGCAGTTCGCATTTCAAAGTGTGTCGATGGGCGAGGCATCGAACGTCGTCAATGCCGAGACGCTGGTTATCGTGATGGTGGAAACGCCGCTGGCGATCAAGAACGTCGAGGCGATTGCGGCAGTGCCCGGCATCGACTCCGTGCTGATCGGCACCAACGACCTGTGCGCCGAAATGGGCATCCCGGGGCAGTTTGGGCATGCCGACGTCGAGGCGGCCTATAAGAAAACCATCGCGGCCTGTCTCAAGCACGGCATACACCCGGGCATGGGCGGCGTCTACGATCCCAAACTGATGGAGAAATACATCGGTCTCGGTATGCGCTTCATCTTGAGCGGCAGCGATTTGAGCTTCATCATGGCGGGCGCGCGCGAGCGCGCGAGTTTTCTGCACGGCATCAAACTATAAGCTGGTCACGCCGGCGCATGCCGGCAATGTCGGTGAGAGGAGAATCATGAACGCAACGCATCTTGGTGTGGCGATGGCGGCGGCCGCGATTTTCGCGGGTGGCGCCTGCGCGCAAAACTATCCTGCAAAACCGGTGCGCATCATTGTGCCGCTGGCGCCCGGCGGCAACGTCGACATCGTTGCGCGTTCGCTCGCCCAGCAACTCACCGACAGCATGGGGCAGCAGATCATCGTCGAGAACCGGCCCGGTGCGAGCAGCCTCGTCGGCACGCAATTGGTCGCCAAAGCGCCGCCGGATGGTTATACGCTGCTCGCCGTCGCGAACACGTTCGCGATGGTGCCGTCCATCATCACCAATCCCGGCTACGATCCGATCAAGGATTTTTCCGCCATCACGCTGACGTGCCTGGTGCCGCAGGTGCTGGTGGTGAATCCTGCGCTGCCGGTGAAATCGATCAAGGAACTGATCGCGCTCGCCAAGGCGCGGCCGGGGCAGCTTACTTACGCGACTTCGGGCCCGGGCGGCACTGGACACATGGTGACCGAACTCTTCAGCCGCCAGGTCGGCGTCAAAATGCTGCACGTGCCGTACAAAGGCAACGCGCAGGCGATCATCGACGTCATTGGCGGCCAGGTCATGCTGATGTTCGACCAGGTGAGCACGTCCGACCCGTACATCAAATCCGGCAAGCTGCGCCCGCTTGCGGTGTCCAGCCTCACGCGCTCGCCGCTGTTTCCCGACCTGCCGACCATCGACGAGGCGGGTGTGAAAGGTTTTGAGGACATTACGTTCAACGGGCTGGTGGCGCCGGTGGGAACGCCGCGGGAAATTCTCGTGCGGGTCAATGAAGAAGTCGGAAAAGTCGTGCGCGTGCCGGCGTTGCGCAACCGCTTCATCGAGCGCGGCATCGAACTGAAGGCAAGCGCGGCTCCCGAAGAATTCACCGCCTATATCAAGGCCGAGTTCGACAAGAAAGCGAAGCTCGCGCGCGACGCGGGTATCAGGCTGGAGTAAATGCATAGTCGTAGTTTTAATGTTCCCTCGCCCCGCTTGCGGGGAGAGGGTGAGGGCTGATGTTACCCCGGCTTTTTCAATTGAAATGCTGTGAAAATCAAGACGTTGAATGTAGGATGATAAGAAACGGCGTGTGCACGAACGGTTTTTTCTCTGTGTTGGGACCAACCAACGAGGAGATCTGTCATGCACACGCACGCAACAAAGATTGTACAGAACTTT
>CAMBSS010000064.1 GCA_945870465.1 Bordetella parapertussis | reverse complement strand
AGTAATCGTGCCACCAGTCAGATTCATGTCGTCAGCGATGAGCGTCATGGCAGTGGCATTGCCGGTGTTAGTCAGCGTGCCTGGATTGGTAAACGTCCCGGTGCCCGCGGCAACGTTAATTCCACCTGCCGCCGTTACGGTATTGTTGTTCGTCACTCCAAGGCCGGTGAGAGTAGCCACGCCTGAACCGCCGGCCGTGACTGCTGCCCCGATGGTTTCAAGACCCGTTGCGGTTAGATTAATGTTGCCGTTGGCCGCAGTCGCGATCGCACCCGTAGTCGTCAGCGCTCCCGTGTTGCCCACCGTCACGTTACCTTGGGCGACGGGCGCGGCGACGGCGCCAATGCAATTTCCGGTTTAGGCGCAGGCGGTGGAATAACCGGCGCGCTCGCGACCGCAGCCGGCGGCACCGGAGCAGTCACCATTGGCTTTTCGGCTGGCGGTGGCGCGGAGGGGGTAACGATCATCCCAGTTTGAGGAGGTGCCTGCGCAAGCGATTTGACGGCAACGTCGGCGGGAACTTCGCGGTGCACCGGCGCGACTGCTATTGCGGGTTGAGCGGCGGGTGTCGCCGGCATCGGAATTGACGGCCGGTCCTGCAACGGCTTAAGTGGCGCACGAGCAATTTGCGCAGGTGGTGCCGTAGCTGCCGGCGGCGGTGCTTCAGCCGCAGATTGCGTGACATCGGTAAATGGCCGCGTCGCGACTTCACCCGGCGCAACCGGAATTGGCGCCGTGCGTTTGTCCTCGAGCACGACCATAGGCAAACAATCTTTGCTGATGGGAACGGGCATCTGCACCAGCCGTAAAACTACGGTGCCCGCATCAGGTTCCATTCTCGGCACCGTCACTTGCACCGAACAATGGCCGAGGTCCAGGTAAGCCTGCTGCAAGGCCTGCTGCGCTTTTTGCACATCTGCAGCAGTCTTTTGCTTGCCGATGAATGGCGACACGAGGCGGGAAAAATCTTCTGCACGCAGCAGTGGCGCGCCTTCCACGGCGTAACCGTTGATATCAAAACGGGCGGCCGGCGCTTGCGCGAACGCAACCGACGTCAGGACGAGCCCAATTACGGCTACCCCCACCGTTCTAAGAAAACAACACGCCATCAGTTCCCCAAGTTTTCTTATTTCACTTCATCCTAATGGGCGCAAAAACTCTATTTTATTATATAGCAATATGTAGCATTCCGGACATATCAATAGTTTGTTTAGCTGCCAATTTGAGTTCGTATGCGTTGGGCGGCAGATAACCCAGTGTCGGGTGCAGGCGGACGTTGTTGTAGAACCCAACGATGCAGTCGGCAACGTCTCGTATCGCTTCAGAATGGTTTGCGTAGTCGCGCTGCAACACGCGCTCCATCTTCAGATTCAGATTCCGGCAGAAACGCTCCATGACGGCGTTATCCCCACAATTGCCTTTTCGGCTCATGCTGGCGCGCCGGCCGTGACGAGTTAATAAAGTACGGTGGATGTCGCTGGCGTATAGGCTGCCGCGATCAGAATGCATCATCAATCCAGCTCAGGGATTGCGCTGTGTGATAGCCATCCGCAAGGCAATGAATTAAAAACGAATATTGAAGGCAAATAACGGCTCGACAGCACCCCGGTTTGGCTGAGAAAATGTTGTTTTTTAGCAATTCCACCTCATTTCAGGCTATTCAATGACAAAAAACACCAGACATTGTCGACTTTTGATCCTCGGATCAGGCCCCGCCGGGTATTCGGCGGCCGTTTATGCTGCGCGCGCAAACCTCAAACCGGTGCTGATTACCGGGCTGGCCCAGGGCGGGCAATTGATGACCACGACCGATGTCGACAACTGGCCGGCAGACGCCATGGGCGTCCAGGGGCCAGAGCTCATGGAGCGCTTCCAGAAACACGCCGAGCGCTTCAAAACCGAGATCATTTTTGATCAGATACACACTGCCAAACTCGGCGAAAAACCACTCGCTTTGATCGGCGACAACGCCACCTACACCTGCGACGCTCTAATCATTGCGACGGGTGCCTCAGCCATGTATCTCGGCTTGCCATCGGAAGAAGCGTTCATGGGACGTGGCGTCTCTGGCTGCGCCACGTGCGACGGTTTTTTCTATAAAGAACAGGATGTTGCGGTAATCGGCGGCGGCAATACTGCGGTCGAAGAAGCACTGTATTTGACCAATATTGCGCGCCACGTCACCGTCGTGCACCGGCGCGACAAGTTTCGCGCCGAGGCGATTCTAGTCGACAAGCTCAACGAAAAAGTCGCGGCCGGCAAAGCCACCATACTCTGGGACAACGTGCTCGACGAAGTACTCGGCGATAAATCAGGCGTGACGGGAATGCGCATCAAACATGCCAAGACCGGCGCAACTGTCGAACAGAAACTGCAGGGCGTTTTTATCGCCATCGGGCACCGCCCGAACACCGATATTTTCACCGGCCAGCTCGACATGAAAAACGGTTACATCATTACGCAAAGCGGGCTGAATGGCGGCGCCACAGCGACCACCGTGCTTGGCGTTTTTGCGGCCGGCGACGTACAGGACCACGTCTATCGCCAGGCGGTAACCAGCGCGGGCACCGGTTGCATGGCCGCGCTGGACGCGCAGAAGTACCTAGAGTCGCTCGCCGGCTGAAGCGTATTGCGGCCGTGCTGCAAGCGGAATGGCGCGATGACGAAGCGGCCTGCCAAATCCGGCGACGATGACGGCGACGTATTCGAGAAACTGTTTTCGAACGTCACTCCTCTGCCCGCCCACGGGCGGGTAGAGCATCCTGCGCCGCGCCGCAAACCGATCCCGGAACAGCATTTGCGTGACGAACGCGCCGCACTCGCCGACAGTCTGAGCGATCACATAAGCTGGGACATCGGCACCGAGAGCGGCGACCAACTGGTGTATCTGCGCAATGGACTTGCGCCGCAAACGCTCAAGAAACTGCGCCGCGGGCACTGGGTTATACAGGACGAACTCGACCTGCACGGACACACCACGGTCGAGGCACGCGCAAGCCTGGTACAATTTCTTAACGACTGCCTGCGCGATGGCGCGCGTTGCGTTCGTATCATTCACGGCAAGGGTTTGCGCTCGAAGAACCGCGAGCCGGTACTGAAAACCAAGGTCGCGAACTGGTTGATTCAGCGCGACGAAGTGCTCGCTTTTTGCCAGGCGCGCCAGGGTGATGGCGGTGGCGGCGCGGTGATGGTGCTTCTGAAGTCAGGATCCAGGAAATAGGATGCGGGATTCAGTACACCCTTCCCTGCTTTCAACACTCAGGACCGAGGACCGAATCCTGATCCCAGAATCCTGAATCCCGTCCTTAAATCGCGGCTTCGTCGGTCTCGCCGGTGCGTATACGGATGACCTGGTCCACGCTGGTCACGAAAATCTTGCCGTCGCCGATCTTGCCGGTGCGCGCGGCCTTGACGATCGCATCGACGGCGCGCTCGAGCAGGTCTTCGGCTATGACCACTTCGATTTTGACCTTGGGCAGGAAATCCACCACGTATTCGGCGCCACGGTACAGCTCGGTGTGCCCTTTTTGCCGGCCGAAGCCTTTGACTTCGGTCACCGTCAACCCACTGACGCCGATTTCGGACAGCGCTTCACGCACTTCGTCCAGTTTGAACGGCTTGAATATCGCTTCGATTTTTTTCATGAGAGTTCCCCCCGCCTGACTTGACCGGCGGCATGGCGCGACCGGTTTCTGAGCATAGTATACGGCCTCGCGGCAACGGCACAAAACATCAAATGCTACTCGAACTGGTGGCGGTATTTGTTGGTAATGGGATAGCGCCAGTCCTTGCCGAAACCGCGCGGCGTGATGCGGATGCCGATCGGCGCCTGGCGCCGCTTGTATTCGCTGATGCGCAGGAGCTGGATAACGCGTTCGATGTCCTTGCGGCTGTAGCCCTTGGCCTCGATCTCGCGCAGCCCGAGATTGTGCTCGACGTAAGCTTCCATGATCGCATCGAGCACATCGTATGGAGGCAGACTGTCCTGGTCGGTCTGGTCGGGACGCAATTCGGCGGACGGGGCGCGCGTAATTACCCGCTGCGGTATTACCGGCGACACGCTGTTGCGGTAATTGGAAAGCCGGTACACCAGCATCTTGCTGATGTCTTTGAGCACCGCGAACCCGCCCGCCATGTCGCCGTATAGCGTCGCGTAACCGGTACCCATTTCGCTCTTGTTGCCGGTCGTCAGCACGATCGCGCCCGATTTGTTGGAAAGCGCCATCAATAATGTTCCGCGGATGCGCGATTGCAGATTTTCCTCAGTGGTATCAGGGCGCAAGCCCTTGAATTGGGGAGCGAGCGCCGCTTCAAACGCGTCGAACATCGGTTTGATGGCGATTTCCGAATAACGCACCCCGAGCGCCTCGGCTTCCTCGCATGCATCGTCACGACTCATGCCTGCCGTATATTGCGACGGCATCATGACGGCATGCACTTTGGCAGCACCCAGCGCATCGGCCGCAATCGCGACCGTCAGCGCCGAATCGATGCCACCCGAAAGCCCCAGCAACACGCCGGGAAATCCGTTTTTGGTCACGTAGTCGCGCACGCCGAGACAAAGCGCATCATAGACATCCACTTCCAGCGCGCGTTCGGCGGCCACCTCGCCTGTGAGCGGTTCGCCATTTTCGATGGTGACTATCGCCATCGCTTCCTTGAACATCGGCAACTGGTGCGTCACCACACCGCTCCGATTAAGCACAAACGAGGCGCCGTCGAAAACCAGTTCGTCCTGACCGCCGACCATGTTGGCGTAAATCAGCGGCAAGCCGGTTTCAGCCACCCGCTCGCGCATGACGTCGTAACGCGTTTGCTGCTTGCGCAGATGATAAGGCGACGCATTGAGGACGAGCAGCACCTGCGCACCCGCCTTGCCTGCAGCGCGCGGCGCCACTGCATCCCACGTGTCTTCGCAAATATTGACGCCGAGCTTTATGCCGTTGATTTCAAAAACGCACGGCTGGTCATCAGCATCGAAATAGCGTTCTTCGTCGAAGACCGTATAGTTGGGCAGCGTATGCTTGTGATAGGTGGCAACGACGCGGCCGTCCTGGATGACTGACGCGGCGTTATAGCGCTTGCCCCCGACCTGGCGCGGATGGCCGACGACGACCGTAATACCTTTGATGCCCGCGGCAAGATCGCGCAACGCGCTGTCGCAGCTGCGGTAAAAATCATCGCGCAACAGCAAGTCTTCCGGCGGATAACCGCACAGCGCGAGTTCGGGGGTCACCAGCACGTCCGCCGACTGCGCGCGCGCCTGCCCGACAAAATCGAGTATGCGCGCCGCGTTGCCGGCAAGATCGCCCACGGTGCAGTTGATTTGAGCAATCGCGATTTTCATCTCGCTAATATATCATCAGGCCACCATTCATTCTCGGCGCACCGCCAAATTTCCGTGAAATCGGCAGAAACTATAGTCGAAGTCCGCGACTCGATCGCAGCAATCCCCGCACTGGAGTGGAACCGGCTTGCCGGCGACGACCCGCTGCTGCGGCATGAATTCCTGCATGCGCTGCACGAGACGGGCTGCGCGAGCGCGGACTCCGGCTGGACGCCGAATTTTCTCGTGCTGCGCGAAAACGGCGCATTTGCCGGCGCGATGCCGCTTTATCTCAAATCGCATTCTTACGGTGAATACGTGTTCGATTGGGCGTGGGCCGATGCGTACCAGCGCCACGGGCTTGAGTACTACCCCAAGCTGCTCAGCGCAGTCCCGTTTACGCCGGTTACCGGCAACCGCATGCTGGCGGATACGCTGGCGCGGCGGCAGTTGCTGGTCGACGCCGCGCTGCAGCTTGCGCGCGAAACACGCATTTCGTCTTTGCATTGCCTGTATCCCACCGCCGAACAGGCGGATGTATTGCAGGATCGCGGGTTGACGCTGCGCCATGGCGTGCAATTTCACTGGCGCAACGAAGGTTATGCGGATTTCGACGCCTTCCTCGCCACATTCAATCACGACAAACGCAAAAAAATCAAGCAGGAGCGGCGCCGGATACGCGATGCCGGCATCGTTTTCGAATGGTTCCCCGGGCCTGCCATAACCGATGCGTTGTGGGTGTTTTTCAACCGCTGCTACCGCAACACCTACCGCCAGCATCATTCGACACCCTACCTCAACCTGGATTTTTTCCGCGCGATCGGCAGCAGCATGCCGGAAAATCTTGTACTCATCGTCGCCCTGCGCGAGGGACAGCCGATCGCGGCGTCGCTCAACATTCACAACGGCACGCGGCTGTGCGGACGTTACTGGGGCGCACTCGAGCACCACCCGTCGCTGCATTTCGAGGCGTGCTACTACCAGGTGATCGAATTCTGCATCGCCAACGGCATCGCCACTTTCGAAGGCGGCGCGCAGGGCGAACACAAGATCGCGCGCGGACTGCTGCCGGTGCAGACGCAATCAGCGCATTGGCTCGCCCATCCGCGGTTCGCCGCCGCGATTGAGGAATTTTTGCAGCGGGAGACGCGCGGCGTCGCGGTCTATCTCGATGAATTGAACGAGCGCACGCCGTTCAAACAAACATCAACCGCACAAGACCCGCCAGACTCACCGTGAATCACGATTGCCGCCGGCAATAAAAACGGCGCACCGCGTACGGTGCGCCGTTATGCGGATTACTCTTTCCAGGTTTACTTCTTGGTATCGGCAGGCGGTGCAGCGGGCGCGGACGCAGCAGCGGCAGATGCCGGAGCAGCGACCGGCTTGGGTGCGGCGGGCGCCTGCACCAAGCCGAGATCGACCAGCAATTTTTGCGTCGCGGCCTGCATGTTTTTTTCTTTCTCCGGCCAGTTCTGTTTCAGGCTGTCAAGCAGGTCTTTGACTTTGCCGATATTCGGCACCGGATTGCCGAGCTCAGCGGCCAGCGCATCCATTTCGGAATTCATCGATGCGCGCACGCCGTCTAGCGAAGCGCGAAATCCGTCGCGCTGCGCCAGCAATGCGCGCGCGCCGTCGATAAGCTTTGTGTCCTCGCCCGCTGTCGCTGCCGGCGGAGTCACCGCGGGCTGCCCCGTGACGGGCGCTGCTGCAGCCGGTGCTGCCGCAGCGGGTGCGCTACCCACGGCCGCCATGACCAGCTTGCCGAGTTCCTTGCCGTATTTCGTGACAGCCTCGTCATTCATCTTGCGCAGGCGGTCAGCACCCTGCAGCGCCTGATCTTTTTCCTGCATAGCGGCGTTCAGCTTCTGGGTCACATCGTCTACCTGCATCATGCCGTAACCGCCGCCGCCCGCGGCACCCACGATCAGCGCCACTCCACCGACCAGCATCGTTTTGACTTTTTCGTTCATTTTCCCTCTCCCTTGAATTGATCAATCGCGGCCCTGATGGCGCTAACGCATGACGCCCGGTGCTTGGCATGCTACTCCGCTGTATTTAATAATATCACGCGTCGCAAAAACAGAATGTGACATACGCCCGACGCACTCGCGGAACGCGGCGCCGGTTTAGCAATTTTCAACGGCGGTCGATTACCGTATAGTAGGGAGTCTCGGATACCGTAAAACCATCCTTTCCCTTGAAATTCTGCAGCAATTGCGGCGCAACCGTCGAACTGCGCGTGCCCGAAGGCGACGCGCTGCCGCGCTTTGTCTGCACTGCGTGCCACACCATCCACTATCAGAACCCGCGCATGATAGTCGGCTGCATTGTCGAGTGGGAAGACAAAGTCCTGTTGTGCAAACGCGCCATCGAACCGCGCTACGGGCTGTGGACCGTGCCCGCGGGCTTCATGGAAAACGGCGAAACCACTTTCCAGGGTGCGGCACGTGAAACACTGGAGGAAGCCAACGCGCGGGTTGAAATCGGCCAGCTTTACGCGCTTTACAACATTCCGCACATCAACCAGGTCTATATCCTGTTCCGGGCGCGGTTGCTGGATCTTGATTTCAGCGCCGGCGCCGAAACGCTGGAGACCGCCCTGTTTGCAGAACAGGATATTCCGTGGGATCAACTGGCATTCGCCACTGTGCGCAATACGCTCACGCATTATTACAGTGACCGCAAAGCCGGTGAATACAAGTTTCACATGGGTACGATAGAACCGCTGCAGCGCCCCGCCACTCGCTAAAGCAACCGAAACAGGGAAAGCTAAACGCGCTCCGGCGTCGATTTCGGCAGCAACGCTCCTGCAATGAGCAGCGCCGTGGCCGCCAGCACCAGCGCCCAGGCAAAATCGCCGCGCCACGTCACAAGGTAAGCGGCGATGACAGGTCCCGCGATCTGTCCAAGCGCAAACGATGCCGTCATCGCCGCAATCAAACTTCCGGCGTGCGCCGGCGCCAATCTGTGCGCTTCGCGCAACGCTGCCACCGTAATCACGACAAAGGTGCCGCCGAGCAGCACGGCGCTGACGCCAATTGCCGCAGCGTGCGGCGCGAACAGCGGCAATGCAATTCCCGCAGCCTCGGCGACGCAGCAAACCATCAGCAACGAGTAATCGCCATATTTGCGGCTCCAGCCAACGCTGGCGATGACCGACACAGCCGCGGCAGCGCCGCACACCGGCCAGAACCAGACGTAGATCTGCGCGCCGGCGAGCAAATCACGCGCGATTACCGGCAGAAATGTCGCCGGAATGATGTAGCCCAGGCCGAACAGCCCATAGCTCGCGATCAGGCGTCCCATGGTCACCGTCCAAGCCGGACGGTGCCGCGCCGCGGCGCGATCAGTAGGCACGACAGTCTGCCCGGCCCCAGACAACAACCACACCACAACGACCGCCACCCCCGCGAGCGTGGCAAAAGCAAGCCACGCATGTTGCGCATCGACCCCGTTGGCAACGAACACTATGCACATCAAGCCGGGCAACAGCATGCCAATACCGACGCCCGAGAACATGACGCTGCTGAGTTCGACGCGCCCGCATTCGGCCAAACGCTGGAGCACGAGCGTGGAAGCAAATACGAATACCCATGCACTCGCGATGCCAGCCGCCGCGCGTATCACCAGCCAGAAAATCAGATTCTCCGTTACGCCCATGCTTGCGATAAGCAGGGCATTTAGGACCATCGCGACACGCAGCATCGCCAGCGCCGGCAACCGCAACCATACGGCTGACACAGCACCGGCAAAATAACCAAGATAATTGGCGGACGCCAGCCAGCCGCCGCCCGTTATGGACAGACCGTTGTCATGCTGCATCATCGGCAGCAAGGGCGTATAGGCAAACCTGCCGATACCGATGGCCGCCGCCAGCGCGATTAAACCCGCAACGGCGATCCGCCACGCGCCTGTCATGTTCGCCGACCCTTCCCGGGAAACACTCACGCCGCGCGCAATGCGTCGACAATACGCAATCGCGAGGCGCGCACGGCCGGCAGAAAGCCGCCCACCACGCCCATGACCATTGCGAACAGCAGCGTTTTGACCGTGATGGCCGGGGTCAGCGTGAAACTGAACGCAAGCTCGGAGAAAGACTGAAAGTTCATGGTCGAGATCGTGAAAAGCTGCATGAACGACGCGAGGAACAAGCCGACGCATCCGCCGACGACTCCCAGCAGCAGGGCTTCAAGCAGAAAAGCCGCCAGCACACTGCTTTGCCGAAATCCCAGCGCGCGCAAAGTACCGATTTCCGCCGTGCGGCTGGCGACCGACGCATACATGGTGATCATCGCGCCTATGATGGCGCCGACCGAAAATATGATCGAGAGCGTCACGCCCAGATAGCGTATGAAAGTAGCCAACGCTTCCGACTGGTCGGCATAAAACACCGTTTCCCGTTTTGCTTCTATCGTCAACCGTTGGTCGCTTTCCAAACGCGCCTTCAATGCATCGAACTGTGCGGTGTCGTTGAGTTTGAATACCATCGCGGAATAAATCGGACGGCGGAAAGCCTGCATCAACTGATCGGCATCGCCCCAGATTTCAGAATCGAATCCGCTCTTGCCGGCATCGAACGTGCCGACGACCTGCCATTCACGCTGGCCGAACCACAGCGTCTCGCCGATGCCGGCGCCTTTGAAGCGCTCGGCGGCATTGCGGCCGGCAACGATTTCGGATGCACCCGGCCGGAACATGCGGCCCGCGATGATTTTGACCTGCGGTCGCAGCGTCAGGCTGCGCGGCCCTACGCCACGCACCATCACGTTGGTCGGTTTGTCGGAATCGCGCTTGTTGAGGTTGACCAGAACTATCGTCTCTTTGGAAACCATGCGCTCGCCGTCGGCGCCCAGCGCAACTTCCGGCTGGCTTTCGATCAACGAGGCCTGCGCGCGGTCGATCGCGCTTTGCACTTCGGTCTGCGCCGAACGCCGGATCACGATCACGTTATCGTACGATCCGGTATCGACCAGCGTCTTGCGCAGCCCCTCCTCCAGCATCAGCACCGTCGCAAACACGAACACCACCAGCGCCATGCCGCCGGCGGTCAGCAGCGTGGTCAATTTGCGCGTCCACAGGTTGCGCAATGTGTATGAGAACGGTATTTTCATCAACCGATGTTGCGCAACCCGTCAACGATGCGGATATGCGCTGCCCGTACGCAGGGAACAAGCGCAGCAACCGCGCCCACGATCAACCCCGCCGCAAGCTGCATGTAGAGCGTTTCCGCATGAACATTGAACACAGGAAGAAACTTGCCCATCGCCTTGCCGAATCCTTCTGCGACCGGGAAAGTCAGCGCGATGCCGATCGCCGCCCCGCAGCCGGCAATCGTCAGCGATTCGCCAAAAATAAGCAAAGTCAGATGCCATGGTCCGAAACCCAACGCTTTTAACGTCGCATACTCAGCCATGCGTTCGCGCACAGTCATCGCCATGGTGTTCGCCATCACCGCCATGATGATGAAGATCACCAGAAACGAAACAATCCTGATCGCCACCACGATCGCCTCGACCATCGATACGAAACCAAGCTGAAACGCCTGCTCGGTTTCAGTCAGCGTTTCCGCGAGAGAATTCTTGAAAGTGCGGTCGACTGCAGTCGCGACTTCGGCAGCGCGATCTGCGCTCGCAATCGAAATAATGTAGACACCCACCGAATTCGCGCGCCGCAGCGCGGTTTTTTTCATGGTTTCATTCAGGTAATCCCATTGGAAAAAGAATTGGGAAGTATCGGTCCTGGCTTCCGCGCCCTCGTAGATGCCGCGCACCACGAACTCCCAGGTGCCGGGGAATATGGTGCCGCGCAGATTGACCTGGTCGCCGACCTTGAAGCCGTAGATGTCGGCGGTCTTGCGCCCGACAATCGCGCCCTTGCGGTCGCGCAGAAAAGCGCGCATCTGTTCGGGCGGCACGACGAATTCCGGATAGAGGTCAAAGTACGTCGATGCCTGCACGGCAAATTGCGGAAAAAAATTCTTCTCAGTGATGTAAACGCCGCCAAACCAGTTGGCGTGCGACACCGCGTTGACACCTTCGATCTGCCGGATCTTGGCCGAATAAGTGAGCGGCAGCGAAAACACCAGTGAGATGGAATTGCGCGTCACCAGGCGGGTTTTGGAAGCCGCCTCGGATCCCGCGTACCAGGCATCGACCACCGTGCGCAGCAATCCGAACGCGAGTATGGCCACGACGATGCCGAGCACGGTCAGGCCGGTGCGCAGCTTGTGGCGCAGCGCGTTGCGTACGATCAGCTTGAGATAATACATAAATGCAGGATTGAGGATCGAGGAGCGAGGATTGAGGATTGAGGATTGAGGATTGGGGATCTAATTCGCTTTTCTCAATCCCCAATCCTCAATCCTCAATCCTGAGCTCCCCCTTGTCGAGATGCCGCACCGTGCGCGCTTGTTCCGCCGAGTGAGGATCGTGGGTCACCATGATGATGGTCTTGCCGAGTTCCCGGTTCAGGCTGTCCATCATGTTCAGCACGTCCTCGGCCGCCGCGCGATCGAGATCTCCGGTAGGCTCGTCGGCGACCAGGATGGTCGGATCGGTAATGATCGCGCGCGCAATCGCCACACGCTGCTGCTGGCCGCCCGATAATTCGGACGGAAAATGCTCCATGCGATCGGAGAGACCAACCATCGCCAGCGCCGCGGTCACGTGCTCCTCACGCTCGCGCGCCGACAAATCGGTAAGTAGCAGCGGCAATTCGACGTTTTCGAACGCAGTCAACACCGGCATCAGGTTGTAGAACTGAAAAATGAAACCGACGTTGCGCGAGCGCCAGGCAGCGAGTTCGGCTTCACTCAATGCGGTGATATCAATGCCGCCCACGCGCAAAGTGCCGCTGTCGGGCTTGTCGATGCCTGCAATCAGATTCAGCAGCGTGCTCTTGCCCGATCCCGACGGCCCCATCAGCGCGACATAGTCGCCGGCGGCAATATCAAAAGTGATATTGGTCAGCACCGGCACGACCTGCCCGCCGCGGCGGTAGGATTTGACGAGATTCCTGATCTCTACGACCGGCATCGCAGCCCTGTTCATTCTAAAAATCTCACCGCAAAGGCGCTAAGGCGCCAAGTTTCGCAAAGGACCCCGGGCAGTCACAATGGAATCCGACGAAATCCCTATTGCTTTCCTTTGCGACTTTGCGCCTTTGCGGTTAGTGGTACTCATTTCGTTGGCAAAGCGACGCGCGCGCCATCGCGCAGTTTTTCCGGCGGCCGCAGCACCACCCGATCGCCCGGCTTGACCCCCGCGCGGACCTCGATCATTTCTCCCATCTTGGTGCCGGTCTCGACGGCGACCTGCGCAACCTTGTCGTCCTTGATCACGAACACGACGCTTTTGCCGTCACGCTGAACAATGGCCGCCGGCTGCAAAGCACTGCGCGCCGTGCGCTCGCCTGCCGGCATTTCCTGCGACAGGAAAGAAACCTTGGCACTCATCTCCGGCAGGATGCGCGGATCGAGTTCCTCGAAACGGATTTTTGCCATCACGGTCGCCTTGGCGCGGTCGACGGTCGGCACCATGCGCAGCAAGCGGCCGCGAAAACGCACGCCCGGCAGCGCGTCGAGCTGGATTTCGCACGGCTGCTCGGGCTTGATCTTGTCGAGATTGGATTCGGACACATCGGCTTCGACTTCGAGCGTCGACATGTCGGCCATGGTCACCACCGCCGCCTGCGAACCGAGTGCCGACGAAAACGGCGTGATCACATCGCCGACGTTGGCGTTTTTCGTAAGTACCACGCCCTCGAACGGCGCGCGAATCAGCGTCTGCTCGACGCCGACCTCGGTCGCCCGGTAATTCGCCTGCGCTACCGCGATCGACGCGCGGTAACCGCTGATGGCGGACTTGGCTTTCTCGAAACGCGACACCGCGGTGTCGTGCGCCGCCTGCGACACGAAGTTTTTTGCCAGCAAATCGCGCGAGCGGTTGAAGTTGCGCTCGGCTTCGTTGAGCTCCGCCTGCCCCTGCTCGAGATTCGCCTGCGCAACCTTGATGTTTGCAGCAGCCTGGTCCATGGTCGCTGACACATCGCGGTTTTCGAGCCGCGCCAGCACCTCACCCTGCTTGACGCGCGAGCCTTCGCGCACGCCCAGCCATTCGAGCCGGCCGGTCGCTTTCGACGCTACTGCCGCTTTGCGCTGCGCGACCACGTAACCCGTCGCGTTAAGCAGGGTGAAAGATTGCGACGGGTAAGCCATGGATACCGTCACCGGCTCGACTACAACCGGTGCGGCAATCATGCGCATCGCAACCACGATGGCGATTACGACGATAGTCAACCCGGCGATCACCCACGGCCGCCGGCGCCGGCGCGGCACACCGCCCGCCGGCGCCGCAGCGCGGTTGATCCTGAGCTTGGAAATATCGGTTTCTGCCATGCTCTTTCCTGAATCAAGCGTCTCGAAAACGCAGGGAAACGACATAAATTGAAGCAAATTTTATCAGGAGACCGCCGTGACCGCTGCGATACCTAAGACCAAACCGGCGTTCGACTGGACCGACCCGCTATTGCTTGACGAGCAGTTGGCGGAAGATGAGCGCATGGTGCGCGAATCGACATACGCCTACTGCCAGGAAAAACTGATGCCGCGCGTGTTGGAGGCCAAGCGCCATGAAAAGTTCGACCGTGCGATGGGTGCGCTGGGCTTTCTCGGTTCGACCATCGAAGACTACGGTTGTGCGGGCGTCAACCATGCGTGCTACGGACTGATTTCGCACGAAGTCGAACGCATCGACTCGGGCTATCGCTCCGCGATGAGCGTGCAATCAGGCCGCCAACCAGCTGATCCAGCTGAAGCTCGTCAACATGCAGACCGACATCGCACTCGGCCTGCAAGCCGTAGTGCGGGTCGCACGGCTGATGGACGAAGACCGTGCGGCACCGGAAATGATCTCGCTGGTCAAGCGCAACAACTGCGGCAAAGCGCTCGACATCGCGCGCACCGCCCGCGACATGCACGGCGGCAACGGCATTTCAGATGAGTTTCACGTGATCCGTCACGTGATGAATCTGGAAGCGGTCAATACCTACGAAGGCACGCACGACATACACGCGTTGGCCCTGGGCCGCGCGATTACGGGAATCCCGGCGTTCACCTGATCCCGGCACAAGCAGGTTTTCCGGTTTCAGCACCCGCCTTTAGTGCAACGCGTCAAAACACGCTAAAAGTTGGGGCGAGCCGCACCAAAGCAGAAATTTAAATATATGATTCAATTAAATATATATAAAAATTAGATTTTCCGATATAATGTGCGTACGCAACATATAAACCCTTACATACGCAACATATCAACCCTGAAAGGCAACCAATGGCTATTGGGGTTCTACCTGGTGTAATGACACCCGAATTAGGCGACGCGCTGATTTACATAGACGCCGTCGCACTCACCCTCTTCTTCGTCATGATTTATTCCGCGAAAATCGCCGCCGGCTCAAGCCGCGTGTCCAAGCTGCTGGGACTGTCGTTGCTGGCTGAGCGATTCAAATTGTGGCGCGCCGCCCACAAAGGCCATTGATTCAGCAATGCAGACTCAATTGTCGCCCGCCCATTGCTTGGCGCGGGCGAGCGCCTTCTCCCAGCCTGTCATCAGGCGCTTAACATCCGCCTGCGGCATAGTCGGCTCGAATACACGCTCGGTCTGCCACTGCGCGGAAATTTCGTCCGCGTTTTTCCAGTAGCCCACTGCCAACCCCGCGAGATACGCCGCGCCAAGCGCGGTCGTTTCAAATACTTTTGGCCGCACGACGCGCACGCCCAGCACGTCAGACTGAAACTGCATCAGCAAATCGTTCTGCGTCGCACCGCCATCCACGCGCAACTCGCTTAACTTGATGCCGGCATCGGATTCCATCGCGCGCAACACATCCGCGGTCTGGTAGGCGATGCTCTCGAGCGCCGCTCGCGCGATGTGCCCGGCACCGGTGCCGCGCGTCAGGCCGACCAGGGTGCCGCGCGCATACGGGTCCCAGTGCGGGCTGCCGAGACCGGCAAACGCCGGCACGAAATAGACGCCGCCGTTGTCCGGAACGCTCGCTGCCAGCGCTTCGACTTCACCGGACCTCTTGATAATTCCCAAACTGTCGCGCAGCCATTGCACCACGGCGCCGGCGATGAATACGCTGCCTTCGAGCGCATATTCGTCCTTGCCGTCTATCCGCCACGCCGTCGTCGTCAGCAACTTGTTGCGCGATTGAACCGGCTTGTCACCGGTATGCATCAGCATGAAACACCCGGTGCCGTACGTGTTCTTGACCATGCCGGGTGTGATGCAGCGCTGGCCAAACAACGCCGCCTGCTGGTCGCCGGCGATGCCCGCGATGGGAATCCGCGCAGCGAACAATTCGCCGGCAGTTTCGGCGGCCACGCCGCTGGATGCCACCACCTGCGGCAAGACTGCGCGCGGAATTTGCAGCAACCCCAGCAGTTCGTCGTCCCACCCGCCGGTATGAATATTAAACAGCAGCGTTCGCGATGCATTGCTGGCATCCGTCACATGCGATTTGCCGCCCGACAATTTCCAGATCAACCAGCTGTCGATGGTCCCGAACGCAAGTTCGCCGGCGACAGCGCGCGCCCGGGCACCCGCCACGTGGTCGAGAATCCAGCGCAGCTTGGTACCGGAAAAATACGCATCCAGCACCAGCCCGGTTTTGGCGCCGATTGACGCCTCGTGCCCGTTCGCCTTCAGTTCATCGCAAAAAGCCGCCGTGCGGCGGTCCTGCCACACGATGGCATTGCAAATCGGCTTGCCGCTAGCGCGCTCCCACACCACCGTGGTCTCGCGCTGATTGGTGATGCCGATGGCCGCCACGTCGCGCGCGCTGATGCCGGCGCGAACCATGGCTTCGGCAGCGACTCCCACCTGGGTTTCCCAGATTTCATTGGCGTCGTGCTCGACCCAGCCCGGTTGCGGAAAAATCTGGCGAAACTCTTTTTGCGCGGACGCCTTGATCGCCCCGGCATGGTCGAACACAATTGCGCGTGAACTGGTCGTGCCCTGATCTAATGCGAGAATGAAAGGCATATTAACCGTCAAAGCGCCAAGGCCGCCAAGCAAGTCGATTCCAAGAGTAAAAAGCCATACGCCATAACCTTAAATGCCCCTATTCTTGTGCCGTTGCAGGTTTATTTGGCGACCTTGGCGTCTTGGCGGTTCAAAAGATTCAATGGGTAGTCCGTAATCAGTCCGGCAAGACCAAGCGCGGCGCAGCGCTGGTGCTCGGCCACCGTTACCGCGCCATAAACGTAATTACTCCAGCCGCCGGCGGCGACGCTGCCGAGCACGCCGTCATCGACGATGTTGTAGTCCCACACGATGCCTTTGATGCGTGGCTGGCCCGCGCAGCCGGCCATGATGACGCCGACGTCGAGCGGCCGGTGCGCGATCAGCAGGCCGCAATCAATGGCGAGTTCGTCCGCGCACCGCTTGACGATGTCATGACGGAATGAAGTGACGAACAGGCGGCAGCGGGACTGGTACTGCGCCAACACGCGCGATGCGACCGGCCAGACTTCCGGATTCTTGATTTCGATGTTCCACAAAACGTCCGGAAATGCGTCGAGAATCTCGGCTAGCACCGCCACCGGGTGGCCGACGTCATCGGCAATCTCGCGCCGCGTGAGGTCGGCGACTGCGCGTTTGCGCGGCGTCACACGGTCATGAATGATGACCGGCACCCCGTCGCGGCTCAATCTCAGGTCGGTCTCAATGCCATCGACCCCGAGCTTCACGGCGGCAGCGAATGCCGCCAGCGTATTCTCAGGTGCGTCGGCGTGGTAACCGCGATGGGCCAGTAAAAGCATGGGTGCGTGAACTTGCCAAGGAAGAAACGAGTGTCAGTAAATCATAATCGATAAAGCGTCCAAACGCGCTCGTTTGGCCACGTATCGCCAACCGCCATATGCAAATGGCGTAAGCTTGGCGAAAGCTCAGGTACAGGGGCCGATTCAGGTGCAAAGGCCGTGATTCTTAAACTGTTTTTTTCAGAAAATTGTTGTATCATGATTTTTGGCCCGTAATGGTCACGGACGAATCAGGTGCGCTCAGGGAGAGATAAATCGTGTTTTACGCCTTTTACGCTTTCGCAATCGTCATTCTGGTTTTGCATTTTACGGGCTGGCTCAGGCGCAACAACCTTGAGTGGCTGATGCTCGTCCTCGCCGTCGCCGTCTTCCCGGCCGTCATTTTCCTCAAGTAAGCGCTGTTTTCGCGGCGCGTGCCCCGCACCTACCGCACGCTGTCGTTCGCCTGGCCTACCTCAGCAACAGCGTTATCCCGCTCGCCATCAGCAGCACCGCCAGCAGCTTGGAAAACGTCGCCTGGCTGATGCGGCTGTGGATGTGCTCCCCGCACCAGGTCCCCAGCCACATCACGGGCAGCATCAGGGCCACCAGTCCGAGCGCCCCCAGAGAGTAATAACCAGCCACCGTGTAGCCAAGCACGCGCGCGGTCATTTCAAAAAACCACAGCACCGCCGCGGTCGCGCGAAACTGCACTTTGCCGATGCGCCGCAAATGCATGTAAATCACGATTACCGTGCCGCCGCCGCCGCCGAACATCGTATCGATGAAACTGCCGCAAAATCCAGCGACGATCGCCCAGCGCTCGGAGCACTCGACCCCGGGCAAGCCAAAATAATGAACTGCCAGCGCGTATACCGCATAGGCTATCGTCACGCCGCCCAGGCATTTCAACAGCAAGGTATTGTCCAGCGTCGTGAACAGGTAGATTCCGGTGGCTACACCAACCAGAGTAGGCGCCAGCAACAGCCATACTTCCCGCCAGATGACGTCGCGACGGTCGCGCACCAGCAGAAAACAGAACAGCACGAACACCAGCAACCCCATCAGCGGCACCGCCACGTGGATCGGCATCACGAATACCAGCAGCGGCATCGCCACCAGCGACGAACCGAACCCCGACATGCCGCGCACGACGAATGCCGCGAATACGATCAACGCAGTCAGCGCGATCTGGACGACCGAAAGCTCCATTCCGGCTTACGCGTAGGTCCGCGCGCGGATTGTTCCCGACATATCAGGCACGCGCAATACGGCCGCCGAGCGGAAACTTTGGGTCGGTGTCGCCCTGGGTGGACAAATGGCCGGGCGCCACCAGGCGATCGACCAGCGACTCGTCGCGCGCATCCAGCTTGTGAGCGAGCACGGCAGTCACCAGCCGGTTGTTGAGCACCCAGCGGTCGCGCTGGTTCGCGATCAGCCTTGCGACGATGCGTTCTGATTCGCTGCGGGCGCAGCTGTCGGCGGTATCGATAAAATTGATTCCAGCGTCGTAAGCCGACGCCACGATCCGCGCCGCCACCGCAGCCGTGGTCTGATCGCCGAAATTCATCGCACCCAGGCAAATCGAAGACACCTTCAACCCACTGCTGCCAAGCCTGCGGTAGTCCATTACGCCCCCATGGTTCTGGTTGTTTTATTGCCGCTTCGCGCAGGCAAAAAGTCACGTTGCGGCCGACATTTTTAGAATAATGTCATAGGCTTGGAACTTATCCCGGCATACACTACTCCGATCTTACAAACAGCAATGTCAGGTATCGCGACATGAGCAAGGAATTGCCCGAACTGCCGCAAATCATATCCGACGAGGAGTTTGACCGCTTGCTCCACGAGCGCAGGCATCTGCCGCGTTCGGAACACGAGCGCTGGGACAACTCCGCTATCCGCCCCGGGCATGAACCCGGCGACGGACTTCCCGAATGCTGCATTGAACAGCAGTTTCCGCGCATTGCAGACAAGCTGTTGGTGCTGTGGCCGTCGGAAGCGTGCGCGCTGTACATCAGCAGCCTGCTCGTCAACAAACGCGAAACGCGCCAGGGCTTTCCCAAGGAAATCGTCGAAGACCTGCTCATGCTGCATGCGATCAACGATATGCTGGTGCGAAGCGGTAACCGCACGTCGCGTGTGCCGGCACCTCCCCCGCCTTTCTCGGAACTGCCGCCACGCAGAGGGCGTTAGTCTCACGAACGCCTCCCGCCGAGCTTGCGCCGCAACGCTTGGCGAGTCCCCGGCAGCGACAAGGCGGTCCAAAAAGGGGCGCTTCCGCCCCCAACCTGGGCATCAATCCAATCTCAACCACGCGCCTGGCTGTGCAGGCCGGCCGCACCTGATTTGATTGACATGTCACACCATGCTCCCTAGTATTTCAATTGTCGCCAGAACCCTTCTCCCGTGGTCACTTCCTCCTCCAACCGCCCCCGTGCCGTAGCGCCAGCCATTCCGCTGCTGACCGACCGCGCGTATGAGCGCATCAAGCACGACATCATGACGTGCGCGATCACGCCGGGCACCGAAGTTTCCGAGCCGCAGTTGTGCACCCACTACCGGCTCGGCAAAGCGCCGGTGCGCATGGCGCTGATCCGCCTCGCGCACGACGGCCTGCTGCGCGCCATCCCGCGCCGCGGCTACATGGTCACCGCGATCACGCTGAAAGACATCCATGACGTATTCGAGCTGCGGCTGATGCTCGAACCGCAGGCCGCGCACATGGCCGCCGGCAAGGTCGATGTGCAACGGCTGCGCGTGCTCGACGAAGCCTGCCGTCCCGGCTATCAGTCCGACGACATCAAAAGCATCACGCGTTTTCTCGAAGCCAACAAGGCCTTCCACGTCGCCATCGCACAGGCGACCGGCAACGGGCGCCTCGCGATCATGGTTTCGCAATTACTGGACCAGATGACGCGGCTCCTGCATCTCAGCCTCGGCTTGCGCAACCGTTCGCAGGAAATGCAGCACGAGCACCGCGCGCTGGTAAAGGCGCTCGCGCGCGGCGACAGCGAAACCGCTGAGCGCATCTCGCGCGAACAAATTGAGGCGGCCCGCGGCATGGTGCTCTCCGCAATAATGACCAGCAACACCGTGATGAATCTCGCCATTACAGGCGAGCACGGCTAGATCGCCGCCCAACTTACGCCAGAACCGGAGAATGCAATGAAAGCAGTAGTCCTCAAACAGCACGGCGCCATCGACAGCCTCGAATACGTCACCGATTTTCCGGATCCGCAGGTGATCGACGGCCACGTCGTGATCCGCGTGGGTGCGACTTCGTTCAACTATCACGACATCTTCACGGTGCGCGGCATGCCCGGCATCAAGGTGCCGATGCCCATGATCATCGGGCTCGACATTGCCGGTGAAATTCTCGAAGTGGGCGGCGGCGTGAGCGGCTGGAAAGCCGGCGACCGCGTGCTCGTCAACCCGCTCAACAAGCAAAAAGGCCTGATGGGCGAAATGATGCACGGCGGGTTGGCGGAGAAATGTCTCGTGGCCGCCGATCAACTCATCAGCATGCCGGCCGGCGTGACCTTCGCGGAAGCCGCCGCGCTGCCGGTTGCGTACGGCACCGCCCACCGCATGATCGTCACCCACGACACCATCAAAAAAGGCGAGAAAGTGCTGGTGCTCGGCGCCAGCGGCGGCGTCGGCACGGGCTGCGTGCTGCTCGCCAAAATGCTCGGCGCCGAAGTCATCGCCTGTGCCAGCAGCGCCGACAAGATCCAGCGCCTGAAAGACCTTGGCGCCGATCATGTGATCAACTACAAGGACACCGATTTCTCGAAATGGGCGATCGAGAAATTCGGCAAACCGCAGCGCCGCAATTACGAAGGCGGCGTCGACGTCGTCATCAACTTCACCGGCGGCGACACCTGGGCGCCGACGCTTAAATGCGTCAAACGCGGCGGCAAGATACTGGTCTGCGGCGCCACTGCCGGTTTCGATCCGAAAGAAGACCTGCGCTATATCTGGAGTTTCGAACTGAAGGTCATCGGCTCCAACAGCTTTTACGATGAAAACCTCAAGGCGCTGATGGACCTCATCCAGGAAGGCAAGATGAAACCCGTAATCGATGAAGTGCTGCCGCTCGAAAAAGCGGCTGCCGGCCTGAAACTCATCGAAGACCGCGCGGTGTTCGGCAAGGTGATCGTTTGCCCGTAACGGCCCTGGGGCCGGCGACGGCCGCTACCACGCTGCCCGAGCCGGAGCCGCGCGGCTATCCCGGCAACCTCGGATTGCTGTTCGCTGCGCACGCGCATTCCGAACGCACCGCCATCTTCGATCTGTACATCCCGGCGCAGCCGCGCACAATCAGTTATCGCACGCTCGACGCAATATGCAATGCGGTTGCACGTGGCTTCGCGCGCGCCGGTATCAAGCCCGGCGATCGAATCGGGATCCTGTCACTCAACCGCGTCGAATTCGTCGCTACATTGCTGGGCGCCATGCGTGCTGACGTAGTCCCGGTGCCCGTCAACATCAAACTCACCGCCGATGCCATCGCTTTCATATTGAAAGACGCCGGCGCGCAGCTCGTATTCACCG
>CAMBSS010000063.1 GCA_945870465.1 Bordetella parapertussis | reverse complement strand
GCCCGGTAATCCTGCTAGTCAGCAGGGTCGGCGCTATCGTTGCCAGCACTGTTGCATCGCCGACCCGTTGGTCGAGATACGCATTCATTAGCGCGCCGCCGCCGCCCGCTTTGTTCAGCACGACAATTGGCTGGGTGACGATTTTTTGGCTCTCCATGGTCTGCTTGATGACCCGTGCCGCGGTATCCAGCGCCGCACCGGCGCCGGCGGGAACGATATATTCGATCGGCTTCGATGGTTGCCAGGCAGTTGGCGGCGGGCTGGCGCACAGCGCGCCCGCGCTGTAGGCCCATGCCATAAAGCACGCGGCGCTCAGCAAGAATGCGGGCCTGCGGCAAAACAGGGCCGGCGCGCCAATGCAACGCCCTGCGCAGTCAGCAGGTAATTGCCTGGAGGCCATACATCCCCTCACGTCAATAGAACCGGTTTTCACGAGTCGCACAGAATGACATGGTCGCGTGCGAGTTCGTCGATTTCCTGCGGCGTGATGCCGGCCTCGCCCAGCACGGCGCGCGTATCGCGACCGAGACGCCCGCCGCTGCGGCTGATGTGGCCCGGCGTCAAGGACAGCTTGGGCACGCAGCCGACCAGCTTGACCGAACCCAGTTCGTCGTCCGGCGTCTCAACTATCATGTCGCGCGCGCGGAACTGCGCATCCGCGAAAATATCCGCGACCGTATTGATGCGCCCGGCGGGCACATCGGCATGCTCGAGAATGCGTTCGATATCCGCAATATCATGCGCTGCCGTCCAGCCCGTTACGACCGCGTCGATGTCGGCGATGTGCTTGCCGCGCGCGAGCGCGTCAGCAAAGCGCGGGTCCGCCAGCAATTGCGGCATTCCGATCGCGTGAACAAAGCGCTTGAACACCGGGTTCTGCGCCGCCTGGATGTGGATGTAAGAGTTGTCCCGCGTTGGATAGAGATTGTTGGGCGCACTGCCAGCGAGGCCCGACCCGGTACGGTTCGCGACGATTCCCAGTTTGTCGAATGCAGGGACATGCGGCTCAAGCAGGCTGAACGCACATTCGGCGAGCGCCGCATCTACGCATTGGCCGCGACCGGTGCGCTCGCGATAGTTCAGCGCCATCATGGCTCCCAACGCGGCGTAAAGGCCGGTAATGTAATCGGTAAGGGCAATCGAGACGCGCGCTGGCGGCCGGTCGGGGTCGCCGGTCAGGTGCCGCAGGCCGCTTGCCGCTTCGGCGATCACGCCATAGCCTGGACGCTGGCTGTAGGGGCCGGTCTGCCCGAACCCGCTGATCCGCACCATGATGATATCCGGCCGGACGGCGGCGAGATCTGCGTAACCGAGGCCCCATTTCTCGAGCCCGCCCGGACGAAAGTTTTCAATCACGATGTCGGATTTGGCAGCGAGCCTGCGCGCGATACTCTGGCCGCGGGGCGTACGCAAATCGAGCGCGACAAGATCCTTATTGCGCAATATGCTCGCCGCGTACAGCGATTTTCCGCGGTGATGGCGACCCGCGGCGCGAATCGCATCGCCCTCGAGCGGCTCGATCTTGGTTACCTCGGCGCCGAAGTCGGCGAACAGGCGCCCGCAAAACGGGCCCGCCACGGTCGAACCGAGCTCGAGCACTCGATACCCCGCCAGCGGTCCGCCTGTCGCACCGGTCTGCACTATTGCCGCACCAGGCCCAACTCGCCGAGCACGGCTTTCATCTCGGCGTATTCGCGTTCGTAGTAACGCGCCGTGTCCTGGCTGTTGCGGTAATTGCTCTGCCAGTTACTGGCCTCAAGTTCCTTTTTCCACTCATCGCTCTGCGATAACCTGAGAAATGCGTTTTCCCAAAACGCGAGTTGCGGGGCAGCCAGGCCTTTCGGCCCGATAGCACCCTGCGACGCGTTAAATTCGATATTCACGCCCTGCTCTTTCCAGGTGGCAACACCCGCGAGCGGCCCGCTCAGCCGGGTCGCCGACGTAATCGCAATCACGCGTATTTTTCCCGCCTGCAACTGTCCCAGCACGTTGGGCGTGGTCGAAGAAACGACGTCGATATGACCGCCGAGCAACGCGGCCACGGAGTCGCCCGACGATTTGAAAGCGACGACTTTGAGTTTCTTGATGTCCACGCCTGCGGTTTTGAGCGGCTTGGCAATGCCAACGTGAATGTGATTGCCGAGCGCGCTGGCGACCGCGATGCTGAGCGACGACGGATCTTTGCGCAGGCGCTCAATCATGTCCTGCGCGTTCTTGATTGGCGAATCGGCCCGCACCGATACCGTAATGTATTCATCAAACAGCAGCGCGATCGGCGTGAAATCCGTATAAGAGAGCGGGCTCATGCCTATGATCTTGTTGGTCAGTATCGTATACGGGGCGATCGACACATAGTGGCCGTCGCCCGCGTGCTGGTTGATGTAGTTCCACGCGATCGTGTTGCCGCCGCCCGGTTTGTTGACTACGCTCGAGGTGACTTCGAGTATTTTTTTGTCCTGCCATATTCTTTGCACCGTGCGGTTGGCCTTGTCCACAGCGCCGCCGGCAGCAGTACCCGAAATGATCTCGACGTTGCGTTCCGGCTTCCACGCAGATTGCGCGCAGGCGCTTCCCGTCAACAGCAAAAGCGCAAGAGCCGGCAATAAATTCGTCCGCCGCATTTCAATTCCTCCGATGGTGCATTTATAGTTATGGCCTGACGCCCGCCTTTAGCCGCGGGCCGAGCTGCGTCGCAAGACGGCCTTGCAGCGCGCCGATGAAATCGCACAGATAAGGCCGCGTTTCGCGCGGATCGATCACGTCCTCGATCGCAAACGCCTCGGCGGTCCGAAAGGGAGAGCCGTACTGGCGAAGCTCCTCCTCGATTTCCTTTTCGCGCAACGCGGGGTCGGGCGCGTTTTCAATCTCGCGCCGGTATGCGGCCTTCACGCCGCCTTCGAGCGGCAGCGATCCCCAGTGCGCCGACGGCCAGGCGATCTTGAAATTAAGGCCGCGCCGGTCTATCACTCCCCCACCGGCCACGCCGTAGCATTTGCGCACCATGATCGTGAACACCGGTACGTTCAGCTGCAGCCCGATGTAGCGCGTGCGCACGCCTTCGCGCATGATCGCATCGGCTTCCGACTCCGCACCCACCATCAGCCCCGGGATGTCCGCGAAAAAGATGATCGGAATATTGAACATATCGCACAGTTCAAGGAAATGCCCCTGTTTGCGCGCCGCCTTGTAATCCATGATGCCGCCCACCATGGGGTTGTTGGCGACGATGCCGACAGGATAGCCGTTCATGCGCGCGAGCGCGGTTATCAGGGCGCGCCCAAACGTCGGCTGGATTTCAAACATCGAACCCTGATCGACGACCATCTGCACCAGCTTTTTCATGTTGTACGCAGCGCGTGCCGAGCGCGGCACTATGCTCGCCAGGGCATCGTCGCAGCGGTCCACCGGGTCGCTGCACGGCATACGCGGCGGTAGTTCCCAGACATTCTGTGGCATGTAGCTCAGGAAGCGGCGGATCTGATCGAGGCAATCAGCCTCGTCGATCGCGACATTGTCTATGGTTCCCGCTGTGTCCGCGGCGATCGCCGAGCCGCCGAGCTCCTCTTTGGTAAGCTTATCGCCGAACGCGCGCTCGACGACCGGCGGCCCCGCCGCGAAGATCTGGCTTTTGCCCTTGATCATGATCGACCAATGGCTGAGGATGGCGCGCGCAGAGGGCCCGCCTGCGACCGTGCCCATCACGGCGCTGATGACCGGTACGATCCCCATCAGATCCACCGAGCGCTCGAAGCCATCCTGGCCGTAACCGGGAACCACGCTATAGCCCTTGCGGCGCGCGGTGTTCACTGTGCCGCCCGTGCCTTCGATCAAGTTGATCAGCGGTATGCGATATTCGTAGGCGAGGTCTTCGATGAAGCCGCCCTGGCCGCCTTTGCGACGGTCGCTGCCGAAACCGGTGCCCGCGCGTATCGTGTAGTCCTCGCCGCCGACCGCAACCGGGCGCCCGTTCATGCGGCCCAGACCCATCACGTACGGAGCCGGCTCGAATTTCGTCAGCTGGCCAGCGGCGTCGTAAGTGCCACGGCCCGCGAGCTTGCCGACTTCACGAAAAGAACGCGGGTCCAGCAGTGCGTCGATGCGCTCGCGCACCGTTTTTCGTCCCGCTGCGTGATGCTTCGCGACCGCTTCCGTGCCGCCGCACACCTCGGCCAGCCGGCGGCGCCGTTGCAGCTCTTCGATCTCCGGTTGCCAGCTCATAAGTGTTCCCGCGCCGCCGTGTGAGCACGGCCGACGTCAAAGGCTGCAGGTTGGCCTCTGCTAGAGGCTAATTGAGAATTCTTTGTTTTTTCGCATGCTAGCTTTTATCCCGCTTTGCTGTCAATACGATTGTTGACAATCTTACAAGAATGCAAGTACCTTACCGCAATGGGACAACCCGCACGCTCAACGCGCGCCGCACCTGCCGCAGCCACTGGACCGATACTCTCGCTGCCCGAACAGATCGCAGCGCAGCTCGCCGCCCGCATCACCGCAGGCACTTATGTACCGGGTCAGCGCATCATGGAACAAGCGGTGGCCGCCGAATTCGGCGTCAGCCGCGGGCCGGTGCGCGAAGCGCTGCGCCTGCTGGAAAAAGACGGCTTGGTGACGATACTTGCGCGACGTGGCGCACAGGTGACCAAGCTCAGCATTCCGGAAGTGCGGGAGATTTTCGATATCCGCGTGGCGCTGAATGGCCTGCGCGACCGCAGCATCGCTGAAGATCCCGAGCGCCTGAAGCTGCTGCCCATGCTCGAAGCCGAAGTCGCGGAGCTCTCACGATTGGCGCGCAACGCGCGGCACAGCAATGAATATGTCGAATGCGTGTTCCGGCTGAACCGTGCTTTGACGGCGGCTTTGCGCAGCTCACGCCTGCGCGCGATCCTCGACCCGCTGGCCCAGCAGACGCTGCGCTATTCACGGCTGGGTCTGGCGAGCGAACTGCGCCGCCGTCAATCGGTGAAGCACTGGCAGGAGCTCGTCAAGGCGGTGCGCGAAGGCGACGGTGACCGGGCGCAGCGCGCAGCCGAAGCGCGCGTGCGCTCCTCGCGCGATGAAGCCATCAAAAAACTACGGGAACTGGCGGACTGTTGATGTGAAACGCGGCGGCGGCGCATACGCCCCGCTGACCGGTTCAGCCTTCGAGTATGGCGACGACCTGGCCTTCTGCGACCGGGTCTTTTTCCTTGACCAGGATTTCTTTTACCGTGCCACCGTCCTCGGTAATGACCGGGATTTCCATTTTCATCGATTCGATCACGATCAGCGTGTCGCCGCTCTCGACCTTGTCGCCGGGTTTCGACTTGATCTGCCAGACGGTGCCGGTGATCTCGGATTTGACTTCGATTTTTGCCATTTCAGTCGCCTTTGTCGCAAAAAATTCCAGTGCAAGCGGGCTGATTGTAACATCGCCTGCCGCGGCACCGCCAATTAACAACCGTGGCCCGCGCCAGTCAGATCGTTTCGTCTTTCCGCAATTGTTCCAGCTCGGCCGGCGAAAGACCCAACCAGCCCGAATACACCTCTGAATTCTGGGCGCCGAGTTTTGAGCTTGGCGTCAAAGGCATGCGCGGCACGCCTTCGAACTGCAATGGACTTCGTGCCGCGGCAATGCGGCCGTATTGGGGGTGATTCATCCATTCGAGCATGCCGCGCGCATGCAGGTGCGGATCATTGGTTACCTCGGCTAGATCGCGCACCGGCGCGCACGGCACCTTGTGCTTCAACAGCAGCTGGAACAGCGCCTCGCGTGTGAAGCCGCGCGCGAAAGCGCCGACAATTTCGTCTATTTTTTCACCATGCGCAGCGCGTTTTTTCGGGGTTTGAAAACGCTCATCATCGCCCAGATCCTCCCGCGCCATCGCTTTTTGCAGCGCCCCCCAGTGCTTGTTGTTCGCGCACAGTATCGCAATGTGGCCATCCACTGTCTGGTAGACGCTGTACGGTGCTGCAGCCAGACCACTGTGCCGGTTGCCGGTGCGTTGTGGCGACTTGATCGGCCCGCCATAGTCGCCCGAATTGAAGTAGAGCCCCAGACTGGATGCAAGGGAAAAATATACGGCATCCAGCATCGCCACCTCGACCAACCGGCCTTGCCCGGTTTTTTCGCGCTCATAGAGCGCGGTGGTGACCGCGCCATACAGGTGGGTGCCCGCCATGAAATCGCACAGCGCCGGGCCCGATTTCATCGGCGGGCCATCGGGAAATCCCGTTACGCTCATGATGCCCGACATCGCCTGTATCGTGATGTCCATCGCCGGGTAATCCTTGTACTGGCCGCTCCGGCCATAGCCCGACCCTGATGCATAGATCAGCCGCGGGTTGATCCCGCGCAGCGTTGCATACCCCACGCCAAGACGCTCCATGGTGCCGGGCAGGAAATTTTCGAGGATCACGTCGGCGCGCTTTACCATCTCCTTCAAAAGTTCGCCTCCGCGCGCGCTCTTCAGGTTGAGGGTTGCGGCAAGCTTGTTGGAATTGAGCATCGCAAAGGGCAGCGCGGCGCCCCCGATCTCAGTCCGGTGGCGCAGCGACTCGCCCCCCGGCGGTTCGATCTTGATCACGCGTGCGCCGGCCATTGCCAGCAGAAAAGTCGCATAGGGGCCGCTATAGATCTGGCCAAGATCAAGCACCGTCACGCCGTGCAGGGGATAACGCGCCTCACCCATCGTTAGCGACCCTGGAATCGCGCAGGCCGTTTCTCGGCAAATGCCAACGGGCCTTCCTTGGCGTCGTCGGTCACGCGCAGGATGCGGTTCCACATCTGTTCGACTCTGAGTCCGGTCACCAGGTCCATTTCCTCACCGCGCAAGGCCAGCTCTTTGGCCGCCTGCACCGCCAGCGGCGCGTTGGCAGCAATGCGTTTGGCATAGGACTTTGCGGTTTCCAACAGCTTGTCGGCAGGCACCACGCAATTGATCAGACCCCAGCGCGCGGCAGTTTCGGCATTTATCGCGTCGCCCGTGAGCAACAGTTCCATTGCGATTGCGTAAGGCAATTGTTTCAACACGCGTTGCGTGCCGCCGTTGCCGGCGATAAACCCGCGCTTGACCTCGGACAGTCCGAACGTGGCTCCCGTCACGGCAACACGGATATCCGTCGCCAGCATCAACGTCATCCCGCCGCCCAGGCAATATCCGTTGATCGCCGCAACGACGGGCTTCCACACCTCGAGGCCGCGGTTCAGCAACTGGTCGCGCTGCGTCAGCCACATCTCGGAAAGAGGGGCGGGATTGTTGGCAAAACTCTTCAGGTCGGCGCCGGTGCTGAACGATTTTTCGCCCGCGCCGGTGACTATCGCCACGCGAATATCGGCATCGTCGCGGACCCTTATCCAGGCTTCAGACAGCGCGCGATAATGCTCGGCGTCCAGCGCATTTAACCGCTCCGGACGATTCAAGGTGATGAGCGCCACATGATTCTCAACCGAAAAATCTATGGACATGGGTTCTCCTGTTAATTTTGTGTTCGTAAAATTTTAATTCGCCGGCCAGACTGCGGTCCGGCACGCCCTTGATTCAGGGCAGAGCGCGGCGGCCGGTTCCGCCATCACTCCGGTTGCACATCGGACGCCTTCACCACCTTGCCCCATTTCACAATTTCAGCCCGGATGTAATCCGCAAAATGCCCGGGTTTGCTGATTGCAGGGTCGAACCCCTGGCTTTGCAGCCACCGCTGCATGTCCTCGGCGGCTACGATCGACCCGATTTCACTGTTCAGTTTCCCGATGATGGTTGGCGGCGTTGCCGCCGGCGCCAGCACGCCCCACCAGCCGACCGCATCGAATCCTGGAATGCCGGCTTCATCCATGGTCGGCACTTCCTGCGCGGCGGCCGAGCGCCTGGCGCTGGTCACCGCGAGCGCGCGCACGCGGCCCGCCTTGATCTGTGGATTGGTGGCGGATATCGTGCCGAACATCATATGGATCTGGCCTGCGATCACGTCCGTCAGCGCGAGGCTGGTGCCTTTATACGGGATGTGACTGATATCGATGCCCGCCATGCTCTTCATGAGTTCCCCGATAAGATGGGTTGCGTTTCCGGTGCCTGCCGAACCGTAGTTGAATTGACCGGGCCTGCTCTTCGCAAGCGCGATGAGTTCCTTTACCGTGCGCGCGGGCAGCGCCGGATTGACTGCCAGGAGGTAGGGTCCGGTGGCGATGAGGGCAACCGGCGCGAAATCCTTGACCGCATCGTACGGCGGCTTCGCATACAGCGTAACGTTGATGGCGTGGGTCGCCGGCACCAGCACAATCGTATATCCGTCGGGCGCCGCCCTGGCTGCAAGCGCGGTTCCCAGCGTCCCGCCACCGCCGCCACGATTGTCGATGACTATCGGCTGCGCCAATCGCTCGGCGAGCCGCTGCCCCACTGCGCGCGCGATGAGATCGTTGGCGGCACCCGGCGGAAACGGCACGATAAAGCGGATGGCTCTGGCGGGATACTTCGCAGCCGGCGAATCTGTTTGTGCGCACGAAATCTGGATACCGATTGCGTTTGCAACAAGCACTGCCAAAACGCTCCGGCCATACCACTTCTCCACAACTTGCTCCTCGTCTGCGATTTTTTTATGATTCGCCGCCACGCCCACAGAATCGCTGGCGGACCGGTCGTGGCGTCCCCGGCTGGACAACGCGGTTGGGTAGAACGGACTGCGGATGGCGTGCGGGGATCGGCGATAATGCCGCAGGTATGATACTAAACTCCGGTTGGAGCGTCCATATTGACTAACTTAACTACGCAAGGTACCGCAATGTCACTTCCCCGGTTGAAAGACTCCGCACTCGAACTGCGCCACCGCGTTGCCGTTCTGACCCTGAAACGGGATGACGTGCGCAATACGCTGAGCGGCACCGAATTGATTCCCGACCTGCTCACGACGCTCGAATGGTGCAATCAAACCGACGATGTCGCGGTCCTGATCATCATCGGCGAGGGCAAGGCGTTCTCCGCCGGAGGCAATCTCAAAGCCATGCGCGAGCGCAGCGGTGCGAGCGTGCAGGAAGTCGACAAGTATTACCGCGGCGGCATTCAGCGCATACCGAAGGCCTTGCAGAACGCAGAGATCCCGGTCATCGCCGCCGTAAACGGACCGGCCATCGGCGCCGGCTTCGACATGGCCAACATGTGCGATATCCGCATCGGCTCGACCAATGCTCAGTTCGGCGAAACCTTCGTCAATCTGGGTCTCATTCCCGGCGACGGCGGCGCGTGGTTCCTCCAGCGCCTGGTCGGTTATCAGCGCGCGGCTGAGTTGACATTTACCGGCCGCGTCATCACAGCGGAGGAAGCCCTCCAACTCGGCATCCTGCTTGAAGTCACGGCGCCTGACGCGTTGCTTGCGCGCGCACGCGAGATCGCCGCCAGTATCGCAGCCAAGCCGCCGCTCGCGGTTCGCTACGCCAAGCGGTTGTTGAAGCTCGCGCAGCAGCAGGCGTTGTCCGAACACCTGGACATCTGCGCGAGCTACCAGGCGATGTGCCACAAAACCGAAGACCACGCCGAAGCTCTCACCGCTTTTTTCGAGAAGCGCCACGGCAAGTTCAAAGGCAGCTGATGGGCCTTCGCGCGTTCTGCCTGACGCTGCTGTTGCTGTTTGCAACGGCGAGCCCTGCCCAGGAATTTAAGCTGCTGCCGGCAGACGAAGGTGCGAACGACGCTTCGTGGCTGCGTTTCAGGGCTCGGCTGTTGGATGCGCTGGTGCGGCGTGACCAGCAATTTATACTCGGCATCGTCGACCCCAAAATCCGCAATATGTCGGGTCCCGCGGGCATCGCCGAATTCAAAAAGCAGTGGGCGCCGCAATTGGCAGCGAGTTCATTGTGGGTCGAACTGCCGAAGCTGCTGTTTCTCGGCAGCGTCTTCGTCAAGCGCGACAAGAACGTCAATGAGTTGTGCGCGCCGTACGTTTATTACAGCTGGCCGGAGGACGCCGGCGCCAATGCGTCCGGCGCGATCATCGCTAAAGAAACCTCCTTGAAAGCGCAGCCCTCAGGCAATGCTGCGACGCTGGGCTCGCTGTCATACGACCTCGTCAACGTGCTCGACTGGGAGGTGGCCGACAACAACAAGGAATCCACGCAGAAATGGGTCAAGCTCATAGCCAAAGCCGGCGAGGGTTATGTGCCCGAAGAGCACGTCAGAAGCCCGCTCGAATACCGCGCATGTTTTGTCAAAACCGGCGCGCACTGGCGCATGAGCGGGCTCGAGGTCGGCGAATAGGCGTCAATAGCTCGTCGGCCACGTGCGCATCAGGTGCTCGCCAACGCCGCCGGTCAGCCGCAGGCGGTGAATCTCCAGCATGCGTTTCAGATATTCCCGCGTGTCACGCGGATCGATCACGTTCTGCGCCGTGTAAATCGCCGCCATGTCATACGGCGTGGAGCCCTTGTTCATTTTAGCGACGGCCTCCTTGAATTTCTCCGGTTCGTCAGGGCTCGCGCCGAACACGACTTTGGCGCCGAACTCGGGCTTCATGAAACTCACTTCGGCGGTCACCCAGCAGCAGACTTCATCGGCGTTGCCGCCGGCGCCCATGTTCGATACCGCCAGCCCGTAGCTTTTGCGCAGGATGATGGAAATCTTCGGCACCGTGCACAGCGTCATGGCATTCAGCCAGTTCATGACTTTGCCGGTGACGCCTTTTTGCTCGCCTTCGACGCCAATCAGAAATCCCGGCTGGTCGACCAGCATCACGATGGGAATGTTGAACGAGTCGCACAGCACCATGAAGCTTTGCACTTTCTGGCAGGCATCCGCGTCGATCGCGCCACCTTTGAACAGCGGGTTGTTGGCGATCACGCCTATGGTGCGGCCGTCGAGCCGCGCCAGCGCCGTTACCAAGGTCTTGCCGAAACGCGCTTTCATTTCGAACATCGATCCCTTGTCGACGATGCTCGCGATCACTTTGCGCATGTCGTAAACCTGGTTGCTCGCTTCGGGCACGAGCTTCATCACGTCTTTGATCGCCTCGTCCGAACCCGGCGGCACCGGATGCACGGGCGGCGCTTCTTTGTGATGGCTGGGCAAGTACGACAGGAATTGCTTGATTGCGTCTATCGCTTCTTCATCGGTGTCGACGACCTGGTCGACGAGACCGCTCACCTCGGAATGCACGCGCCAGCCGCCGAGTTCTTCGGGGTCAACCTCGCGGCCGGTCGCCATGGATATCAGGCGCGGGCTCGATACCGCCATGATCGCGCCTTTGCGCATTACGCAAAAATCCGACATCGAGCCATACCAGGCCGACGAGCCATAGCAATGGCCGAGCACCGCGGCCGCCCACGGCACTTCGCGCATGCGCTGGTATTCGGTCGGATCGTCTTTCGAGCCTATGCTCGATGCGCCCATCACATCCGGCATGCGGGCACCCGTCGATTCGCCGAGAAAGACGACCGGGATGCCGCGCTTTTTCGCGGCGAGTTTCAGGTGTTTCAATTTCTTGATGTTAATGTTCGCGCTCGATGCGCCCTTGACGGTAAAGTCGTTGGCGAGCGCTGCAGCTTCGCGACCATTGATGCGGCCGAAGCCGCCGACCTTGCCGTCCGCCGGCGTAGTCAGGCGGTCTTCCGGCCGATTGGAAACCGCCAGCATGCCCGTTTCAATAAACGTTCCCGCATCGAACAGACGATCGAGACGCTCGCGCGCGTTGAGCACACCTTCGGCTTTGCGTTGCGCGAGCTTGGCCGGCCCGCCCATCGCGAGCGCGCGCTGCCTGCGCTCTGCGAGTTCCTTCAGTAAATCTTCAAACGGCATGTCGGTTCCAATACCTGCGTGCTATTCAGTACGTATATTTAATTCGCGGATGATCTTGCCCCACTTGATACTGGCCGCGCGCGCCGAATCCGCCATCTGGGCAGGACTGCCGCCCGCCGGTTCAGCGCCGTCGCTCGCCAGGCTCGCTTTGACTTCCGGCAGTTCGAGGATGCGATTGATTTCAGTATTGAGCTTCGTAACGACGGACGGCGGCGTGCCGGCCGGCGCGAGCACGCCGAACCAGCCGGCTGCTTCGTAACCCGGCAATCCCGATTCTGCTATCGTCGGTACCTCAGCCATCAATCCCGATCGTTTGATGCTGGTGACGGCGAGCGCGCGCAGCTTGCCGCTTTTAACGTGCGGCAGCGCGGTCGGAAACGCCGAAATCGCGAGCTGCACCTGGCCGCCCAGGAGGTCGATCACGGCGGGCGCGATACCTTTGTACGGCACGTGAACAATGGCCACACCGGCGCTCGCATTGAATAGCTCGAAGAACAAATGATTCCATGCGCCGGTGCCGGGCGAACCATAATTGAGCCGGCCCGGGTTCAACTTCGCGTAGGCGATCAGCTCCCTCACGTTTTGTGCCGGCACCGCGGGATGTTCGACGAGTATGCCCGGCGGCAATGAGACGAGTGCGACCGGCGCGAAATCCTTCAGCGGATCGTACTTGAGGCTTTTGTAGAGACTATTGGCGACGATGATGTTGCCGAAGGTGCCCATGATGATGGTATAGCCGTCGGCGGGCGCGCGCGCGACCAGCTCAGCACCGACGGTGCCCGCCGCGCCCGGACGGTTGTCGATGATGACCTGCTGCCGCCATGCTTCGTTGAGCTTTTGCCCGAGCAGACGCGACAGGATGTCGGTGTTTCCACCGGGAACATAAGGCACAACAAACCTGATAGGCTTGACCGGGTAACCCTGTGCCGCAGTGCTTTCAGCGAGGGTGAGCGCTAACACTAAAAATACGAACCGCATGACTTGCTCTTCAGTAGCTCGTCGGCCAGTTGCGCAGATGGTGCTCGCCGACGCCGTTTTTCATGCGCATGCGATGCACTTCGAGCGTGCGGATCAGGTAGTCACGCGTGTCGCGCGGATCGATCACCGTTTGCGCTTCGTAGAGCTCCGCGAGTGCCCACGCCGAGGTATCGCGTTGCACTTCCGCAACCAGTTGCTTGAAGCGCTCGGGATCGTCTTCCTGCTTGACCCCATGCAGCACGTTGACGCTGACCGCCGGGTCCATGAAGCCCAGATCGGCAGTCGGCCACAGTGCAACTTCATCGGCGCCTTTGCCGCCCGCCATATTGATATAGGCCTGGCCGTAGCTTTTACGCATGATCACAGTAACTTTGGGCACGGTGACCTGGCTCATGGCGTTCATCCAGTTGATCACCTTGCCGGGCATGCCGCGCATTTCACCTTCAACCCCGATCAGGAACCCGGGCACATCGACGAGATAGACCAGCGGCACATTAAACGAGTCGCACAGCACCATGAAGCTGGTGATTTTCTGGCAGGCGTCGGCATCCAGGGCGCCGCCTTTGAACATCGGGTTGCTGGCGATGAAACCGACGCTCTTGCCGTCGAGCCGCGCGAACACGGTGGCGATCGATTTGCCGTAGCGTTCCTTGAGCTCGAACGTCGAATCGGTGTCCGCGATAGCTTTGATGACGTGGCGGACGTCGTACACCTTGTTGCGCGACTCGGGGACGATATCCAGCATTTTGCGGCAGGCCGCGTCGGAGCCCGCCGGCACCGGATGCACGGGCGGCGCTTCGTTGCAATGGCTGGGCAGATAGGAAAGAAAACGCTTGATGGCGTCGAGCGCCTGCTCGTCGGTATCGACCGCGAGATCGGCCAGCCCCGATATGCCGGTAAGCAATTTCCAGCCACCCAGTTCTTCGGAAGTGATCGGTTTGTTGATGGCGATCGAAGTAACGCCCGGGCTCGCGATCGCCATGATCGCACCTTTGCGCATGACGACGAAATCTGACATCGCCGAATACCATGTCGACGACCCGTAACACGCGCCCAGCAATGCCGACACCCACGGCGTTTCGCGCAAACGCTGGTACTCGGCGGGGTCCTGCGCGATGGTGGCGCGGCCGGCGGAACCCATGCGATCAGGCATGCGCGCGCCGCTCGATTCGCCGAGCATGACGAGCGGCAGGCCGCGTTTGGCGCCGACCTGTTTCACGTGCTTGATCTTTTTCATGTTGATCGCCGACGACGACGCACCGAGCACAGTGAAGTCGTTCGATACCAGCGCGATCTCGCGGCCGGCGATGCGCGCAAAGCCCGCGATCTTGCCGTCCGCCGGCGTCTTGTGGCGCACTTCAGGACGCACACCGACCGCGAACATGCCGGACTCGATGAAGCTGTCGGCGTCGATCAGGTAATCGATGCGCTCGCGCGCATTGAGATGGCCCTCGGCTTTGCGTTTGGCGAGCTTGTCCGGACCGCCCATCCCGAGCACCTTGGCAGTGCGCTCCCGCAATTGCTGTAAAAGTTCTTCGAATGGCACTGCAGACACTCCTTGCGATGCGCGCAGACTAGCGGCCCGCGTTACGGATAAGATGGCGCGCGATGACGAGCTGCTGGATCTGGCTGGTGCCTTCGTAGAGGCGGAACAGCCGCACATCGCGGTAAAAACGTTCGATCGGGGAGTCGGCCATATAGCCGGAGCCGCCGTGGACTTGCACTGCGCGATCGGCGACCCGCCCGCACATTTCCGAAGCAAAATACTTGCAGCACGACGCTTCCATGGTCACATTCTCGCCGTTGTCGCGTTTGCGCGCGGCTTCCAGCGTCATGCTGCGCGCGGCGAAAATCTCGGTCTGGCAGTCGGCGAGCATCGCCTGTACCAGCTGAAACTCGGCGACCGGCTGGCCGAATTGCTTGCGCTGTATGGCGTAGTTGAGCGCTTCTTCCAGCATGCGGTCGGCTGCGCCCACGCAGACGGCCGCGATATTAAGCCGCGCCTTGTCGAGCACCTTCATGGCGGTCTTGAAGCCCATGCCTTCTTTGCCGCCTATGATGTTGGCAGCCGGCACGCGTGCGTTGTCGAAAAATACGTCTGCGGTATGCGAGCCACGCTGACCCATCTTGCGGTCGGGCTTGCCGACCGTGAGCCCGGGGGTTGCGCGCTCGACGATGAACGCCGACACGCCTCTGGCGTCCTTGGATTGCGGGTCGGTACGCGCCATCAGCGTAAATACGCCCGCTTCCGGGGCGTTGGTAATATAGCGCTTGGCGCCGTTGATGATGTAATGATCGCCGTCGCGCCGCGCGCTGGTGGTGAGCGACCCTGCATCGGACCCCGCGCCGGGTTCGGTCAGTGCAAACGAACCGATCAGCTCTCCGCTGGCGAGCCGCGGCAGGTAATTTTTCTTTTGCTCGTCGGTGCCGTCGATTACGATGCCTTGAGAGCCTATGCCGTTATTGGTGCCGGCTATCGAGCGGAATGCCGGCGATGCGCGGCACATTTCCATCGAGGTCAGCGCCTCTTCCTCGGTGGTGAGGCCGAGGCCGCCGTACTCGACAGGTATCGTCAGCCCGAACAGTCCCATCTCGCGCATTTCGGCAATGATGGCAGGGGGAATTTCATCGTTGTCGACCAATTGCTGTTCGGCCGGAATCAGCCGCTCGCGCACAAAGCGGCGCAGCGTGTCGAGCAGGATATTGAATGTTTCGGGATCGCGAATCATGAATTATGTTTACTGCAGTTCGACATTGGCGTCTTTGATGACCTTCGCCCATTTGGTGATTTCAGCCTTGATGTGCGCGGAAAACTGCTCCGGCGTGTTACCAACGGGTTCAGCACCCAGTTCGAGCAGGCGGGCGCTCACGTCGGGAAGTTTCAGAATGCGCGCGGTTTCTCGCGACAGCTTGTTAACGATGGCCTTGGGCGTATTGGCTGGCGCCACCAGGCCGAACCAAGCACCGGAATCGTAGCCGGGCACGCCCGCTTCAGCGACGGTTGGTATTTCAGGAACCGCGGAAGAGCGCCGGGTCGGACTGACCGCGAGCGCGCGGATCTTGCCCGCTTTTACCTGGGGTATATACGGCGGCATATTGTCCATGGTCGTGATGATCTGACCGCCGATAAGGTCCGCGAGCACGCCGGCGCTGCCTTTGTACGGAATGTGCACCATCTGTATGCCGGTCATCGATTTGAAAAGTTCCATCGACAGATGCGCGGTGCTGCCATTGCCCGGCGAACCGTAATTGAGTTTGCCCGCGTTGGCTTTGGCGTAAGCGATGAACTCTTTGACGTCTTTCGCCGGCACCGCGTTATTGACGACGAAAATGTTCGGCACCATCGCCACCAGGCTTACCGGCGAGAAATCCTTGACCGCATCGAACCCCAGTTTTCGGTAAAGGCTGGGGTTGATGCCGTGCGTGCCAGCCGTCACCATCAACAGCGTATAGCCGTCGGCGGTGGCTTTAGCGGCGTACTCGGTGCCGATATTGCCGTTGGCGCCCGGGCGATTGTCGATGATGACCGGCTGTCCCCACGCCTCGGTCAATTTCTGACCGACCGTGCGCGCGAGTATATCCGTCGCGCCGGCCGGGGTGTAAGCGACTACTATGCGTATTGGCCTCACGGGATAAGATGCTGGCTGCGCGCACGCGAGCGTGGTCAAAAGCACCAAAGCCATGCCGCCGGCGATTTTGTTTATCTCTGTTTTCATTGCCGATCTCCTCTGGTGCTGCGTTATTGCCGCGCTTTGACCAATTCCAGCGTTTTTCGCATGGGGTCTACGCGCACGATGTCGCCGGTGCGTATCCACGCATAAGGATCGCGCGACCAGCCTTCGGTGATCGTGATGCCGGCGAACACCGCACCTTGCACCATGACAGGATTGGTGACGCCGAACACGAAAGCCTTGGGCGCGATGCCCTTGTGCTTGATATCGTAAAACGCCCAGCCGGCTGCGATGCCGCCTTTGGCGCTTGGCGTAATCAATATCTTGTCCTTGAGATTATGCCCTTCTAGCGCGTGACCGGGGCGCGAAATTAAACCGGTCCAGCGGTCGAGATCGTAGCGCGGGCTGAAGCCTTCGCGCGAAATCAGCGCCTCGCCTTCAACCACCGCGCCGAAAGCGCGCCTGACCCTGATCATCGGCGCCTGGCCGCGCACGCGGCTCACGCGTCTTCTCCCGTCAATGCAATGCGCACACAATCGTCGGTGCGCCGCAGCAGGGTATTGAATTTGTGCGCGCCTATGATATTGGCGAGCTTGGCGGAATTGGTGACGAGATTGCTCCAGCCGTTTTGCACGCGGATCTGCCCGATGTTCTGCAGTATGTAGAAACACACACCTTCGAGAACGATGCCGCCGGCCGTCTCGATCTGCTGCAGATAGCCCAGCGCGCGCGCGGCGCTCTTGACGCCGTTGCTGGTCGTCACGAAAAGATGGCTGCCGGGCTTGATTTTCCTGCCGGCGAGCAGGCGCGCCAGGTTTTTCATTTCGAACAGCGATTGTTGCGGGCCCGAGAACACCACCAGGTTCAGCGGATTGTTCTTGGCGCTGTAACCGGCATATACGTGCTGGATATCGCGGCTGGTGATCGTCACCACCTCTTTGGGTTTGCCGCCGCCGAACGCGGCTTTCAGCGTCGGCGCTTCGGGTGTCACGCCGACCATGTGGAACATACCCATGGAACCGTAGCTCGCGAGCGATGCGCCCAGGTGCTTCAACTCATCGGAGGTGGGCGGCCGCTTGATGCCGTTGAATACCGGCACTGCGAAGTAATCCTGGTGCGCTTCGCCCACCAGCTTGCCGAGCGCGCCCCAGTCCGCGAAATCTTTGAGGTCGGTTTTGACGTTGACCTGGAACGTGCCCCGGCGGTGCGCGTCGAGATGAAAACCGTATTCGGCAACGCGGCCCGTAATGCCGGCGGCGAGGGCGGCGGGGCCGGCTTCAAAATTGGAGCGCGCACCGAACACCGAATTGGCATAGATCACGGTGCCGGTGTCGCCCCACGCCACGTGCTCGTTGCGGTGCGGCTGGTACAGCGTCTGGTAATTGATGCAGGTGTCGGCGGTGACCACGTCCATCTTGCGCAGGTACGCGATCAACTGCTTTTCTTTCGCCGCCTCGTTCGGGTCCTGCTTCAGCTTCGCCACATAGTCGAAATCAATGCAGCGCGCGTTGGTGGTGGTGGGCACCGCGCAATGCGCCCCGCTCTGGCTCATGCGCTCGAGAAAGGCCTTGCCGCTGTCGCCCATGACTTCGATGTCGCCCATCATGTGCACGTTCGACACCGGCACCAGGCGTTTCGCGCCGAAGAATTTGCCGACCTCGATCTGCAGCTCCAGCGCTTCCTTGGCGGCCGTGCCGGCGCCGCCGCGCAACATCTTTTTTTCGTCAGGGGTGAGTTGCATGAAAGTCACTCGCTGTATTACGGGTCGCGGAGAAAAAATTGCCCCGGAGGTCGTCCGGGGCAATTTTTAAAACAGAACAGTTGCGATGAAGCTGATACTAGTCTGCGCTTTCGTAGACCACTTCTGCGCGTTTCTTGCGAATCACCGGCAAGACTATGATGAGCAGCAGTAAGATCGCGACAACCAACATGCCGCAACTGATCGGACGCGTGAAGAACACCGTCGCATCGCCACGCGAAATCAGCATGGCGCGCCGCAGGTTTTCTTCCATCAGCGGTCCCAGCACGAAGCCCAGCAGCAGCGGGCCCGGTTCGCAGCCCCACTTGGAGGCGAAGTAACCGAACACGCCGAACAATCCCGCCAGATAAACTTCAGCCGGGCTGTTGTTCACGCTGAACGCGCCGATGCAGCAGAACAGAATAATACCGGGAAACAGAAGCCGATAAGGGATCTTCAGGAACTGCACCCACATGCCGATCATCGGCAGATTCAGGATCACCAGCATCAGGTTGCCGACCCACATGGAGGCGATCATGCCCCAGAACAAATCGGGCTTTTGCGTCATCACCTGCGGACCCGGGGCGATGCCCTGGATGGTCATGGCGCCGACCATCAAGGCCATCACGGCACCGGTCGGGATACCAAGAGTGAGCAGCGGAATAAACGAAGTTTGTGCCGCGGCGTTGTTAGCCGATTCGGGACCAGCCACGCCTTCTATAGCGCCCTTGCCGAAACGCGACGGATCTGCGGCCAGTTTCTTCTCGAGGGTGTAAGACGAGAACGCCGCGATAACCGTGTGCGATCCCGGCAAAATGCCGAAAATGGTGCCGAGCGCCGTGCCGCGCATGATAGGCCCGAACGACATCTTGAGATCGGTCAAGCTCGGCATCAGGCTGCCGACCTTGGAGGTATTGACCTCGCGGTTTTCGCCCTGCTCGAGGTTGGAAATGATCTCGCCGAAGCCGAACATGCCCATGGCGACTGACACGAAGCCGATGCCATCCGACAGTTCTGAAATGCCGAGGCTATAGCGCGCAATCCCCGAGTTCACGTCGGTGCCGACGATGCCCAGCAAAAGGCCGACCAGGATCATGCAGACCGCTTTGATCAGCGAACCGTGCGCCAGCACCACCGCCGATACCAAGCCGAGGACCATCATCGAAAAGTACTCCGCGGCGCCGAACTCAAATGCCAGTTCGGCAAGTGGCGGGCCAAACAGGGCGATCAGCAGGGTGCCGACGGTGCCGGCAAAAAACGAACCGAGTGCGGCAATCGCAAGCGCTGGACCGGCACGGCCCTGTCGACCCATCTGGTAGCCGTCAATGCAGGTCACCACCGACGACGATTCGCCCGGCAGGTTGACCAGAATCGCGGTGGTCGAACCGCCGTAGCTGGCGCCGTAGTAGATGCCGGCCAGCATGATCAGCGCCGGCGTAGGCGGCAGGTTAAAGGTAATCGGCAGCAACATCGCGATCGTTGCCACCGGGCCGATGCCGGGCAGGACGCCGATCAGCGTGCCGAGAAAGACGCCGATAAAACAATACATCAGATTATTCAGGCTCAGCGCGACGCTGAAACCGAGGCTTAAGTTCTGGATAAGTTCTGTCATGGTTCGCTCCGTTGGCTCTTGTTCTTGTCAGTCGCTCAGGACCAGGGGAAAAGTTTGAACGGCAGGCCGAGCGCCTTGCTGAATATCGCCCATACCGTGATGGACAAGACCGCCGCCGAGATAATCGCGTCTTTCCACCTGAACTCGTAGCCGCCAAGAGCGGACGTGATGATCAGCACTACTGTCGCCGTGATCAGCCCGCCGGTGTTGATGATGGCGGCAAAAGACATCACCGCAGCTATCACCAGTAGCAATGGCCGCCACTTTACCGGCGTGGGTTTTTGGTCATCGACCAGAAATGCTTCGACAAATACCAGAAACCCCAGGGCAACCGTGCCCCAACCCAGAATACTGGGGAAATATGCCGGCCCCATCCTGACCGCAGTGCCCATCGGATATTGACTCGCGCCCATGGCAAACAAACCGCCGATCGCGATAAACATTAACCCGGCACTAAAGTCTTTCATGCTCCGGATTTTCAAGGCCATTATGTACTCCTCCACATTTATTAAAACTGATTGTATGCCGTGCTTAAAATCGCTTGCCGGCCAGCGTTGGCTGCGCATGATAACTGGTTTCTTGGCGCCTAGCCACCAGCGCACTACGCTGTTATCGAAGGCACCGTTTATGGGCAATCAAGCCGCCAGCGCGTCCTTTTCCATTTCTGCCTTATAGCGGCCAAAACACGCCGCGCTGTTCATTTTAGCGCGGTGATACAGCGCTTTTTGCGCCGCCAGCACGCTCCCCGGCTGCCCTTTCCACGCTTTCAGCGCGGGGGCCTGCAACGCCCGGCCGTAAGAAAACGACAACGGCCAGGGCAACGCCGCCTTCCCTGCGTTCATTGCATTCAGGTGCGCGGTGGCGAGTTCATCGCTTTGCCCGCCGGACAGGAACACGATGCCCGGTACTGCCGCGGGCACCGTGCGTTTCAGGCATTGCACGGTCGCGTCCGCGACCTGTTGAACACTGGCTTGTTGCGGGCAATCCTTGCCGGAAATGACCATACTCGGCTTTAACACGAGATGCTCGAAACGCACGCGCTGCTGGTGCAGTTCGTCAAATAATGCGTGTTGCGCTTTTTCGGTGACGTCAAAGCAGCGCTCGAGCGTATGGCTGCCGTCCATCAGCACTTCGGGTTCGACGATCGGCACGATGCCCGCTTCCTGGCACAACGCCGCGTAGCGCGCGAGTGCGTGCACGTTGGCCTCAATACAGTATTGGCTCGGCGTGTCCGTGCCTATCGTAATCACCGCGCGCCACTTGGCGAATGTCGCGCCGAGCTTTTTGTATTCCGCGAGGCGCTCGCGCAACCCGTCGAGGCCTTCGGTGACCTGTTCGCCGGCGGCTCCGGCCAGCGCCTTTGCTCCGGTATCGACTTTGATGCCAGCGAGGATGCCCGCTTTTTTCATCGCGTCCGGAAACGGCGTGCCCGCCTTGGTCGCCTGCTTGATGGTTTCGTCGTACAGAATCATGCCGCTGATGAACTGCCCGAGGCCTTCGCCCGTGATCAGCAGATCGCGGTAGGCGCGGCGCGTCTCCACGTTCGATTCGACGCCGATCAGGTCGAAGCGTTTCTTGATGGTGCCGCTCGATTCGTCGATCGCCAGAATACCTTTGCCCGGGGCAACCATCGCCGCCGCGGTCGCTGCAAGTTCACGTTCAAACATTTACTGCCTCCAACTGGCTGATGCGTGCCGGAAAAATGAAAACGACCAAAGGGTGCATATTCTACCCTCAGGAAATATGTTTTGACCATGCTGGGATCGAGATTCCGGACGTACAGCGCGACGCAGTGTAACTATCCCAGCTTACGCCCAGCTTACGCAAACGCTCACTTCACGAACGCCTGTGTTCCCCCGGGTATTTTGGCTGCGGCCGCTGCGCTTAACTTGCCAAGCCAGTTGGCCTCCGCCGAAATCCCCAATGCCGGCGACCATCAAGAACGGCGATGCTCGC
>CAMBSS010000062.1 GCA_945870465.1 Bordetella parapertussis | reverse complement strand
GTCAATCCCGAAGCGAAGAGCAAAGCTTAACCGCCAAGGATTCATTTCAATACCCCCTTGATGGGTACGCCAAGGACGCAAAGGAAATTCAAGAAAACGAAATAAAAATCACGAACAGCATGAAAGTTTTTCCTTTATTGTCTTGTCGTCGCTCTTGTTTTCCTTCGCGCCCTTCGCGTCCTTTGCGGTTCAAGATCTTAATAAAGTATAAACAATGAGGCTGTTTGACTTGATGGTCGAAGTCATGCTGCCGCTGGCGCTGCTGGTGGGCGCGGGCGCGGTATGGCCGCTGATATTTCGCGACGCCGAGGTGGAAGTACTGCGCACGCAGTTGAACCGGCTCGTGCTCTACGTATTTTATCCGTGCATCCTGTTCGCGGTCGTCTCCAACACGCCGATCACCGCCGACCTCCTGTCGGTGCCGCTGCTGGTCGGCATCGGCACGCTCGCTTCAGGCGCGTTGCTCTATGTGCTGCTGTATATGTCGCCGCTCGGGCGTGGGCTGACAGATCCCACGCGCGCGGTGCTGATGCTGGGTGGCATGTTCGGCAACACGTTCAATATCGGCGCGCCGGTGCTGATGTTTTTTTTCGGCCGCGACGCCGTGCGCTATGCGGTGTTCAACGACATGCTGATGACGATGCCGTTCATCTGGACTCTCGGCGTGTGGATAGCGACGCGGCTGGGTTCGCACGAAAAGCCGGTGTCGTATCCATCGCTGTGGCGCATCCTGCTGTCGTTGCCACCGCTGTGGGCGTTCGCGCTCGGCTTTACCCTGCAGTCGCTGGGGCTCACCTACAAACCATTGGTCGCCGCGGCGAACATGATAGGGCAGGCGACCATTCCGGTGACGCTGTTCGTGCTGGGGATGACCATTCCGTGGCGCAACCTGACGCCGCGTCCGGAAATCCTCACGGCGGCGGCGGTCAAATTGTTGTTCGCGCCGCTCGTCGTGGCGTGCGCATCGCACCTGTTCTTTACGCCGCTGGGCGAGGCGCAGTACGCGTCCGCGCTCGAAGCGACCACGCCGGCCATGATGACGGCGCTGCTGCTGGCCGATCGTTTTCGCCTCGACGGCGCGGCGGCGGCCCTGCTGATCGGGTGGAGTACAATCCTGTTCTGGTTCAGCCTGCCGTTGATGCTGACGCTGGGTTTGATCCGTTAATCGTGCCGCAACCGCCGTTCGTCGCGCGCCGCCTGTCCGCACCGGAGTGCAGCCGGTAAACTGCAGAATTTGGGGAGCATGCCATGCTGAAAACCGCTGTCTTTACAATGCTTGGAGCTATTACTCTGAACGCGCAGGCGCAGAGCCCCAAGCCCGCGGACGTCTGGTTTGGCGGCGGCCATATCGTATTGTCGGTCACCGACCCCGCCGGCGCGTTTTCGGCGCAGTGGCAGTTCGACCGCGCGGACAACGGCGACGTGCGCATCATCAAGGAAGAGCGCCGCGGCACGGCGAAAGTCAGCGGCACGCTGATGTCGATGTGCGACGACCAGGCGTTGCTGTTGAAGGACATTGTGCCGGCGCGCCAACTCGAATTACGGGAACTGAACGAACCGGTGCTGAATCTGCAATTGGCGTTGCGCCTGCTTTCGCGCGCGCTGCCGCAGGGACTGCCGGCGGCCGGGGCGCAAACCGCCATCGACGTTGGCGACGATAAAATTACGCTGCGCGTACGTAAGGCCTACAGCGCGCGTAAAGACTTCGGTGCGCCGTGGCACGCGCGCGGCACCGCAATCCGCGGCGCGGCGGGCGAGGTCAGGTTCGACCTGGTTTTGACGTATGCCACGGAAAGTACGCCGGGCAAGCAGTCCGAACTGAAGCTGGCCGGCGTGTGGCAGCAGGAAAGCCGCTTGAAGGCGATCGACAACGGTTTCGCGCTGGCCGGTTGGCGCGTGCATCGCGTCGATACCATAGCCGAGGTGGTTGGCGGCAATACGGTGCTCGATCCCGTTGCGATGACCACACCGCTGCAATTTTCTACCGTTGGCGAATTGCGGGAACGCATAGGCCACTGGTGGCATACCGATGCGAAGGCGCCGAAACGGGCCGAGTGCAAGTTGTGAACGCGGCACTCAAACTCGGGTTTGTCGGCCTCGGCGCGATGGGGCGGCCGATGGCGCTCAATCTCATCAAGGCCGGATACGCAATGACCGTCTACGCGCGGCGCGCGGAAGCCATGGCGCCGCTCGTTGCTGCGGGGGCGAGTACCGCTGAGAGCCCGGCCCAGGTCGCGCGCGCGGCGGATGTTGTTTTTTCGCTGGTTACGGCTTCGGCCGACAGCGAGGAGGTTGCGCTCGGCGCGCAGGGTATCGCTGCCGGCGCGCGCGCGGGTTGCGTCGTCATCGATATGGCGACCATTTCTCCGCTGGTGACGCGCAATATCGCGCAGGCGCTGGAAGCGCGCGGCATCGAACACGTCGATGCGCCGGTGTCGGGTGGTCCCGCAGGCGCGCAGGGCGCGACGCTATCGATTATGGCCGGCGGCAAACCCGAGGTATTTGAGCGGGTTAAACCATTGTTCGCCTGCCTCGGCAAAACGATATTGCATATGGGGGGGCACGGCGCCGGCCAGGTGACCAAAGCGTGCAATCAACTCGCGTTGACCATCACCGCGCAGGCCGCCGCGGAGGCATTGTCGCTCGCGCGTGAGTGCGGGCTCGATCCCGCGCGCGTGCATGAAGCGCTGATGGGCGGGGTCGCCGCCAGCCGCGTGCTCGAACTCTTCGGCAAGCGCATGGTCAGCCGTGATTTCGGCACTGGTATCGATACGCGCCTTTATCACAAGGACCTCGGCATCGTGCTGGAACTTGCGCAGGAAGCGGGGTTGCCGCTGCCCGCCGGCGCGGTCGTCAAGCAGCAGATCAACGCCCTGATGGGCGCGGGCGACGGCGGCGCGGATTTTTCCGTGTTGATACGCGCGCTCGAACGTTCAATGGGAAAAAATTCATGAGCCTGACCTCTTACGAACCTGCCACGCCGCGCCTGCACCGTTCGGAGCTTGCGGTGCCGGCGTCGAATCCGAAAATGATCGACAAGGCGAGTCGCTCGGCCGCCGACGTGGTGTTTCTCGATCTTGAAGACTCGGTGGCGCCGGACGACAAGCCGCGTGCGCGCAAGAACGCGGTGGCGGCGCTGAACGATATCGATTGGGGCGGCAAGACCCTGAGCCTGCGCATCAACGGCCTCGACACCCAATATACATACCGCGACGTGATCGAGGTCGTGGAAGCCTGTCCGCGTCTCGACCTGCTGTTCCTGCCCAAGGTCGGGGTCGCCGCCGATGTTTATGCGCTGGACGTGCTGGTGACGCAGATCGAGCAGACCTGCAAACGTGAAAAACGCATCGGATTTGAAGTCCTGATAGAAACCGCGCTCGGGCTGTGCAATGTCGAGGCGATCGCCCAGGGAAGCAGGCGTCTCGAGGCCATGTGTTTCGGTTCGGGCGATTTCGCGGCATCGACCGGCGCGCGCTCCACCACCATCGGCGGGCTCAATCCGGATTACGGCGTATTGAGCGAGGCGGATGCTGCCGGCAAGCGCGCTTATTACCAGCTCGATCCCTGGCACGCAGCGCAGTCGCGCATCGTTGCGGCGTGCCGTGCCTACGGCCTGCGCCCGATTGACGGACCGTACAGCGATTTCAACGACGCAGAGGGCTTTCGCGTGTCGAGCCTGCGCTCAGCCGCGCTCGGCTTTGAAGGCCGCATGGCCATTCATCCGGCGCAGCTTGAGGGCATCAACAATGCTTTCAGTCCGGCAGCGGAGGAAGTGGCGCGCGCGCGCCGTATCGTCGAGGCCATGGCGCAGGCGGCGCGCGATGGGCGCGGCGCGGTGCAGCTCGATGGACGCATGATAGATATCGCCAATATCCGCATGGCCCGGCGCCTGCTAGCCAAGGCCGACGCTATCGCCGCTGCAAGGCGCTGACCCGCTTACCGGATTTTGCCCGCGCAGGGTTCGTGTCACAATATAGCGACTTCCAGTATTCCCCAGGGGGACACGAGCATGGCGCCCACCTCGCAACCGCTTGAGCTGGTGCCGAACATCAAGCCGGACGCCACGGCCACCGCGGTTTTTGCGGAGCAGGTGCGCTTGTTGTACCGCTTGTCGCTGGCCACCTACGGCGGCACGCTTGCGGTTGCGCTGATCGTCACCTGCGGTTTGTGGAACGTCGCGCCGAACGCCCTGCTGGCCGCCTGGTTTGCCGGCATTGCCGCGATAACGGCCGCGCGTTTTGCCCTTCACCGCCACTACATCGCGCATGAAATCGAGCATGCGGCGCATTACTGGGCCTGCCGGTTCGTGATTGGTGCCGCCGCGATGGGCGCCATGTGGGGTGTGCTGGGCTCGCTCTTGTTGCCAACAACCGACCTCGGCTATCAATTCCTGATCGTGTTCGTGATCGCGGGGATGGTCGGCAGCGCGACGATAGTGCTGACACCGGTCAAGGCCGCATTTATCGCATATATGCTGACGGCGCTGGTGCCGCTGGCCGTGGCCATGTACGCGCATGGCGACCCGATTCATATATTCACCGGCGCGATCCTGACGGCATACGTCGCGACGATGTTCGCGGCATGCCCGATCGTGCACCGTTCGCTTGTCGCCTCGCTGCGCACGCGCTACGAGAACACCGATCTCGTCGAGCGCCTGTCGGCCGCCAACCGGCTTGCGGACGGCGCCATTCACCAACTGAACGCCCAGCTGGAAGAGCAGAAAAAAATCGAGGAAGCATTACAGGAGTCGACCGATCGTATCGAATCGCTGATCGAAGCGTCGCCGCTTGCCATCGTGGAATTCGACGTCAATCTGAATGTGCGGCGCTGGAATCCCGCCGCCGTGCGCATGTTCGGCTGGACGCCTGACGAAGTGCGGGGCAGGCCGACGCCGCTGGTGCCACCGCAGCTGATGGCGGAAGCGCACGCGCACCGCACGCGCATATTGAATGGCGAGACGTTCGAGAATGTCGAGACCGTGCGGTTGCGCAAAGACGGCGCGCAGGTCGACGTCAGCGTGTCGGCGGCTGCCATATACACCGGCGCGGGCGATGCGGTGGGCATGGTCGCGATGTTCGCCGACACCGGCGAACGCAAACGCACGCTGGAAGCACTGCAGCAGTCCTCATCGCGCCTGGAAGCGCTGGTTGCCGTGTCGCCGCTCGCGATCATCGTGCAAAACGAGCACGGCATCGTCAAGCGCTGGAATCCGGCCGCCGAGCGGATATTCGGCTGGACCGAGCAAGAGGTGGTCGGACGCCTGTCGCCGACGGTGCCGCCCGACAAGAGCGAGGAACGGTTGCGCTACCGTGCCACCATCCAGCGCGGCGAGCACTTCTCGGACATCGAGACGGTGCGCCTGCGCAAGGACGGCTCGTACATTCCGGTCGCCTTGTCGGCGGCGCCGCTGCGCGACGCCGGGGGCGCAATCACCGGCGCGGTGCTGTACGCCGCGGACATCAGCGAGCGCAAGCGCGCCGAGCGGCGCCAGAACATCCAGACGGCAGTGACGGTGCAACTGGCGGCGGCGCAAAGTGTCGACGAGGCGATCCCGCGTGTCATCCAGACGCTGTGCGAGGGTCTCGACTGGGCGGCGGGCGCGCGGCGGGTCGTTGCGAAAGACGACGGCCTGATGCGGCACACCGAAAACTGGGGCATCGCGGCGCCGGAAATCACGGAGTTCCTGCACCTTTCGGCCACGCGCATCGATACCGGCAGCGAGAACGCGGGCCTGTTGCGCCGTGTTTGGAAAAGCGGCGAACCGGTCTGGCTGCCCGATCTTGCGCTCGAACCGACTTTCATACGCGGCCCCCTGGCGCTGGCAGCGGGGCTGCAGTGCGCGTTTGCCTTTCCGATCGTGGTGAGCGGCGAATTTTACGGCGTTATCGAATTGTTCGGCCGCGGGGTGCGCGCGCGGGACGATGAAGTGGTCAGGATCGCCATCGGCATAGGCAGCCAGATCGGCCAGTTCATCGCGCGCAAGGAAGCGGAACTGCGCCTCACTTTTTTCGCCAACCACGATGCCCTGACCGACCTGCCCAACCGCGCGATGTTCAACCAGCGATTGACGCAGGCGCTGGCGCGCGCGCAGCGCTTCTCCAAAATGGCGGCGGTGCTGTTCATCGACCTCGACCGTTTCAAGGTGATCAACGACACGCTGGGTCATGATGCCGGCGACCGGCTGTTGAAGCAGCTTGCCGAGCGACTGCGCGAATGCCTGCGCGAAGCCGACACCGTAGGACGGCAGGGCGGCGACGAGTTCGTGGTGCTGATCGAGGACGTTGCCGACCCCGCGCAGGTGGCAGACGTGGGACAGAAAATACTCGATACGGTGGCGCGTCCGTTCCTGATCAACGGGCAGGAATTTCACGTGACGGCGAGCATAGGCATCAGTATTTATCCCGACGACGGGCACGACCAGCAGGCGCTGCTGAAGAACGCGGACATTGCGATGTATCGCGCCAAGGAACAGGGCAAGAACAACCAGCAGTTTTATTCGGTGCAGATGAACCAGCATTCGTGCGAGCGGCTGGCGCTCGAAACCAGCTTGAGGCGTGCGGTCGAGCGCAATGAATTTCTGCTGCATTACCAGCCCAAAGTCGACATGCGCAGCGGCCGCATCACCGGCGTGGAAGCGTTGGTGCGCTGGCAGCACCCCGACATCGGCATGGTGCCGCCGGCGCAGTTCATTCCGCTCGCCGAAGAGACCGGGCTGATCGCTTCCATCGGCGAGTGGGTATTGCGCACGGCGTGCGCCGAGGCGCAGAGCTGGGTTGCCCGGGGTCTGCCGCCCATCGGTGTCGCTGTCAATCTGTCGGCGCGGCAGTTCGCGCGCGACGAGCTCGCGGCGGCCATCATGCGGATATTGCGTGAAACCGGCCTCGACCCGCAGCTGCTCGAACTCGAGATCACCGAGAGCACCGTGATGCACAACGCGGACCGCGCGGCCGGCGTGCTGCAGCAATTGAAGCAGCTCGGTGTGCGCGTTGCGATCGACGATTTCGGTACCGGCTATTCGTCGCTGAGCTACCTCAAGCGGTTCCCGATCAGCAGCGTCAAGATCGATCGCTCATTCGTGCTCGATCTGCCGGGCGACAAAGACGATGCAGCGATTACCCAGGCGGTGATCGCGATGGCGCACAGCCTGCGCCTGCGTGTAATCGCCGAAGGGGTTGAGACGAGCGAGCAGTACCGCTTTCTGGAAGAACATCATTGCGACGAAATGCAGGGGCATTACTTCAGCAAGCCGGTGGACACGGCGGCCCTGGTGCGTCTTCTCGCCGGCCGCCACAGCGACGCGCGGCTGGTTTAGACGCTCAATCCGTGCCGCGCGCGGCCGATTTTCACGTCGCCCACTCGAGCGTGCCGGCGCGGGCGCCGTCCGTGCGTATTTCCAGCCGCCGCTGATGGAACTGCCGCAGGTTCGCGCGGTGCCCGATGCTGACTACGGTGGTGCGCGGCAGCCGTTCTTTCAGCAGGTGATAGAGCGCCGCTTCCGTCGTTTCGTCGAGCGCCGAAGTCGCCTCGTCCATGAACAGCCAGCCGGGTTTGTGCAGCAGGGCGCGCGCGAACGCAATGCGTTGCTGCTCGCCGCCCGAGAGCAATTGCGCCCAGTGCTGTTCTTCGTCAAGGCGGCCGGTGAAGTGTTCCAGCCTGCAGTCGGTGAGCGCCGCACGCAATGCGTCGTCGCTGTAAGCGCCGCTGGCGGCGGGATAGCATAGTTGCTCGCGCAGCGTGCCTATTGTCAGGTAGGGTTTCTGCGGCAGGAACAATATGCGGCCGTCGTGCGGCCGCGCCACGGTGCCGCCGCCAAACGGCCAGATGCCGGCGAGCGCGCGGAACAAAGTGCTTTTGCCCGACCCGGACGGGCCGGTGACGAGCACGCTCTCACCGGGCTTGAATTCAACGCTGAACGGCGCGAGCAGCGGTTGTCCGCCCGGCAGATCGATTTTGACGTCGCGCGCCGTATAAGTTTCACCGTCATTGGTGGCGGTTGTCACGCCGGCGCTGGTTTGCGCTTCATGCTGGGCGCGGTGAGTCGCGTTGCGGAACGTCGTCAGGCGCTCGACGGTCGCCCGCCATTCCGCCAACTGCGTGTAGGCGTTGACGAACCAAGATAGCGCGTCCTGCACCTGGTTGAATGCGGACGCCGTCTGCATCAGGCCGCCCAGTTGTATGCTGCCCGCGAAATAGCGCGGGGCGGCGACCACGAACGGAAAGATGAGCGCTATCTGGTTGTAGCCGGAGCGGAACCACGTCAGCAACTTCTGGCGTTTCATGATGGCCCACCAGTTCGCCACGACGTCGGCAAAGCGATGATTGAGGCCGCGTATCTCGTCGGGTTCGCCGGCGTAGAGCGCGATCGATTCCGCGTTCTCGCGGAACCTGATCAGTGAAAAGCGGAAGTTGGCCTCGAACTTCTGCTGGTTGAAGTTCAGTCCGATCAGCGGCCAGCCGATCACATGTATCAATACCGTGCCGACGATGGCGTACACCAGCGCGACCCACACCATGTAACCGGGAATGCTGATTTCGCTGCCGTTGAGCGGAAAGGTCAGCGTGCCCGACAGCCCCCACAGGATGGTGACGAATGAAATCAGCGTGACCACCGACGACATCAGCCCGAGCGTCAGGTTCAGTGTCTTGTCGCAGAATGCCGCCAGGTCGTCGGCTATCCGCTGGTCGGGGTTGTCGGTGCCGCGGTCGGTGAGTTGCAGCCGGTAGTAGGTGCGCTCGCCAATCCAGTCGGCGAGGTAGCGGCCGGTCAGCCAGCGGCGCCAGCGGATCTGCAGCATCTGGTTCAAATACAGTTGGTAGACGGCAACGATGATGTACGCAGTGGCAATCACGCCGAACTTTGCAATCTGGTGAAAAAAGCCGTCCTTGTCCATGTTTTGCAGCGTGTTGTAGAAATCGTTGTTCCACTGGTTGAGCAGGACGCTGATATAGACCAGCCCGAGATTAAGCGCGATGATGACCGCCAGCAGGCCGCGCGCGGCCCAGCGCTCCTCGGAGAACCAGTAGGGTTTGGTCAGCGCCCACAAATCGGGCAGGAAACTATTGTTCGATTTTCGCATGTTAAGAGTCCGGACTCAGGGGAAGCGCGGCAGGTGCCGGCGACCGACAAACTATAAACCGCCACAGGCGTTTGCGCCCGCGCATTATTGGATTACACTGGAAACCAAACAGCCAACGGAGGATGCGATGAAAACGGTCAAGCAGTTGCTGCAGGGCAAGACCAAGGCGCTGTGCACCATCAGCCCCGACACGCGCGTTTTCGAGGCGCTCAAGCAGATGGCGGAAAAAGACATCGGCGCGCTGCTCGTGGTCGAGAACGGCAGGCTCGCGGGCATCCTGTCCGAGCGTGATTACGCGCGCAAGGTGATCCTGCAGGGCAAGTCGTCGCACGACACCCCGGTCAAGGAAATCATGACTGAACGCGTAGTCTGCGTGCAGCCAAAGAACACGGTGGAAGAATGCATGGCGCTGATGACCGACAAGCGCATACGCCATCTGCCGGTGCTCGAGAACGACCAGCTGATCGGCGTGCTGTCGATCGGCGACCTCGTGAAGGAAACGATTTCCGAGCAGCAGGTCATGATCCAGCAGCTCGAGACTTATATTCACAGTTAGTAAGACATTGAACCGCGAAGGACGCGGAGGACGCGAAGGACGCAAAGGAGGGCAAAAAAACGACAGGCGATCCTGCGCCAGGAAATCGCGTCCTACGGTTTACGGTTCACAGTTTGTGTTTTCTTGTTTCCTTCGCGTATCCCTCAAGGGGGTATTGAAATGAATCCTTGGCGGCTCAAGAGTTTTTAAAGGTTATCCATGCAATTTGGCGCAATCATCATCGGCGATGAAATCATGTCCGGCAAACGCCAGGACAAGCATATGGCGCAGGTCATCTCCACGCTCGGCGAGCGCGGCCTGGAACTCGCCTGGTGCCAGTATCTGGCCGACGAACCCCCGCTGATCACCGCGACGCTCAAGCGTACGTTCGCCACCGACGATGTCGTCTTCAGTTTCGGCGGCATCGGCGCCACTCCCGATGACCACACGCGGCAATGCGCGGCCGATGCAGCCGGCGTCGAACTCCACCTGCATCCCGACGCCGAAGCCGAGATCCGCGCGCGCTTCGTTACCGACATCACGCCGCAGCGCTTGAAGATGGGCGAATTCCCGCGCGGCAGCCGCATCGTTCCCAATCCGTACAACCGGATCCCGGGATTCAGCATGCGGCACCATCATTTCGTGCCGGGTTTTCCGCAGATGGCGTGGCCGATGATGGCGTGGGTGCTCGACAACTGGTATGCGGACCAGCACGCCGCCGGCAGCGTCGCCGAAAGCGCGATCGTCGTGCGCGGGGCGGGGGAGAGCCAGCTGATCGACTTGATGAACGCAACGCTCGCGCGGTTTCCGGGTCTGAAAGTATTCAGCCTGCCGCACATGAGCGAAACCGACCGCTATATCGAGCTCGGCGTGCGTGGCGAAGCGCAGAGCATACCGGCGGCGATCGCAGCACTCAAAAGCGGGGTCGTCAGCCTCGGTTTCGGGTGGGCAGAAACGCCTTAACCCTATCAAGCTCGATAGGGTTAAGGCGTGAAAATCCCATTTTACGAACAAGGGGCACGTCCCTTGTCCCCCAAGGGGACTTCCTGCCGGGCGTAAATCCCCGAATAGGTTTCCGTGAACGAAAAAAAACCCGGGCATCGCCCGGGTTTTTTATTTGCTGCTGGAGCCGGAATTAAGCGGCTTTTTTCTTCGTCGCGTGCACAGCCTGGGTCGTCGCGGCTTCGACATTCGCCTGCGTCATGTCGGCGAACTGCTTGGCCGATTTGGACATGTTGTCGTAGGCCGAATTGACCGCCGTGATCGCCGATTTGACGGCGGCAACGGCGACTTCGGAACCGGCCGGGGCCGATTTCACGACTTTGTCGAGGCTCGTCACCATTTTCTTGTTGAACTCGGCGACTTGCTCTTCGACCAGTTTGTTGATTTCCGACTGGGTCGCGGCGGCGACGTCGTAAATGCTCTTGACGTAGCTGGTGGCTTTTTCCAGGGTCGGCTGGGCCATCGTGTTCTTCAGGTGCGCGAATTCCTGCACGTCCTTCATTTCGGTCACTACCTTGGCTTGCTGCACGCCGTCGGCAAACGCGCTTTTCGCGGTTTTCAGTTGCAGTTCGAGCATGCGCTCGGCGCCTTCCAGCGCGATACCGGCAAAGCGGACCGCGGCTTCCAGGTTGGCTTTATTGAGTGCCATAATCTGTTCGGGAGTTTGGAACATTTGAATCTCCTTATAAAAAAAGACATTAAAATCATCTGTTTGCTTCGCGGAACCACTGCGCTGCGAATTTGAAATCGCGGAATTGCCGCATCGCACAAAGCAAATTATATGGGTTGGGAGTCGCAAGTCAAGACTTTTTTATTGCACCGCACCAAATTACTGTCAAGCGACTGAATTTTTGACTTGTTGCGTCCATACGGATAAGATAAAAACGTTTCTTAATCAGGTAGCTACAGCGGGTAAACCCGTCCTGTTCCCGAAGAAAATAAGCGCTCACTTATGCCGAATTCCGCGTCCGAGGCTAGCCTGGAGCCTGAAGTCAGGTTAGTTACGGCAGCCGGCCGCGCGCGCTGCCTGGTGTTGAGCGGGGCGTGGAATTTACGCGGGCTGGAACTGCGCCTGGCCGAGCTCGTGCCACGGCTGGGCGAATACGCGACGGACCGGAATTCGCAGTGGGATCTGCGCGAGGTCGCGGTGATAGACCATGCGGGAGCGATGCTGTTGTGGCGCGCCTGGGGCCGGCAGCGCGCCGCCCACCTCACGCTTAAACCCGAGCACGAGGCGATTTTCAGGCATCTCGAGATACCGGCCGATCCGGCGGTTGCGGCAGCGCCCCGCGACCCGTTGTGGATCATTGTGGCAATCGGCCGCAAGGTGCTGCGGGTGGTCGACCACTTCACGACCATGGTCATGGTATTGGGCCAGGTCGTGCTGGATGCCGGCAATATGGTGCGGCGGCCGGCCCTCATTCCGTGGCGCGAGATCTCGTCCAACATCTACCGCACCGGTACCCAGGCGCTCGGCATTACGGCATTGGTCGGTTTCCTGGTCGGCGTCGTGCTTTCTTATCTGTCGGCGCAGCAGCTGAAGCTGTTCGGCGCCGACGCATTCATCATCAACATTCTCGGCATCAGTGTCGTGCGCGAACTCGGTCCGGTGCTGGCGGCTATCCTGATTGCCGGGCGCTCAGGGTCGGCGATTACCGCCCAACTGGGCGTCATGCGCGTCACGCAGGAACTCGATGCGATGGCGGTCATGGGGATTCCGCAGACGCTGCGCCTGATATTGCCGAAAATGCTGGCACTGGCCATCTCCATGCCGTTGATCGTGTTGTGGACAAATTCCATCGCCATGATCGGCGGCATGGTGTCGGCGCAGGCCGAGCTCGGCATCGGCTATGCCTACTTTCTGTCGAGCCTGCCCGATGCGGTGCCGATCGCCAACCTGTGGCTGGGCCTCGGCAAGGGCGCGGTGTTCGGCCTCCTGATCGCGCTCGTCGCCTGCCATTTTGGCCTGCGTATCGAGCCCAATACCGAAAGCCTCGGCATCGGCACCACCAATTCGGTAGTGACGTCGATCACCGTCGTCATCATCGTCGATGCGATCTTCGCCATCATGTTCAAAGACATCGGCATCAGCTGATGGAAGATTGCATCATCGAGGTGAAGGGCCTGTGGACGCAGTTCGGCGACAACGTCGTGCATCGCAATATCGATTTGTGCGTGCGGCGCGGCGAAATCATGTCGCTGGTGGGCGGTTCTGGCAGCGGCAAGACCACGATGCTGCGCCAGATGCTGGGCCTGGAGCGGCCGTCGCGCGGCGAGGTGCGCGTGTTCGGCGTCTCATTGCACGGCAGCAATGCCAGCCAGTTGCGCAAGCTGCGCGACCGCTGGGGCATGTTGTTCCAGGAGGGCGCCCTCTTCAGCGCGCTGACAGTGTATGACAACGTCGCGTTGCCGCTGCGCGAACTGCGCGCGCTCGACGAGGGGTTGATCCACGATCTCGTCATGATGAAACTCGACATGGTGGGGATAGAGCCGCGTCACGCGTCCAAGATGCCGGCCGAGCTGTCGGGCGGCATGATCAAGCGCATCGCGCTGGCGCGCGCACTCGCGCTAGAGCCGGAACTGCTGTTTCTCGACGAGCCGACGGCCGGCCTCGATCCCGACCGCAGCGAGAGTTTCGTGACGCTGATCAAGGAATTGCATCGCGAGCTGAAGCTGACGGTGGTAATGGTGACGCACGACCTCGACACGCTGGTGGCGCTCTCTGACCGGGTCGCGGTATTGTGCGATCAGCGCCTGGAAATCGTCGGCACGCTGGATGAAGTGGTGGCCAACCCGCATTCTTTTATCTGCAATTTTTTCATGGGCGAGCGCGGGCGGCGCGCGCTCGAAGCAGTGCGGGCGGTCAATGCCATCGTGTCGATGACCTGACGGTTGCTTCAAGCCTGGTGCACCAGCGCCCGGCGGCAGCTTTTAAAGGGAGTAAGCAAGCATGGAAAACAGGGCTTATGCACTGGCGGCGGGATTGTTCACCATCCTGCTCGGCATTGGCGTGGTCGTGGCCGCGCTGTGGTTCAGCGGCGATACGGTGGAAAACAACGAATACCTGCTGGTTTCGCACCACCCGGTGTCGGGACTCAACGCGCAGGCGCCGGTGCGCTACCGCGGCGTGACGGTCGGCAAGGTGGTGGACATCAAGTTCGACAAGGACGACGCGCGCGCCATTCTGATCCGGGTCCTGGTGCAGACCGGCACGCCGTTGAGCCAGGGCACTTACGCGCAGTTGGGCTCGCAGGGCGTGACCGGTCTTGCTTACGTGATTCTGGACGACGACGGCAAAAAGCCGGCGCCGCTCAAAGCCGAAGGCGATCAACTCGCGCGCATCGAGGTCAGGCAGTCGTTCATGGACAACGTGAGCGAAGCGGGCCAGGAGATGATCGTAAGTTTCAACAAGGCCGCCAAGCGCGTTGACGAGCTGTTGAGCGACGACAACCAGAAACAACTGGTAAGCACATTGCGCAATCTCGACCAGGCGACCGGCAAATTCGCCACCATTGCAGCTGCCATGGAGCCGGCCATCAAGGCGTTGCCGGCGCTGGTGAATGACACCGGGGTGGTGCTGAAGAGGGCCGACACGCTGCTCGCCAATATGAACCAGCGCGTCGAAGCGTTCGAGCGCGCCGCGCAAGGCGCCGAACGCTTGACCAACAGCGGCGCCGCGCTGTCCGATATCATGCTCAATGAGTCGGTGCCGCGGCTAAACGTGCTGCTGGACGACGTGCAGCGCTCGTCGCGCGGGCTCGAGCGCTTGCTTAATGAAATTAACGAACAACCAGCCAGCTTTATTTTCGGCCGTAACCCGCTGCCGCCGGGCCCCGGCGAAGCGGGCTTCGCGGCGCCGCGGGGGAGCAAATGAAAAATATCATCGTAATGCTGACGGCTTTGACGCTGGCCGCGTGCTCGGTGGGGCCGGAGAAGAAGGACGCGGCCGCGACCTATGATCTGGGTGCGTCGCCGGCTGCGGCGGCCAACCAGCCGCGCATCAAGGCAAGCGTGCTGGTGCATGCGGTCGCCGCGCCGAGCTGGCTCGAATCCAATTTCATCGTGTATCGGCTGAACTACCACGACAGCGCGCGGCAGCTGACTTATGCGAGCAGCCGCTGGGCGGCGCCGCCGGCGGCATTGCTGACGCAACGGCTGCGCGCGCAACTGGCGGCTGCCAGCGACAGCGGCATCCTCGGTATCGCCGACAGTGCGACCGCGGATTACGCATTGCGCATTGAGCTTGAGGAATTCAGCCAGGTCTTCGATACCACCGCGGCCAGCCGCGCGATGGTCGTCGCACGCGCGAGCCTGGTCAACGTGGCCAAGCGGACGCTGCAGGCGCAGAAGACTTTTACGGTCGAGAAGCCGGCGTCCAGCGCCAACGCCGAGGGCGGCGTGCGCGCGCTGGCGGGGGCAAGCGGCGAACTCATCGATGCGATCGTGGCGTGGAGCGCGGCGAACGCAGTTGCGGTGAAAAAGTAGCGCGCAGCAGGATTAACGGGAAATCACGGAGCAAGGCGTTGGACACCATCTTCAGCAAAATCATCAACCGGCAGATTGCGGCCGATATCGTTTACGAAGACGAGTTGTGCCTGGCGTTCAGGGACGTGAACCCGCAGGCGCCGGTGCACATACTGCTGATACCCAAGAAGCCGGTCGACATGCTGTCGAACGCGGCGGCCGAAGACCAGGCGCTGCTAGGACACATGCTGCTGGCGGCCGGCAAGATCACGCGCGACCTCAAAATAGACGGCGCTTTCCGGCTCGTCATCAACAACGGCAAGGAAGGCGGCCAGGCGGTGTTCCACCTCCACATGCACATACTGGCGGGCCGCAAGTTCCGCTGGCCGCCGGGCTGAAAAATTTACGCCACGCGAAGCATCTCGCGTGGCGTAATGAACAATCCTGGTTTTTCGCTTAACGGTCGATGCCGGCGTCGTTCTTGTCGTGCATGGCCATGATATCCATGCCCTCAATCCACACGTTCGGGCACAGGAAACCGGCGCTGAATATAAAAACCAGCAGGCGGCCGAAACGGGGCGCGTCCCATTTGGCGCCTTTACTTGCTGCGGAAATATTGGAACCTTGCATCGCGAACTCCTTGAATGGACCACGATGACCGCCTCGTGGAAAAGCGAGACAGGAGTTTGTGCGAGTAAGCTTACGCGAAACTTACGGGCGTGCTACCCCAGCCGAATGGCGACTATACACTGGATGCGCTGACACCCGTCGCAATGTTCCAAATAAAGGTGTGTTGCATCAGCCGGCGACCTTAAGTGCCTAACCTAGTGAAACACGCGTTTCACTAGGTTAGGCACTCTTAAGATGCTTGATTTCGGCGGTGCCGCCCTGCGCTTCGTCGAGCAAGCGGAAAATCTCGGTCGCTTCTTTGGCGATGGCATCCGCAATATCGTTGAGCATTTTGATGCCTTTGGCCACCGTGGCGTGCTCGGGCGCGCCGTACCAGCCGGTTTCCGCGATGGTGCGGATGTCGGTCAGCACCGGCTGGTAACTGCGCGTGCGGCGCAGCTTGTCCCATTTGCGGCCATGCGAGTGGTCGGACGAGTAATCAATACGGTCGAGATGCACCAAATCAGGGCGGTAAGCGAGTACCGCCAGCGCTTCGATTTCGCCGCCGTGCGTGAGGCCGCCGCAATCGTGGCCGTAGAGTTCGGCCGCAACATAGCACGCCTGCACGGTGAGTACCGTCATGCCGTGTTCGCGATGCAGCGCTTCGGAGGCGATCGCCAGCGACGGGATGTTGCCTTCATGCCAGTTGATGATGAGCAGGTACTTGGCGCCGTGCTGCGCGGTGGACTGGCAGGTTTCGGTGACCACGCGCATATAAGTATCAGGCGACAGTGTGATGGTGCCTTCGAACGGCATGTGCATGGGCGTCACGCCGAACGGCGTCGCCGGCAGCAGCAGCCCGTCCATGCGCTCGGCGACCGCGTTGCCTATGACCTGGCTCGCGTAGATGTCGGTGCCGGTCGGCAGATGCGGGCCATGCTGCTCGACGCTGCCGGCGGGCAGGATGACGAGCGGATTCTTCTTCAGCTGCTGCGCGATCTCGGGTTGCGTGAGGTCGCTGAAGTGGCGGGTGGGTAGCATAGTGGCTGACCTTTAGATTTTAGCCTTCGTTTCGCTGATGATATCGGCGATCTTCACCGCCTGCCCGTTGCGCTCAATCGAGCGCAAGGCCGCGTAAACAACCGCAACCGCAACGTTGCCGTTGTGGGCCGACAATTCGCGCACTTTGCCGCTCACGCAGCTCTCGGCGAACATCTCGAGCTCGGCGCAGAACATGTCGCTCGCCGGCAGCGTGATTTCCTCGCGCTTGCCGTAGCCGTTCTTGCCACGCTGAATATACAGCGTGGAAGTTTTATGCAGCTGGTCGGGAGTGTCCCAGGCGCCGAAATCGATTTCGTAATGCATGAGGGCCTTGGCGCCGAACACGCGCACTGCGAAGATGCCGGGCGAAGTCCAGCATGAACCGACGTAAGCTATCTTGCCGTCGGCGAATTTCATCAACGTCATCGACTGGTCGTCGACTTCGGCGCCGACCGGCGAGAGTTTTGAAGCCATCGACGTGACTTCGCTGATTTCACCGCCCAGATAATGCAGCACGTCGAACTGGTGGATCGCCAGCTGCGACAGCGGGCCGCCGGGCGCGCGGTCCTTGTACCAGCGCCACGTCTGCGGCGTGAGTTCGAGCGCGCGCTCGTTCGAGAAATTCGCTTCCATGAACGCGACGCGCCCGAGTTCGCCGTCGTCGATTTTCTTCTTGATCATGCGGATGCCGGCCATCAGGCGCGCGCTGTGGCCGACCGTCACGCTGACGCCGTATTTTTCTTCCAGCGCCGCGATGCGCAGTCCGTCGGCGAGCGTATTCGCAATCGGCTTTTCGGTGTACACATGCTTGCCGGCTTTGGCGACCGCTTCGGCGAGCGGCAGATGCTGTTCGTTGGGTACCGTGAGTATCACGCCCTTGATTTCCGGGTCGGCGAGCAGGGCCTGCAGGTCGGGCGCCGCGGGCACACCCATTTCCTGCGCGAATGCGCTGCGGTTTTCTGCCGAGCGGCTGAAGCCGGCGACGATTTTGATCTTGTCCGATTTGGCGGCGGCGCGCGTCAGCACGGTGGCCCAGCGGCCGAGGCCGACGATGCCGACTTTGACGGGGTAATTGCTCATGCGGTGTATTTTCCTGGAAGTGTTGCGATTGATTGAATCAGGTGACTCGTGCGTGGCTACTCGACCTTGAGCCCCGCGGCGCGGACAACTTTGCCGGTAGTCTGGATTTCATCGCGCACGAACTTGCGGAATTCTTCGGGCGTATTGGTGACCACCTGCGCGCCCTGGGCAGCGAATTGCTCTTTGAGTTGCGGTTTATTGGCGACTTCGAGCAGCGTCGCGCGTAATTTGGCGAGGATCGCTTTCGGCGTGCCTTTGGGCGCGAGCAGGCCGTTCCAGCCGCTGTAGTCGAACGTGGGTACCGTTTCCTTGATCGACGGCACGTCCGGCAACAGTGCAGTGCGCTGCGGCAAACTCTGGCCGAGCGCGCGCAATCGGCCGCCCTTGATCAGCGACATGACGGCCGGCGCCGGCGTGATCGTCCACTGTGATTCGCCGCCCACTACCGACGCCACCGACGCGCCGCCGCCCTTATAAGGTACGTGGGTCGATTGCAGGCCGGTATCAGTCAATAAAGCAACGCCAGTCAGGTGGCTTTGCGAGCCGGCCCCGGCTGACGCCATGTTGAGCGAGTTGCCGCTGGCCTTGACCCAGTCGAGCCACTCCTTCATGTTTTTCGCCGGCACGTTGGGGTTGACCACCAGCACATTGGGCGTGGCTGCGTAGAGCGATATGAACTCGAAATCGTTGAGTGGATCATACGGCAGCTTCTTGTAGATATGCGGCGCGATGGACATCGCCGCGGTGGAGGCCGCCACCAGCGTGTAGCCGTCGGGCGCGCCGTTCTTGCCGATTTCCATGCCCAGCAGTCCGCCGGCGCCGGCGCGGTTGTCCAGCACGATCTGCTGGCCCAGCGCTTCGCCCATATGGATGGCCACTATGCGCCCAAGCGTATCGTTCGCGCTGCCGGGGGCGTTTGGCATGATCAGCCGGATCGGCTTGGTCGGGTAGTTTTGCGCTACCGCGGCAGCGGCCAGAGCGACGAGGATTGCGGCGCAAATCCACTGCATGATGCGATTCATCAGTTTCCTCCGGTGAGCGCGGCTCGGTGCGGCCGCTGAAGTGCGTAATTATGCCGCAAGCCGGCGGAGAAACGGAACTCAGCGGAACTTGGGAACAGAACGGTATTGAGGTACTCTAACGCGCATGCTGTACAAGACACTTTCGTTTTCGCTGGCGCTGGCGCTGGCCGGCTGCACGACCGCGCCGCGAGAATATACCGAGCTCGCGCAGCCGCGCGCGGTCGCCATTGCTCCGCTGCGAGCCGCCAGCCCGGTGGTGGCGCTCGTGCTCGGCGCCGGCGGCTCGCGCGGTTTCGCTCACGTTGGCGTCATCAAGGCGCTCGAGGCCGCTGGCATACGTCCCGAAATCGTCGTCGGCAGCAGCTCGGGTTCGGTGGTCGCCGCGCTGTACGCCGGCGGCAACAATGCGCAGGAGCTCGAAGTGATGGCGCTTGGCATTGAAGACAACGATCTGATTGACGTCACCCTGTTTGGCCCGGGCCGCGTACAGGGCGAGGCGTTGCAGTACTACGTCAACAACGCGCTCGGCAACCGCTCGATCGAAGCGCTCGACCGCGCGTTCGCGGTGGTCGCCACCGAGCGGGCAACCAACCGCATGACGGTATTCAATCGCGGCAATACCGGGCTTGCCGTGCGCGCTTCGAGCAGCATCCCGAACGTGTTCTGGCCGGTGTTGATCGACGGGCGGGAGTACATCGACGGCGGTGTGTCGAGCCGGGTGCCGGTGCCGGTCGCGCGCAGCATGGGTGCCGACGTGGTGATCGCGGTCGATGTGTCGTGGCGCGGCAGCAGCGAAGTCGATGCAGCCGATATCGCCATCCGGCCTGCCACACCGCGCACGCGCTCGCTCGATTTCTCGGCAAAGATCGAAGCCATCGCCGCCGGCGAAGCGGCAACGGTTGAAGCTATCCCCGCCATACGCGCGCGTATCGCGGCGGCCGACGCATTGAAGCGCGCTGGCAAGCTCGCTGCCGTGCGCTGATTATTTTTTCTGCAGCGCCTGGTATTGCTTGAGCGCGTCGGCGGCAATTTCGCGTTGCTCGGCGATCCTGCGTTCCATGGCCGGGTTGTTGGTCGCCAGATAGTCGACCACCGCCCGCATGCCGTCGCGGCGCGCGGTCGCGTAGCGTAATATCATGTCGTAATCCTTGCGTGCCGGCGCCTTCGCATCAAGCTCCAGGCCGGCGAGGCGCGCCACCGCCTTGTCCCATGCCGGCAGTATGTCCGCGCGCAGTTGCGCAAGCGCCGCGGCGGCATCGATTTTTTTGGCGCGTGATTGCTCGGCGATATCAAGAAAGGCCGCCTGCAGGCGTTTTTCCTCGGCGCTGAAAGTTTCGATTTCTTTTTGCAGTTCGCGCGCCTGGCTGTAAATCCGCGACGTGTCGGGCGTGAACAGCGCCGCGGTGGGTAGCGTTACTGCCACCAGTGCCACGGCGATGACGATGCGGCGCAGTTGTCCGCTGTCCCGCTGCGGTCCCGTCAGCGGCCGCGCCAGCGCCAGTCCCATGATAAAACCTCCGGCCAGCCCGCCCACGTGCGCCGCATTGTCGATCCCGGACTGCACAAAACCGTAGAACAGCGAGTACACGACAAAGGTGGAAGTGCTGATGCGCAGGTGATTGAGCGTTTGCGGCGGTATCGAGCCGCGCTGCGCCGTCATGTAAGCGAGCAGCGCGCCGAACACGCCGAATACCGCGCCCGAAGCGCCGCCGCTGATGACGTTCTGGTTCCACAGCATGCTGAGGCTGCTGCCGCAGAGCCCTGCGAACACGTAGATCACGGCGAACCACGCGTTGCCGAACAGTCTTTCGGTGAGCCGGCCACTGTCCCACAGAGCCCACATGTTGAAAGCAAGGTGCACGATGCCGAAATGGATGAACGTGCACGTGAACAGCCGCCACCATTCGCCTCCCGTGGTGAGCGGCGCGAAATTGGCGCCAAAGCGCAGGTATTCCTCCGCCCGCCCACCGGCAATGCTGATGCCGAGTACCGCCATCACCGCAAACACGGTCACGTTGATCGCCATGAGCGACGGCGTCACAAAAGCGTGCGGCGTCGCGGCGGTGAGATGCTGCTGGAAGTCCTGCTCGGCGTTGGCGGGGGCGGCAGTTGCGGGGTCGTCCATGCACGACATTATGCCCCAGTCGGTTCAATGACTATGGCGGTGATGTGCGTCCGGATAGTGTGGATGTTTGTGCGTCATCCGCTCATGTCGGTGCCAGTGAGCGTGGCGCGTGTCCGACGCTACGGGATCGGCATGGGAATGTTGATGATGCGGATCGTGCGTGTGCTCATGTTCGTGCTCGACCGGCACATGCGCATGCTCGTGATCGTGCTGCTCGGTGAGGTGCAGCCATACGCCCAGTGCCATCAAAACGCCCGCGGCGACGAGCGGCAGCGTGACGGGTTCGCCCAGTAAGGCGATGGCGATCAGCGCGCCGGAGAATGGCGCTATCGAAAAGTAGGCGCCGGTACGGGCTGTGCCCAGTTCCCGCAACGCGACAACGAACAGCACCAGGCTCAGGCCATAGCTGAGCAACCCCAGCGTGCCCGCCGCGAGCACAATTGCGGGGGAGGGCAGCGTCGCGCCGGCTATCAGCGCGAGAGCGAGATTGGTTATGCCCGCGGCCAGGCCCTTGGCCATCGCAATGTAAAGTGCGTCTCCAAGCGCTACCTTGCGCGTGAAATTATTATCCATGCCCCAGGCGAGACAGGCGCCCAGTACGGCAAGCGCGGGCAGCATGTCGGCCCACTTGGCTTCAGTCGGCCACGACAGGACCACCGCGCCGGCTATGATCATTACCATGCCGAGCGCGATACGCCGGTCGAAGTTTTCGCGAAACACAAACCACGCGAGCAATGCGGTAAACACGCCTTCCGCATTCAGGAGCAGCGATACTCCCGCTGCGGGCATTCTGGACAATCCCCACATGAGAAGTGCTGGCCCTATCATGCCGCCG